>JADJWI010000008.1:0-340000 GCA_016716435.1 Acidobacteriota bacterium | reverse complement strand
TCCATTAGCATCCGCAGTTTTGCGGGAAGCCGAATCGCGAAACATCGTGGTCTCGAAAGTGGAAGGGTTTGAGTCGGTCACAGGAGCGGGTGTCAAGGGCATCGTCGAAGGACATGAAGTTATCATCGGGAACTATGCAATGTTTCCGAAAATGGCTCCGGAAACAGAAGAGTTGCAACGAAAAGGGCAGACTGTGGTTTCGGTCGTCGTGGACCGGCGTATCGTCGGCTTGATCGGAATCGCAGACGCCTTAAAGCCAGGTGCCGTTGAAGCGGTTCGGAATCTAAAGGCGAGTGGATTAGACGTATGGATGATGACCGGAGACAGCCAGCTGACCTCCAACAGGGTAGCGTCCGAACTCGGGATACTTCATGCTTACTCGGAGGTCATGCCGCAGGACAAAGCTGCGAAGGTAAAGGAACTGCAGGCGATGGGCAAGCGTGTGGCGATGGCCGGCGATGGCGTCAACGACGCTCCGGCCCTGGCACAGGCTGACGTCGGGATCGCGTTCGCCAGCGGGACAGACGTCGCCATCGAATCTTCTGACATTACGCTGCTCCGCCCGGACCTCGATGGCATACTGAAAGCACGAAACCTCAGCCTGAACACGATGAAGAACATCCGCCAAAATCTCTTCTTCGCATTCGCCTACAACGTGCTCGGAGTGCCCATCGCCGCCGGCGTGCTCTTCCCGGTCTTCGGCGTCCTGCTCTCGCCGATGATCGCCAGTGCCGCAATGACGTTCAGCTCCGTCTCCGTCATCGCCAACGCCCTCCGCCTCCGCAGCCAAAAGCTCTAATCAAACCTTAAAAGGTGTTTGAGGGTGTTTGAAATTCGTAAGTTTCAAACACCTTCAAACACCCTAAAATGTTTGATTAGAGTCGTGCGGCTTGCCGCTCTATTTGCGGAAAAGTTTACTTTTCCGTGCGATGTAACAATTGTATGCGGCTGTGCCGCCCATCATTGAGTTGCCAACGCGGCGGCATAGCCGCAAGTTGTGGGGGAGCCGTCGGAACGGCACAGCCTTTCCGCAAATAGAGCGGCAAGCCGCGAAAACAGGGCTTCCGCATTTCCCTTCTATCAAACCTTAAAAGGTGTTTGGGGGTGTTTGAAATTCGTAAGTTTCAAACACCTTCAAACACCCTAAAATGTTTGATTGAAGTTTAGAGTTTCGCATTGCGTAGATAATACACTTGACAACAGATGCAACACCGCGGTATTCTTACGTCAACTTAACAAACAACATTCTTTACTTAGGAAGTAAGGAAAGGGAGAGGTGTATCTATTTCTACGAAATGGATCTACTCTCGATGGGCTATGCCCTCCGGCTTGCGGAAACGCTGGCACTTCAGGTTCCGGCTTCTTGGGCTACGCCCTCCGGTGTGCGGAAAGGCTTGCCTTTCCGTTTAGCTTCCACTTATTCTTTGAGGCTATGCCTCTGATATCGAGTGACTCACCGCTATATTTCCTCACTTCAGTAACAAAGGACCGGCTTCCTGTTTTCCGTACGGAAGCGATGCGACGCATCTTGGCCAATGCATTTGATGAGGCACGGAGTTCGGCAGGCATCATGATATTCGCTTACGTGATAATGGCCGACCACTATCACATGATCACTGATAGCTCACGAAAGCCGTCCGATGTGCTGCGTTATCTCAACGGCATTTCGGCAAGGCGTATCATCAATCACCTAAAAGAGAATGGCCACCAAAGTTCGCTGGACAAGCTTCGAAAAGACGAAGGGTCGCGGGAGTATAAATACTCACTTTGGCAGCATCATTCGAATACGTTCATTATCACCAGCGAATCAAAGGCTATCGAGAAAGCAAACTACATTCATTTCAATCCGGTCGAAGAAGGTATGGCCGAAACTCCGCCTGAATATGCGTTCTCTAGCTTTCGCTATAGGGCGAATCAGAGCCTATTAGAAGATGAGCCTCTCGAAGTTGATATCAAGCACCTCCATTGGCACAGGGACCGGGCGTAGCCCAAGAGTTTTAAGCCACCGTCCGGAAAGGCCGAGCCTTTCCGCACACCGGAGGGCGGAGCCCAAAGAACCCCTAAAGTTCAATCAAACATTAAAAGGTGTTTGAAGGTGTTTGAGATTTGAAAGTTCAATCAAACATTAAAAGGTGTTTGAGGGTGTTTGAAACATAAACACCTCAAACATCTAAACACTTCTAAACAGGTATTGATGTTTGATTGAAGGCCATGTGGTAGATTTGGGCTATGGCAAAGATCGCATTGGCAATACACGGCGGGGCGGGGACGATATTGCGTTCGCAGATGACCGGGGAGCTTGAGCGGGAATACCGCAGCGGGCTGGAAGCGGCGTTGAAGGCGGGCTGGGCGGTGCTTGAGAAGGGCGGGCCGTCGCTGGATGCGGTCGAGGCGGCGGTCGTCTCGCTGGAGGATTTCCCGCTGTTCAATTCCGGTCGCGGTGCTGTTTTCACAAGCGAAGGCAAGAACGAAATGGACGCGGCGATCATGGACGGCAAGGGTCTAAGTGCAGGTGCGGTCGCTTTTGTGAGGAACATCAAGAACCCGATCAGGCTTGCCAGAAAGGTGATGGAAAACACCGAGCACATCTTGCTTGCCGGCGAGGGTGCTAACCAGTTCGCGGCGGAAATGGGCGTTGAGACCGCTCCGGACGAGTATTTCTTTACCGAGCATCGCTGGCTGCAGTTGCAGGACGCCATCGCCGATGGACGCGTCCAGCTCGACCACGCCGGGACACCAAAGGGCACCGTCGGGGCCGTCGCGTGTGATTCGAACGGCTTTCTGGCAGCTGCGACCTCGACCGGCGGCATGACGAACAAGAAGTTTGGCCGCATTGGAGACACGCCGCTGATCGGAGCCGGGACGTATGCCGACGACCTCTGTGCCGTCTCCTGCACCGGCCATGGCGAGTATTTTATGCTCGGCGTTTCCGCCTACGACGTATCAGCGAGAATGCGTTACAAAGAGATTTCGCTCGAGGACGCCGCCCGCGAAACCATCGAACGCCTAACCGAAATAAGCGGCGAAGGCGGCCTCATTGCCGTCGATACCCACGGCAACGTCACCCTTCCCTTCAACTCCGAAGGCATGTACCGCGGCCATATAACAGGCAGCAACGATCTGATGGTGGTAGATATTTACGGGTGAGATCAAAGACAAGCAGTGGAGAGCCCTACGCTACCCCGCAACTCTATAACTCTGAAACTCTGCAACTCCGTAACTCTGCAACTCCGCAACTCTCAACTCGCCGCTTCGCTTTCCGCCTGCTCCTCCAGCATCTTGTCCCTTATCTCCTGAACATATCCGATGTCGTCCGGCACTACGTCGGCGAGCGTGACGACCAGTTCGCCCTTTCGGCCGTTCTTAATGGCGTGGTGGATGGCATCTCGGCCTGCCGGAATGACGCGGACCTGCGGCTGGCCTTCGCTGCGGGCGATTCCCTCTTGAATGAGTGTCGCGATCTCCTCGGCCTCACGTCCGCGAAGGTAATTTCCGGCACGGATGACGATACGGTCGAAGTTATTTCCGGCGATCTCGCCCATCTCGCGGATGTCCTCGTCCCGACGGTCGCCCGGCGTGGTCATAACGACCGTGCGATATTTATGCGGCAGCTTTGCGACGAACTGCGTAAGCCCCTGGAAGCCTGCCGGGTTGTGTGCGTAGTCCATCAGGACGGTAACGTGGCCAACCTCGGTGAAGTTCAATCGTCCCGGAGTCTGTGCTGCACCGGCATTGAATGTGGTCAGGCCAACGCGGATGTCTTCGATCGAAACGCCGTGGACAAAGCACGCCAAAGTCGCCGCCAGCACGTTCTGGACCATGAACTCTGCCCTACCACCATATGTCAACGGAATGTTAGTTACCTTTTCGACCCGGACCTTCCACTTGCCCTTGAGGATGGTCACGTAGCCATTCTCATAGACGCAGGAGACGCGTCCGCGTTCCGCACGCCGCTTAATGGTCGGGTTGTTCTCGTCCATTGAAAAGCAAACGACCTTTCCATCGACCAGTTCCTTCATCTTGTAAACAAGCGGGTCCTCGGCATTGAGCACGGCAAACCCCGACTTGCTGACCGATCGCGGAATGACCGATTTCACCCGGGCAAGATCCTCAAGCGTATTTACGTCCTTCATCCCCAGATGGTCGGCGGCAACATTAAGAACAACGCCGATGTCGCAATGGTCAAAGCCAAGCCCCGAGCGGATAATACCGCCGCGTGCAGTCTCAAGCACGGCGACATCAACGGTCGGGTCTTTGAGCACAAGCTGAGCTGAAACGGGCCCGGTGTTGTCTCCGCGGACGATCTGCTGATTCTGGATGTACGTACCGTCCGTCGTCGTAAAGCCGACCGTTCTTCCGGTGCCTTTCAGGATGTGAGCGATCAGGCGGGTGGTGGTCGTCTTTCCGTTCGTGCCGGTGATGGCAAAGATGGGAATGCGGCTCTGAGCCCCGGCGGGAAAGAGCATATCGAGCACGTGCTCTGCCACATTGCGGCCAATGCCCTCGCTTGGAGCAAGGTGCATCCGAAAGCCGGGTGCGGCGTTGACCTCGATGATGCCTCCACCGCTTTCATGAAGCGGTTCGCTGACGTTCTCCGCAATGATGTCAACGCCGGCAACGTCCAGCCCGATGATCCTCGCGATCCGCTCAAAGAGAAAGACGTTCTCCGGATGCACCTCGTCCGTTACGTCGATCGCCGTTCCGCCGGTCGAGATATTTGCCGTCGTTTTGAGATAGAGCAACTCGCCCTTCGGCAGGACGCTTTCAAGCTCGTAACCGGCGTTCCGGATACACCGCATCGTCTGGCTATCGACATCGATCTCGGTCAGCACATTCTCGTGCCCGTAACCGCGTCGAGGGTCGGCATTCGTTTCGTCGATCAGCTCCTGGATGGTCTGCTTGCCGTCTCCGACGACGTGGGCAGGCACTCGCTTCGCCACCGCTATCAGGCGGTTATTGACCACGAGTGCTCGAAAGTCCGCTCCGACGAGTTGCTTCTCAACAATCACCCAACGCGAGTACTCTTTCGCCTTCTCCCAGGCAACTCGTGCCTCTTCGACCGACGTTACACCGACCGTTGCACCTTTGCCGTGGTTACCGTCGAGCGGCTTGATGACCACCGGAAAGCCGACTCGCCCCAATGTCGCCTCAAGCTCCTCTTCCTCGCGGATGCGGTAGCCCTTCGGCACGGGAATGCCCATATCGCCGAGCAGCGTTTTGGTCGCGTGCTTGTTACCGGCGATATCGACCGCGATCATGTTTGTGTTGGCGGTGGTTGTCGCCTGAATTCGCTTCTGGTGAACACCGTAGCCGAGCTGGACGAGCGATTGGTCGTTGAGCCTGATGTAAGGAATGCCGCGGCTTTCGGCCTCCTCGACCAACGACCCCGTCGAAGGCCCGAAGCGGACATCTTCGCGGATCTCACGCATCCGCTGTATGGCCTCTGCAACCTCGGCCTTGATCTCATCGATCGGACTTCCCTCGGCAAGCCCAAGAAACAGCCGAACCGCTGCCTTCGCGGCAAATCGCCCGACCTCTTCTTCGTGGTAGCTGAAAACGACGTTGTAAATGCCCCGTTCGTCCGTCTCGCGGGTACGCCCGTAGCCGGTGTCCATTCCGGCAAGCGTCTGGAGCTCGAGGGCAATATGCTCGATTATGTGCCCTGCCCACGTGCCTTCCTGCACACGACGCAGAAAGCCGCCCTCTTCGCCATAGCTGCAACCGTGGGTCAGGAGCGATGGCAACACTTCGTTCATCCGGCCATAGAAGCCGTCGATCTTGTCCGAAGGACGGTCTTCATAATCGCCGATGTCCAGCCGCATTATGATCAGCTTCTTCCAATAGCCGCTCCAATAATTCGGCCCCCGAAGTGTTCTTATCTCAAGAATTTCCATTGTTCATGATTCCAAATTCCAGATTCCAAATTCCAGATTGTAGGACGCGTCTTCGGGGTCAAACAAATTTACGCCCCTTAAACTCGTTATTTCTGAGGTATTTTTGAAACCCCGATATCTGATTACTTGCTTGTCGTAAACGGTCTAAGAGTCCGACGATCTCCTGTTCGGTAATATACCCGCGTCGATTGGCAAACAATATTTGAGCTCGCAACTCACCGCACGAGCCCTTAGCGATCGCGAGGAAATTTATGAATTCTTTGTTGCCGTCACGCTCGAATCCCTCTGCAATGTTTGAGAAAACTGAGATAGCACATCGACGCATCTGATCACGAAGAGCAAAGTCTCGAGAAAACGGTTCGCGTGAACTGAGATCGTAAACATCATTCGCAATTTCGAACGCCAGCTTCCAAACCTCCAGATCCTCGAATCGCTCTATTCTTGCCATCGCCTTTCAGTAATATTACCGAACGAATTGTTTTATTGCGTCAACGTCAAAATTCAAATCTGGAATCTGGAATTTGGAATCTGGAATCCCGGCTCATCCAAGGTCGGGTAGAAGAAATTCCTGCTTCGGCTGGAGCGGGTGGCGTTCGAGATAGTCGTAAACCAGTCCATCGCGGAGTATGTGCATCTGCACGCCGCAGACGCTGAACGATTCGTGCTCTGCGACCTCGGCGATCTCGTTATACGAGATAACTGACCCATCAACGATTGTCACCGACCCCTTCCCGACCACCTCGAGCACGCCCTTGCCATCGAGGATGATTGCCGTGTTCTCATCAATGCCTACGCCGAGATTGTAAGGGTTATACGAAACAGCCGTGATCAGCCGGCTGATGCGTCCGCGTTCGGTAAAGTGCTGGTCGATGATTATGTTCTTGAGAAAGCCAAGCCCCGGCGAGAGCTGCACCGCTCCCTTGTGCGGATGCGAAGCCGAATCGCCGCGGACGATCATCGATGTGCTCATTCCGGCAGCACCGGCACTTGTCCCGGCAAGCACAAGCGGCGTTTCGCGAACCATCTTCCGCAGCCTCTCTGCGACCTTCGTCCCGCCGAGGATAGACACGAGCCGCATCTGGTCGCCGCCGGTCATGAAGACACCGGTCACGCCATCCAGAAGTTCATCAGCGTCGGCCTGAAAGACCTCTTGCCGCGAGTTCGCCCTGAGCACCCGCGGGCTCGCGATGCCCAGGTTCCGAAACGCTTGCGTGTAAACATCCGCAGCAAACTCCGGATAATCCGAAGCGACCGGAATGATCAACACCTCAGCCTTTTCGCCGCCCGCGAGCTCAAGAAACTTCTTGAGTATCCGCCGTTCGTTATACTTATCCTCTGCCCCTCCGATCACAAGCAGATGCCCGCCAATGATCTCACGGTCCTGATTTTCTTTCATTATTGATTTACTGAGATTAAACTGTGAATCGCTTTACGTAAAGTTATTGTAAACATCGGGTTCGGTCAAGAATCGCAGAAAGGATAATCCGTTCGCAACAGTAGACCAGCCACCGACGCCCTCTCAAACAAGAATATGGACGGGTTTTCAGCAGATCCACAAGTCGTTTGGTCCGCATCAAAATTGTTCGACTTTGTTAGCTTCCGCGGCACAATATCGTCGGCGGGCGTTTTTGCAAGCTCCCACGCGAATGCCAGTATCCGCCGAGGCGACACCCAGATCGGGCATCAACACGTTGTCCTGCGGCGAATGGATGATCCGGAATTTGAGTTCAGGATGTCGGGTCTCGGTGCGGCTTGCCACCGATACGACGACTCAGGTAAGACCAAAGTAACGCAAGAATATGTTCAAAACTATCTCCGCACCGGTATCCTTCCCGCCAATGCGGCAATACTATGCGTAGCCGATGCGGCCTCGTCCTTTGAGTGGTCGCCAAACGGAAGGTATCTCGCTACCGGAAGCGGCAACCCCGACTACGCTTTGCGTATATTCGACTCGACAGAACCCGACTCGGTCATTACCTTCGTACGCCATGCAACTTGGATCTACTACCTTTATTGGTCTGCAAAGGGCACCTACCTAGTTTCAAGTTCCCACGTGCCCGACCCGCGAATGCTCATCTGGAAATGTGAATGGGAAGAAAGTGGGAACGATCAGGTGCTCAAGGATATTTCGTTGATCCACGAAGTTACGGATTTTCTTCCGCATCCCAAGTTCCACTACGACAAACTGAGTGCCAGATGGAGAGGATTTTACGGCTACAAAAGAGGAGCGATCTCTCCCGATGAAAAACTGCTCGCCGTTAGTGCGAGTATGCGAAATTCCTCAGACTATCTGGTCGTCTATCGACTGCCCGAACTCCGGGAGATCTACCGCCGAACGCTGAGGTACGACGACGACAACCGAACTATCCCCTCGCACGTAGTAGATGCTGAGTCCCAGATAACAGGGATCGACTGGACAAGAGACGGCAGTTCGCTTTTTTTCTGCCAAGAAGGAGCTCTTTACTCCTTATCGCTTAGTGAAGCCGAGAGCGGCAGCGATGTACGGCTTCGCTTTATTTCCGGAGACGAATGTGTCTGCAATCCGCAATATGACATGATTGCGGTCGGACAAGGATACTACTTCGATCGATCAGACCTTCCCGGCAATTATGAAGACAACGTCGAATTCATCGGCGGTCGTATAAAGATACTTCGATTACCGGATCTCGAGGCGATCAGCGAATTCGTTGCCCCTGCGGGAATCGTGGGCATGCGGTGGAGTTGCGACGGTACCCGACTCTGGTGCACTTGTCGTGACGGCACCGCCGTTGAGGCAAAGCTCGATCTCACGGCGAAAACCGAGTCCGTCTTTAGAGAGCATTGAAAGTTCGTGAGCGATAGCTGGATCAATTTCCGGCACTCTCAACGGAGGATTGCCGATCAACTGAATGTATCTCCTGCAAGCTCCGGACCGTGATGCCGCCGTTCGTCGCCTTCGTTGCGATGGCTTCGACTAGTGCTTCGGCTCCGGTGATGGTCGTGACGCAGGGGACGTTGAATTGAAGTGCAGCCTTGCGGATGGCCTGTTCGTCGTAGCGTGAAGTTTTGCCAAGCGGCGTGTTGATGATCAGCGAGATCTCGCCCTGGCGGATAAGGTCGGCGATGTTCGGGCGGCCTTCGTTCACCTTAAACACGTCGTCGCAATCGAGGCCAACCTCGCGGAGCCGTGTCGCCGTTCCGTGCGTCGCCACCAACTTGAACCCGAGTTTGTTCAACCGGCGGGCAAGCAGGACCGCCTGCCCCTTGTCGGCGTTCGTCACGGAAATAAAAGCCTTCATCGATCGCTGATTCGACGATTCAGGCCTCAGCGAATCGGCTTCTCCAATCTGGAATCTGGAATCTGGAATCGGCAAACTGACACCCGCGCCTTCCATCGCTTTGCCGTATGCCTCGCCAAACGTCGCCCCGACGCCCATCACCTCGCCGGTCGAATGCATTTCCGGTCCAAGGATCGGATCGACCCCAGCAAATTTCTTGAACGGAAAAACGGGCGATTTCACAAAGACCTGCGGCACCGCGAGCACGTCCGGCAGGCCGAACTCGGCAAGCGTTTTTGACCCGGCCATCACAAGCGATGCGATCTTTGCGATCGGCACACCCGTCGCCTTGGCAACGAACGGCACCGTCCGCGAGGCTCGCGGGTTAACCTCCAGCACATAAACGCGGTCGCTCTGAACGGCATATTGAATGTTCATTAACCCCTTAACATTCAAGCCTTTAGCGAGCAACCGAGTATAATGCTGGATCGTCTCCAGATGCTCGACCGCGATCTTCTGCGGCGGCAAGACGCTCGACGAATCGCCCGAGTGAATGCCCGCCTCTTCGATGTGCTCTTGAATTCCGGCGATGACGACCGTCGTTTCGTCGGCCAACGCATCAACGTCGATCTCGCCCGCACGCTCGAGGAATTTGTCGATCAAGATCGGCTTCTCCGGCGAGGCATCGACCGCCGTCCGCATATATTCATCGAGAGAAGATTCGTCGTAAACGATGGCCATCGCCCGCCCGCCAAGGACAAAGCTCGGCCGCACGATCACCGGATAACCGATCTTGGCCGCGATCTCCTTCGCTTCTTCGGGCGATGCCGCCGTCCCGTTTGGCGGCTGCGGAATGTTCAGCTCATTGAGCAGTGCGGAAAACCGCTTACGGTCTTCGGCAAGGTCGATCGAATCCGGCGAGGTTCCGATGATTGGCACACCCGCCGCGTGGAGCTTATCGGCAAGATTGAGCGGCGTCTGCCCGCCGAATTGCACGATAACGCCCTCGGGCTGCTCGACATCCACGATGTTCATCACATCCTCGAACGTCAGCGGCTCAAAATACAAACGGTCCGAAGTGTCGTAGTCGGTCGAAACGGTCTCCGGGTTGCAGTTGACCATTATCGTCTCGAAATCGGCGTCGCGGAGTGCGAACGAGGCATGACAGCAGCAGTAATCAAACTCGATTCCCTGCCCGATTCTGTTGGGCCCGGAGCCGAGGATCATTATCTTGCGGCGGTCGGTCGGCTCGGCCTCGCACTCTTCTTCATAGGTCGAGTAAAGATACGGCGTGAACGACTCAAACTCAGCTCCGCAGGTGTCTACCCGCTTATAAACCGGTGCGATCCCCGCCGCCTTTCGATGCCCGCGGACTTCCAACTCGGTCGTTTCTGTCAAAAAGGCAAGACGCCGATCGGACAGTCCGAATTCTTTAGCACTACGCAGAACGTCGTCAGGCAAGTCGACGAGATCAGCGAGTTTCTTAGATTTGTCCGTTGTCCGCTGTCCGCTATCAATTGACAACTCCGTCTCCTGAAACTCCATCACCTGCTTTACCTGATCGAGGAACCAGGGGTCAATCTTGGTCAGGCGATGAACCTCTTCGATCGAGTAGCCGTTCTGCAACGCGTACGTTATGTAAGAAAATCGCTGGGAATTCGGCCTAGCGAGCTTCCGCTGCAGCTCCTCGTCCGGCACATCAACCAACCGTAGCGGCTTTACGGCCTCAAGCGAACGCAGCCCCTTGAAAAGCGATTCCTTAAACGTCCGCCCGATCGCCATCACCTCGCCGACCGATTTCATCTGCGTCCCCAAAACATCTTCCGCACCCGGAAATTTCTCGAATGCCCACTTCGGTATTTTCGTCACGACATAATCGATCGTCGGCTCAAAAGATGCCGGTGTCTTTTTGGTGATGTCGTTCGGAATTTCGTCGAGTGTGTAGCCGACCGCGAGCTTTGCGGCGATCTTAGCGATCGGAAAGCCAGTCGCCTTTGAGGCAAGTGCCGAGGACCGCGAAACACGCGGGTTCATCTCGATTATCCGCACCGCACCATCCGTCGGGTTTACCGCAAACTGGATATTCGAACCGCCCGTTTCCACGCCGACCTTGCGTATGCACTTGATCGACATGTCACGGAGATTCTGATACTCAACGTCGGTCAGCGTCTGTGCCGGAGCGACCGTTATCGAGTCGCCCGTGTGCACACCCATCGGGTCAAAATTTTCTATCGAGCAGATGATGACGACGTTGTCGTTGAGGTCGCGCATCACCTCAAGTTCATATTCTTTCCAGCCGAGGATCGATTCTTCAACCAAGATCTGCGAGACCGGCGAGGCGGCAAGTCCGTTCTTTGCGATCTCTTCAAATTCTTCGGGGTTGTAGGCCGTTCCGCCACCGGTGCCGCCGAGCGTAAAAGCCGGCCGGACGATCGCCGGATAACCTGTCTCTTCAACGATCTTCTGAGCTTCTTCCCATGTGTGGGCAAAGCCGCCCTTGGCCGAGGGAATGCCGACCTCGTCCATCGCCTTTTTGAAAAGCTCGCGGTCCTCGCCGACCTTGATCGCGTCGGTATTGGCTCCGATCAGCTTTACGCCGTATTTATCGAGCACGCCCTGTTCGTAAAGCTCGACCGAAAGGTTCAATCCCGTCTGTCCGCCGACCGTCGGCAGCAGTGCATCCGGCCGCTCCTTTTCGATGATCGCCGTTACCGTTTCGAGCGTCAGCGGCTCGACGTAGGTCCGGTCCGCGATCTCCGGGTCGGTCATTATCGTCGCCGGGTTCGAATTGACCAGCACGACCTCATAACCTTCCTGCTTTAAAGCCCGACAGGCCTGCGTTCCCGAATAGTCGAACTCGCAAGCCTGCCCAATAATGATCGGACCTGAACCGATGATCAGGATCTTATGAATATCTGTACGTCGCGGCATTTTACTAAACTCACGATTATACAGAATTTTTTCGGCCACCCTAACCTGAGAGCCTCGTGAGAGCAAAACAAAAAAAATCGGCCCCGGTTTCCCCTAGGGCCGATAGCGGTTCGCCGTCTCACACAGGCTAATACGGGATCCCCGGAATTCGAGGTATGCGCTTTCTGATATTTCGATTTGCCTCGTCAAGCACGACCTTGCCGCTTAGAACGTCTTCGAGTTTCTGCGAAAACACTGGATCGATCCGCTTCAGCCGGTCGCGGACGCGTCTCGCTTCCCGCTTGTTGCCGCTAAGGTGATAGACCTCGCCGAGGTTATAAAGCCCGAAGACGTTGTTGGCGTCGAGCGTGGAGACCCGCGAGAACTGAGCGATCGCGTTTTGCAGGTCGCCCGCACCGCGATAGGCACGCCCAAGCTGGTTCATCGCGATCACCCAATCACCCTGCAAGCTCAAGGCACGGTTCAGAGCGTCGGCCGCAGCCTGAAAATCTCCGAGCTCATTGTTCGTCGCCCCAAGATTCATAAATGCCGGGTGAAGATTCGCGTCCATCTCGACCGCCCGCTGCAGCGACTGCCGGGCAAGCTCGAGCTTTTGCCTCGCATCGTCCTCTTTGTTGTTCTGCTTGTCATACCGGGCCGCGTTGTAATAGGCCCAGCCGACATTATTGTGATCGACCGCCGTCGGGTTAAGCTCTTCGGCTGACTTCAGCCTGACAGCCGCTTTGTCCCATTCGTTCGTCTTGCCGAGACAGAAACCCCATTCGCTAAGAAGCTCTGAGTCCTTCGTGATGCCTTTTTCGTACGCCGCACGATACTGCACGTTCGCATCGGCAAATCGCTCAAGTTGGCGATAGGCACTCGCAAGATGGGCATGTGCACTCGCGTTGGCCGGGTCGAGGTCAAGCACCTTTAAGTAAGAGTTCGCCGCGTCGTTATATTCGCCGCGGTTGTACTGCAGAACACCGAGGTCAAACCAAGCTGCCGAAAGCGTCGGCTCTGCCTTCAGGGCGTCCTGATAGGCGGCCACTGCCTGATCGCCGCGTCCGGCTTCATCGTGCAGGCGAGCGATCGCATAGAATGCCGTTCCATTGTTCGGCTCCGCGACCGTGACCGAACGGTAAAGGGCCATCGCCTCGTCTTCATTTCCCTTTCGCTTGAGGATCGCCGCACGAGCGAACTTCGCCTCGGTCGTCGCCGTTCCGGCAGTTTCGGCCTTCGCGATCATCTCGTCTGCCCGGGTATCATCGCCGGTCTCGGCATAAAGCAACCCGAGCGGGAGATAAACCGCTGTCAGTTCGGGGTCGATCTCAAGAGCCTTCGCATAGTTGGCGATCGCTTCGTTGTTATTGTTCCGTGTGTCGTGGAGCTCGCCGAGTTTGAGATACGCGACCTGATTTTGCGGGTCGAGCAAAGCGGCCTCTTCCAGCAGAGGCAGAGCCGCCAGATCATCGCCCGCTGCCATCTGCTCGGTCGCCTTTGCCGTCAAGCCTTCGCTGAGGCCCGTATTCGCTTCCTTGTTTTTTGCATTCAGCTTCAATGCCTCGCGGAAGCTTGATATCGCCGGATCGATGCTGCCTTCCTCAAGCTGCTTTTCGCCGCGGGCCGTTAGGACATTCGATTGGCGTCTAAGCCGATTCCGTTCGCGAGCCCTTGCCCGGGCAAGTTCCGCCGATCTTGCTTTTGCACGCTCGGCCCGAGTTTTACGCCGAGCCGCGGCCTGTGAGTTTAGACGAGCCCGGTTGCCGGCCATACCCGCAGCCGAACGAGCACCGCCGGAAAACGCCGCTCGTTCTTGCGGCCGCTTGCTCGATCCCCGGAAAACGAAAACGCTCGCACCGCCGGTCAGGTCCGCCGAGGGCACGAGGTCATTCGCCCGCACCGGCAAACTTCCCGGCAACAAGAGCGAAAAGGCTATCAAACCCACTAAAATGCTCTTTCGAAAACTCTTTTGACGTGTCATAACCTAACCTCAAACGGCTTCTTTCAATTAAATATTTCGAGTCCATTTATTTAGACGACGCTTTCCGAGACACTTTGCGGCAAAACTCTTTCTGTCCCAAGAAAAACCGGCTCGGGCACAAGTTCTATTCCGAACCTAGACCGCACTCCGCTACGCAGTTCATCCATTAACGCGAAAATATCGGCCGCTTTGGCTCGTCCTAGATTCACGATCGCCAATGAGTGATTTGCCGAGATTCCGGCCTCGCCGAGCCGATAGCCCTTCGCAAAGCCTGCCCGCTCAATCAGCCAAGCCGCTGGGACCTTCACCAGCCCCTCGCCCGCCGAAAAGCTCGGCACATCCATTCCCTCCGCTTGCGCGATCGCACGATGAACCGCTACGGAGACGATCGGATTCTTGAAGAACGAACCCGCACTCCGCGAATTCGGGTCCGCCGGATCGATCACCATCGACTTCCGCCGCCGAATGTCGAGAACAGCCACCCGAACCTCCGCCAGGCTCGGCGAGCGTTCGCCGAAATGCTCTTTCAGGTCGCGGTAAACCACCTTCGGCCCGCCGCCGGCCTTAAGCCTAAAGGTGACGCTCACGACCACGTACCGCCCCGATTCGCTCGTGTTAAAGATGCTCCTACGATAACTAAAGCCGCAATCTTCGTTGCCCAGCAAAACGAACTCGGCCAATTTCCGGTCAAAGCACCGCACGCTGACGATCGTCTCCGCGACTTCCTGCCCGTACGCTCCTACATTCTGCACCGGTGTTCCGCCAATGGAGCCGGGAATGCCGCTCATGCACTCAATCCCGGCAAGTTCCCGGCTCACGCATTCCGCCACAAACGCGTCCCAATCCTCTCCCGCCGCGACTTCTGCGAGCACAAAACCAACCTCATCCGGCTGCCCAAACACAACCCCATGAAGGTCGATCTTTATCACCAGCCCGTCGAACCCTGCGTCGCTGACGACCAGATTGCTCCCGCCCCCGAGAACGAAAACCTCAAGTCCTCTTTCCTCAGCGAAACGAAACGCCGCCGGCAAATCGTCTTCGCTCCGGGCAGATAGAAAATTCCGGGCCGGCCCGCCAACGCCCAGCGTCGTAAAACCGGCAAGCGGGACGCCCTCTTCGATCTTCTCTTCGATGGCCATAAAAAACGGGAGAAGGTCATTTTACCCCTCTCCCGTTCGATTTCCCATTTTGGGCGAGCGTCAGCTTTTTACAACGCCGCCCGTCATGTTCGTAAGCCGTGTCGCAAGGTCATCACGCCCGAGCGATCTAAGCTTGCTGTGGGCCTTTTTCGCCTCGTTCGTATTGCCGTTCTTGAATTCAGCAAGCCCAAGGTTCAAGTGCGCTTCGGCGAGCTTATCGTCCTGCCTGATCGCCAACTTAAAGTGCTTGATCGCCTCCTTAAAATTATTGTCGTTGACGTAGGCAATTCCTAGTTCATTTTGAGCAAACGCCCATTTCGGCTCTTTATCGACCACTTTCTTTAGTGCATCGATCGCACCCTTGCGGTCGCCGGTTTCGGTATAGACCTTGCCGAGGTTCAGCAACGCACCTTGCTGGAACGGCGAATTGGCTGCTGATGCTGCCTTAAGGGTATCTACGGCCTTTTGCATTTTTGCCCGGCCTTCGGCCTCCCGCTTTTCGGCAAGATCGGTCCTCGCGGCGTTGAAATAGGCCCAGCCGAGATTTGACGTGTCAACGTTATTCGTGGTCAGCGTCTTTGCCTTTTCAAGGTACCGGACCGCCGCGCTCCATTTGCATGGAACGCCCCTCGCGGTGTTTATCTCGCACTGCCGTGCAACCGAGAACGCTGCCCGCCCGAGAATGTCTGCCGTCAGCTCACGTTTCTCCTGATTCGTCGCAAAATCGGGCTGGCCCTCAAAGAACAATGCGGCCAGGTTGTAGTTCGTCTCCGCTCGGTTGAAATCATTCATCAGCCGGTAGGCGTCGCCCAGGTTCGCGACCACCTCGGGGTTGTCGTTTTTGAGCAGCTTCGCTTTCTCAAACTCATCGACGGCTTCCTTAAACTCATCCAACTCAAAATGCGCCGTGCCAAGCCCGTAATGGGCCTCGAAGTAGTTTTGCCGGAGGGCGATCGCCTTCTGAAATTCGGGGATCGATTCGCGCGTCCGTCCGAGCCGGGTCAAGGTCTCGCCCGTGTAATAGAACGCCTCTGCGAGGGTCGCGTCGTTTGCGGTTGCTTTATTAAATGCCGCAAGGGCCGCTTCGCCGTTCTCCTGCTTCAACCGGACAAGCCCGAGGAAGTACTGCGCCTGGGCGTCGTTCGGCTCAATGGCGACGGCCTTCGTCAGTAGTTCATCCGCCTTGGCGATGTTATCCCGCTGATAATAAAGAATACCGAGCGGAACGTAGATCTCCGTAAGCTCGCTATCGGCCGAAAGGGCCTTCTCATAATTTTCAGTCGCCAGATCGTCGTCGCTCTCTGCGGAGAGAACCTCTGCCAGGCCGTAATATGCCGGCCCGTTCTTCGGGTTTAGGCTGATCGCTTCTTCAAAATCCTTTTTCGCGACGGCCAATGCATAGCGCGTCAACATCTCGTTCCCGCGAAGAGCCAATGCTTCACTCAAACCGTCCCGAGCGATCGTGTTCGTCGCGTCAAGCGTCCTTGCTTCGCGGAAGAAATCTATCGACCGCTCATAGTTCTTCTCGTTTATGTAGTATTCACCGACGCCCGCAAACAAGATCGAGACCTCCTGCGGCGTCTTTGTCTGGATCGGCGGTAGTTTGTCCTCGGCGATCGCGGTCGTCCGCTGCCTTCTCGGTGCGTTCGACGCAAGCCGCGTGTACTGGCTGCTTACCCGCCTCGCGGTCTGGGCACGCTGCGATCGGCTTCGGCGTGCGGTCGATTGCGAAACGAACCGCTTCGAGACCGACTTCGACCCGCCTCTGAAAACAAAAAGGCTGGTTCCGCCCGTCAGGTCCTTGACCGGCACCAATTCCTGTGCCGCGACGATCGACGCACAAACGCCAAGCGAAATGGCCATCACCAACCAACGCCGCTTAAATATCGAGATCTTTTTCATATTCATGATAGCTTCAATTTATTAAGGGAACGCCGAAAACCAATGAATAACTACGATGCGCTCCGCCACTAAAGACGTTCGCCGCACCCTGATTTTGCCATCGGCCATCCCGGAAGATGCTCAAATACAAGCGTTAGCTCTTCACTTGCTGGTATTTGAGCCTCGAAGCTTGCTAATGATTGTCCGAGCGAATCGGAACGGCGGACGATTTGCGAATCTCCTGTATCGATCATTATCACGTAATGAATACAAATAGCCGACGTGATTGTTCACAAGCCGTTCCAATATCAAAGGATTCTTGTGAATCGACGCATCCCCTATCTCGACAGCAAACACGACGTGAGGCAGATTGTAAGCGTGGAAGTGAACTCCCATTGACTGAAGGTCTTCAAGCGCCTCATAGATTCCGTTGTACGTGATCTGTGCGTCGTGAAACAGAATTACCCCCCCCCGCCTGTTTAACACTGACAAACAAAACTCGAAATCTCTTCGCATTGCCGCATCCGTATGTTCACCATCGATCAGACACAGGTCGATCTTCTCCTCGATCGTTGACGGATCGATCTCGTCGGTGCTGCCATCGATGGTTTTTATCTTCTCAACGTACTCCGGGGCCACCCGCTTCAAATTCTCGATCATTCTATCCGTCGAGTTTTCCAAATAAGTCCAATCGAAGCCGCGTTCGTCGGGCTGTGTTTTCGGCCGTTTATCGATAGAAATGATCGTGCGGCATTTCGTATCAAGCAAATGCGGCTGAATACTCCCGCCGAGATACGAGCCGATCTCAAGGTAGTTGTAATCGCCTGTAAGCTCCCGAACAGCCGCTTGACAGGCCAGGAACGACTTCTTGTCCTCTTCGGACGATTGGCTTTCAATTGTGTCAAAAACTGATAGATCCATCACTTCAATATTTAGTTGGGCATGACCAGAGGTCGCGGCAGAAACAAATGTGTACACCTGATAAATGCTTCCGTGACGATATACCATTTTGCCTTGTGTTTAAAGCCTTAGCCCACCTTCACTTTCCGCTCTTGCTGATTCCTGCAACGTAATATAGATTTAATATTTACCAACAACCCATGCGTCTCAGGGCCGGTTTTCCGGACTCGCGAGCCCTTCTTTCACTTCGGCCCGGACCGCGGATTTTGGCATCCGAAATCTACACCTAAAGGAGATCTTGCCGAGATGAAAGCATTTACAACTGAAAACCTACGAAATCTGGCTGTCATTGGACACGGCGACGCGGGGAAAACCCAGCTGACCGCGTCGCTGATGTATGTGGCCGGTGCAACGCCACGCTGGGGAAAAGTTGACGAAGGAACCACCGTCACTGACTTCGAAGACGACTCCATCGCCCGCAAGGTCTCGCTCAACAACAACTTTGCCCACATCGAATACGCCGAATCGAAACTTAATTTTATCGATACACCCGGCTATGCGGCCTTTGTCTCGCATGCCCGCCCGGCTCTTCGCGTCGTGGACTGCGCTCTTGTCGTGGTCGATGGCGTGAACGGCATCGAGGTCCAGACCGAAAAGACCTGGAACTATGCCAACGAATTCATGCTCCCGCGGTTCATGGTCATCAACAAACTCGATAAGGAGAACGCCGATTTCGGCCATGCACTCGAAACCGCGACCTCGAGCTTTGCCCGTTCGATCGTGCCTTTTACGCTACCCATCGGCACTGAAGAAAATTTTAAGGGCGTTGTCGATGTTGTCCATCAGAAGGCCTACGAATTTGACGCGGACGGCAAAGCCAAAGAGATCCCGATGCCCGAAAGCGGCAAGGATGTCTTTGACCGCACCCGCGAACGCCTGATCGAACTCGTAGCCGAGTCCGACGACGCGTTGATGGAAAAATACTTCGAGGACGGCACCTTGCCTGAAGAGGACATTTACCCAAATCTCGCCAAGGCCATCGCGAAGAGCAAGCTCTGCCCGGTCTATGCCGTTTCATCAACGACGCTTGCCGGACTCTCGGTCCTGCTCGATCACATCGTCGAATTTGCCCCGAACCCGGCAACGCACGAGGCCGAATACGGCTTTGCGGATAACGAGATGACCGGCGACCGCGTCAAGCGCAAATATTCCAACGACGAACCCTTTTCGGCATACGTTTTCCGCACCATCGCCGACCCATTCGCCGGCCGCATCAATGTGATGAAGGTCGTCTCCGGCAAGGTCGACTCGGACGCCACCGTCTTTAACGCTTCCCGCGATACGCCCGAAAGGCTCGGCGCTCTCCACGTCATTGCCGGCAAAACGCTCGAGAAGGTCAACTCGGCACAGACCGGCGATATCATCGCGGTGGTAAAGCTAAAAGACACGCAGACCGGCGACACGCTCTGCGATAAAGCTCACCCGATCGTTTATCCGCCGGTCGAATACCCCGAGGCCGCCATCGCCTTCGCCATCGAGCCCAAATCGCGTGCCGACGAAGACAAGATCTCCGTCGCTTTGCACAAGATCCTCGAGGAAGACCCGTCGCTCCACTTCGACCGCGACGCCCAGACGAAGGAGTTCATCCTCTCCGGCTCGGGCCAGCTTCACATCGAAACGGTCGTCAAAAAGCTCGCCGACCGCTACCACGTCGAGGTCGCTCTTCATCCCCCAAAGGTGCCTTACAAGGAAACGATCACCGCCTCGGCCGAGGTTCAAGGCCGCCATAAGAAGCAGTCCGGCGGACGCGGCCAGTTCGGCGATTGCAAGGTCATCTTCGAACCGCTCGAACGCGGCGGCGGCTTTGAATGGGTCGATAAGATCTTTGGCGGTGCCGTTCCCCAGAACTTCCGCCCGGCGATCGAGAAAGGCATTATCGAAGCGGCCGCTAGCGGCGCCGTTGCGGGCTATCCGCTGGTCGATTTCAAGGTGACGCTCATCGACGGCAGCTATCACACCGTCGATTCCGACGAGCATTCCTTCCGAGCCGCCGGCCGCAAGGCGTTTCGTGCGGCGATGGAAAAGGCCAAACCGACGCTGCTCGAACCGATAATGGACGTCGAGGTCTTCACGCCGCTCGAGTTCTCGGGCGACATCATGGGCGACCTCAACAGCCGCCGCGGTCGCGTCGCGGGCATGGATATGCGTGGCAAACAGCAGGTGATCAAAGCAAAAGTACCGCTCGCCGAGATGCTCGATTACCAATCGAAACTCAACTCGGTGACGCAGGCCCGCGGCTCGTACCACATGCAGTTTTCGCACTACGATCCGCTGCCGCACAACTTCGCCCAAAAGGTCATCGACGAAGCCGTCGCCGCCGGCCGCGTACGTGCCCACGAGGACGACGATTAGTGTTGAGTCCCCGTTTGGAGTCCCGCCCGCCTTCAGGCGGCCCTCTTCACAAAACAAAAGGCCGGCACTTGATCTCGATCAACGTACCGGCCTTTCTTTATTTCTGCGAATGGCTTAGAACGGCCATCTCCAACCTGTGTTGTTTCGGTCATTCCGATCATTCCGGTCGTAACGGCCATTCCGGTCATTACGATCACCGTATCGGGCCTGGCGGTAGCCGGCGTTGTAGCCGTCCTGATATGCCCGGCGAAGCTGCCGCGTGTTTCCCCAACCCCGATTGCGGTTCTGGTTGCGGTTGCGATCGCGGCCATTTGCTGCCTTGCGGCCGGCCTGCATTCCTTCGCGAAAGCCACGCTGATATGCAAAGCGGATGCTCTGGTTACCGTTGCGGTCGCGGCCATTGTAACGGTCATCGTCATTGCGGTCGTTGTCGTAACGCCCGTTGTCACGGCGATCGTCCCGACGGTCGTCGCGGCGGTCATTGCGCCGGTTGTCGCGGTCATCGCGATATTGTGCGGCCGTCTCGGTCGCGGTCAGGAACGAAAACCCGAGGGTCAACGCAAAGCCGAGAGCCAAGCTACCGATAAGTTTTTTAATGTTGATCAAAGTCATTTGGAATAGATCCTCCGCCTCGTCGATTGCAATGGCCGTGCCAACTTGCATTTAATTGACATTCTTCCCGATTTAACCCCAGACGCCCCCATGATTTGCACCCAATGAGTATGCTAGGGAACACCATTTGCGTAAGGAGCATGGCACCTTCTTGAACTTTGTCCGGGGTCGGCTTACACTCTCCTTAGCCGTGAATCTGCCGAATTATCTTACGCTCGGGCGAATTCTTTTTGTGCCGCTGCTGGTCGTGGCCCTTTTGACGCCGATGGCGGAGCGCGTGGCTCGGCATTAGCGGCTACGCACTCGCGATCGTTATTTTCCTGATCGCGGTCCTGACCGATATCCTCGATGGGCACCTCGCCCGCAGCCGGAATCAGGTCTCAACGCTCGGCAAATTCCTCGACCCGATCGCCGATAAGCTGCTCATCTCGGCCGCTCTGATCGTTTTGGTCGAGAAGCAGCTCGCACCTTCGTGGGCTGTCGTCGTCATTCTCGGCCGCGAATTCATCGTCACCGGCCTTCGCTCCGTCGCCGCCGCCGAGGGCATCATCATCCAGGCCCAAACATCCGGAAAGATAAAGATGTGGGCACAGAGCATTGCCGTCGTCGCCCTTCTCGTCGCCGCCGCGACCGGCAAACCGCCCGTCTCGAACTTTGGGCTCGATTATCCCTTCATCACCTTTTGGGAGGTCGCCGAGGTGCGTACCGCCTTCGCCAATCTTGCCCAGCTCTCGCTCACCGCCAATGACTGGAAGGTCTTCGGCTACCTCGTTGGCCGCGGAGCTCTTTGGGTCTCGGTTGCGATGGCCGTTTGGTCGCTCTACGACTACCTGTCCTATTTCTTCAAGCGAAAAGGCGAAGCCGACGGCGCGGAAAAGGCCGATGCCCGCTAAGGCACCGGCCGAAATTTATCGCGATCGCTGCCGAGGCTACTGAACCTCGACCCAATCGCCGGTGTGGATCTCCGCCGCGGTTCGCGTGATAACGACGGTCGCAGTTCTTTCTTTAACGTTTAGAACAACAGCCTCGCCGACCACCTTTCGGATCGCCGGACGGCCTTCTTTCGCACCCTTGTTGGTTACCTGTCGGCCCGTTGCCTCATTGCCTTTCTTTCGCGATGACTGGTTCGAGAACTTTCCGCCGCGGTAAACCTCGCTCTGGTAGCCATAGTCGCGGGCGATGACGGCCGACGGCGGACCGGGCTCGATATTTCCTTTCCCAAGCGGGCGAAACACCGTCAGCATATCGCCGACGCGGACGTTATCTTCGGCCCCGAGATCGACATAAACGATCTGGTCGCGGGTAACCATTTCTTGCCCGTCACGGGCCATAAAGAGCCGGCCCATCGCCTTTCCGCTCGGATCGGCAAACCGGTCAAACTCGGGACGCGAGGTGAACGACGGGCTCGTCCGTTCCTGCCAAGGCTGAACCAGGTCGCCGAGCAAGAAGTTGTCGCAGGACGTCTTGATGCGGGCGATCGAATGATCGCTCTTGACGCGGATGACCTCGACCGCTCCGACCTCTTGAACTAGAAAACCAAGGTCGCCCTTGTCGCTCCATTTCGTTCGGACCTGGCCCTTCGGCCGAACGACGGCCATCATATCGCCAACTTTAACTCCGCGGTTCGCACCGACGTTGACATAAACTTCGTTATTTTCCGAATAGATGTACTGATCGGCCTCGCCAACCGCACCGATCAGCCGCCGCTCGGTATCGATCGGAGCTTTCTGCACATAACCGGCACAGTAAACATTATTGCGTTCCGCATAGGTCCATGTACGGCCGTCATTCTGAGCGAACGCCGTTGCAGCCGACAAAATGAACATGAACGAAAGGGCAAAACTCGAAAGGGCAAACTTTTTTGTGATCACGATAGACTCCTTTTTTGAAGAGATAAAGATTGGCTCGGAAACAAACTGTGGGAAGCCCGACGCGGAAGCAATCGATCCGGCAACAGGCAACCCGCCCGCCAAACCGAAGGACATAAACCATTGTAGTTCGCCGCCCACATTCGAGTCAACATCTTTTTTCATAGTTAAACACTTTCACGCCCAAATTTTCACCATCTAACATCCACCATTCACTATTCACTATTCACCATTCACCATTCGCTCCCCGACTCCCCTTGCCCACACATTCCCCCTTTTGCTAATATCTCGGTTCGCCCGGAAATCATTTGTACGGGCCGGCGAAGCTCAGTTGGGAGTTGGTTTATGATCACTTCTGTATGAATTCAGCTTGCTTCTCCGTATGGGTTCCTTGATATAATCAAGATTCTAAAGCCTCCTTAGCTCAGTGATAGAGCAACGCACTTGTAATGCGTAGGTCGTCAGTTTGACTCTGACAGGAGGCTCCACATTTATCCCGCTTAAGAACAGCGTCTAACTCCAAATACAGTTTTCTGATGGTGTACAAATGCCGAAGATAAGCCTGGCAACCTGCTTGCCGCGGCGAGCGGCTCGTTGAAACCTTACCCCGAAGCGGCAAAATGCTTTACCTTTTTCTGGTTTCGGGGTAAACTTCTCGGCAGTCAAAGCAACCCTGAAGGGGAGGAGTGCCATCATAAGCCGCGAAGATTTTCCAAATTCCAGTACCGATCTGTTAGCACGCGACCTCTTAGCAGGAGCTTCTATGGAATCAAATTCTGCCGCTGCGGCCCTGGAAGGCGATCTAGTTTTAGGTTTAGATGAGTCCGCTCGGTTGGGCAGAGCCCCGGGACGGGTTGAGTTCTTCGACGCGGACACTTCCGACCATGACCTCGCCCGCTTTGCCGCCGACGGTGACATTTCTGCGTTTGAGCTGATCTATAACCGGCATAACCGCCGGGTTTATTCGCTTTGCCTGCGGATGACGGCGAGCCAGACAGAAGCCGAAGATCTCACGCAAGAGGTCTTTATTCAGCTTTTCCGCAAGATCGGAAGTTTCCGCGGCGATTCGGCATTTTCGACGTGGCTGCATCGGATGACGGTCAATCAATGCTTGATGCACTTCCGTAAGCGAAGTGTCAAAAGCGAAAAGACGAGCGAGGACGGCGACGTCCCGGAGCAGCCCGTCATAGGTTCACAAAATCCGGGAAGGATGCAGGTCATTGACCGCATTGCTCTCAAGAACGCCGTGGCCGAACTACCCAAAGGCTACAAGAGTGTTTTTCTCCTTCATGACGTGCAAGGATTCGAGCATGAAGAGGTCGCCCGCCGGCTCGGGATATCGGTCGGCACCTCGAAATCTCAGCTCCACAAGGCTCGGCTAAAGCTCCGCGGCCTTCTTCAGAAAGAGAACTCCACGGCATAAGCGTTCGATCGGCCCCTTCTTTTAACAACGGCCCACTTGAACGCTTATTTTTGTGCCCGAATTCCTCGGTCGCGGACTTACGCGGGGCAACCAATCAAGGCCGCGGACAATCTATAAGTGTTGAAGCGACGATGACCTTTCACACTGGCAATGAAGTGCATTGATTTCCAAAACCAAATGAGCCGATATCTCGAGGGCGACCTTGAACAGCCCCGAGCTGTCGAGGCGGGGCTTCACCTCGCAGAGTGTGACCCTTGTGCAAAGTCGTTCGAGGAATTTTCGTTCATGCTCGATTCGTGCCGCGGCATCGAGGTCGATGAGGAAATGCCGCCGAACGCCGAAGCTCTTTGGTGCCGCATCAGCAACGTGATCGAAAGTGAAACTGCCGCCGAGAAACGTTCAGCACCGGCTCCTCCTCCGCCCAGCCGCTGGAATTTTTCGTTCGGGCAGGCAGTTGCCGCCGTCGCAATGGTCGCTCTTGTAAGCTCGCTTTTGACCGTGGTCGCTGTTCGCAATTATCTTGAGCCGCCGGCCGAGGACATGGTGACGCGTTCGGCTGAGACCGAAACGACATTTGAAAAGTTTCTCAGCCGCGTTGGGCTTTCTGATTCGCCGCGAGAGGCACGCGAACGCCGGATCCGCGAACAGCAGGCCGCGATCGAGTATTGGGATAAGCGTGTGCGTGTCCGTCGGGCCCAATGGGACCAGAGAATGCAGCAGGCCTTTGACCGAAATCTTCGTGAGATCGACCAGGCCGTAACGGAATACACGCGGACGATCGAAAATAACCCGGACGATTCGCTCTCTGTTGAGATGCTGGACGCCGCGCTAAACGATAAAATGAATTTGCTAAGGCAATTTTCCGAGCTTTAGCCTCAGTACGTGACCCGTAGCTTTAAAAACATCTTTAGCCTTGGCGGGCAGACCGGGACTGCAAAGGTGATCGTCACCGGCGTGGTCTTTCTTTTATTGACCGCCGCAGCGTTTCCCCAAGGGCAGCGCCGTTTCTCGCGCAGCTTTCCGGCAAACAACGACGTTCGCATCGAGCTTTTGAACCGCTCGGGCACGGTGACCGTAGAAGGCTGGAACCGCCAGGAGGTCAACGTTACGGCATTCCTCGAGGCTCCGGTCGCGGCGATCGAACCGCGGGTCGCGAATGGGACCATCTACATCAACCTCGTCAAAGATAATCAGGGCCGCGGTGAGGTCGGAAGTGTGAATTTCACGGTCCGCGTTCCGTTCACATCTAGCGTCGATATCGAAACGCTTGTCGGCAATTTGATCGTCTCGAACATCCGTGGTGGCCTGCTCAGGGCCCACATCACCAGCGAAGGCGACATTACGCTCACGAATATAGGTGCGAGAGCAGTTTCCGCACAGAACGGTATCGGCGACATCTTTTACGATGGTGCGATCGCATCGGGCGGGAGTTACCGATTCCAATCAATTCGCGGCAATATCAATCTGCGCATTCCATTCACTTCGTCGTTCAGGTTGGTCGCGACCGCTCCCTCGACACGCAACATTTCGCTCGGCTCTCTGGCGAATACAAATATGAACTATGCCGGCGATGGCCGCCGTGTGATCGGCCGCGTTGGCGATGGAAGCGCGACGATCTCGGTCACCAACCAACGCGGCAACATCGCGTTTATCAGCCGATAGCCAAACGAAAAACATTGCTTTTCGCTCACCGAAAGGCGTAAGATACCAAAGGCCGCTCCTCTAGCCCACCGTGAACCAAAATGATTATCAAACACATAGCGATAGCCGCACTTCTTCTCGCCTTCCTTGCCTCCGCAGCCGATGCTCAGCTCTTAAAACGGACCGTTTACAAGAACGACCGCTTCGCTTTCGGCGTCGGCGGGACGATCGAGATCACCGGTGCTCCGATGGGTTCGATCCGTGTCGAGGGCTGGGCAAATCGCGAGGTCGAGATCGAATCCGAGATCGAAATACAGGCACCGACCGAGGCCGACCTCGACCGCATCGGAAAGGTGACTGGCTTCGTTTTGCAAGAAACTCTAGGCCGGACGGGCATTACATCCGTCGGGCCGCACGACAAAAAAGCGATCCGAAAAGTGGACAAGAAGTTCCCCAAAGCTCTCTACGAAATGCCGGTTCGCATCAACTACGTAGTCCGCGTGCCGAAGTATTCTGACATCGTGATCAACGGCGGAAAGGGTGCCTTACACATCTCCGGCATCGACGGAATGCTGCGCGTGAATTTTGTTGAGACCGAAGGCAAGATCGACCTCGTTGGCGGCGGCATTCAGGCGACCATCGGAACCGGAACGCTCGATATTACTGTTCCCTCGCGAAGCTGGCGCGGCCGTTTTGCAGATGTTTCGATCGCGAGCGGCACCATTGACCTCAAGCTGCCGGTCGGGCTTAACACACAATTCGACGGGTCGATACTCCGCACCGGCCGCATCGAGAACGGTTACGAAGGCTTTAAGCCCCGCAACCGTAACGCACAATTTACCGAACGTTCCGTCGCCGCGACCTCTGGCTCGGGAACGATCCCGCTGAAATTCACCGTCGGCGACGGCGTTTTGAAGGTCAATGAATTTGACCCGTCTCTTTAGCTGCACCACAACTTAATTAACGAAAGAAATAGTGATAACGTAATCGTCGTTATCACTTTTTCTATGTCTATTAAATCTGACATCTGGCTCCGGAAGATGGCCGCTGAGCACGATATGATCTCGCCGTTTCTGCCCGAGCTTGTTCGCGAGTCGGGCGGCAGCCGGATCATCTCGGCCGGCACATCGAGCTACGGTTACGACATGCGACTCGCCGACGACGGCTTTAAGATCTTCTCGTCGGTGCACGCCAAAGAGATCGACCCGAAGCGGTTCAACGATCAATATTCGCTCGTCGAGCCCGAGCTGCAAACGGCCGAGGACGGGGCGAAGTATTATCTGCTCCCGCCGCATCACTACGGGCTAGGCGTCACGGTGGAGACCTTCAAGATGCCGCGAAACGTGACCGGCGTCGCGCTTGGCAAATCGACCTACGCGCGTGCCGGCCTGCTCGTGAACACAACGCCGCTCGAGGCCGGCTGGACCGGCCGGCTGGTCGTCGAGATCGCCAACCTCGCCAACCTGCCGCTCCGCGTTTACGTAAACGAAGGCATTGGCCAGATCCTCTTTTTCGAATCCGACGAAGACTGCGCCGTCTCATACAGCGACCGCGGCGGAAAATATCAAGGCCAAACCGGCCTGACATACGCAAAGGTCTAGTCGGAACCGCCTGCGTAAGCGGGCGGCCAGTTTGTTTGCTTATGGCAAAATGGAATGACACAGACGAGCCCATCGCGTATCTGATCACCTTCCGCACTTACGGCACATGGCTCCCTGGTGACGAACGCGGTTCGATCGACAAGTATCACAACAGGTTCGAAGGGCCCCGGTCGGTTGCTAGTTCACGGCGTGAAAGCATTCAGCATAGCCGTCTGAAATCGGAGCCTTTTCTGCTAAGTGCTAGGGCGAGGTCTATAGTAGAAATGGCGATTCGCGAGGTCTCTGAATTCCGCAAATGGCCACTTAACGCTCTGAACGTTCGCACGAACCATGTCCATGTTGTTCCCGGAGCCGTTGCTCCTTCAGCGAAAATGCTTGGCGATTTTAAGCGATACGCGACACGTCGATTGCGGGAAGCGGAGCTCTGGACTTTCGAGCACAGCCCATGGGTCGACAAAGGCAGTCGGCGATTTTTGTGGACCGATGAACACGTCGAGGCTGCAATAGAATATGTTGTGAATGGTCAGGGCGGGGAGCTCCCTGACTTTGATTAATATAGTCTGATATTTGACGAACTGGCCGCCCGCTAACGCAGGCGGTTCTGACAGCAAGGCCCTAACAATATGAAGCCCAATGTTTACCGCAATTATCTTGTCTTTGGCCTTTTTTTAAGCTTGATCTCGACCGGTTTGGCTCAAACCGCTTCCGAAACAAGGCCGCGGGCTCGCGATCTTGGCATTAAGATCGGAATTTTGCCCGCCGGGGCGAATAACTCCATCACCGATGTCGCCGGAGTGACGGTCGGGCAGACGACGATAGTAAAAGGCGAGAACATCCGCACCGGCGTGACGGCCATTTTGCCCCACGGCGGAAATCTCTTTCGCGAGAAGGTTCCCGGTGCCGTTTTCGTCGGCAATGGCTTCGGCAAACTCGCCGGCTCGACGCAGGTCAATGAACTAGGCGAGATCGAGACGCCGATCCTTCTCACTTCGACGCTTTCCGTCCCGAAGACCGCCGATTTGCTGTTGGACTATATTCTCGCCTTGCCGGGCAATGAGAGCGTCCGTTCGATAAATCCGCTGGTCGCTGAAACGAACGACGGCGGCCTAAATGACGGCCGCGGTCGCCACATTACACGCGACGATGTCTTTAATGCGATCAAGAATGCGAAAGGCGGAGCGGTCGAAGAAGGCTCCGTCGGCGCCGGAACCGGAACGGTCGCCTTCGGCTGGAAAGGCGGGATCGGAACGGCTTCGCGCAAACTTCCCGCAAACTTAGGCGGTTACACGCTCGGCGTTTTAGTTCAATCAAATTTCGGCGGCGTGCTAACGATCGACGGCGTCCCCGTCGGCAAAGAACTCGGGCAGTATTACCTTAAGAATGCCGTTTCAATGCAGAAGCCTGCGCGTCAGCAAGGGCGTGATCCGCTAACCAACGATGCCCTTACTGACGTGCGGGCCTCTGCATCGGATCCAAGCACCGCCGATGGTTCGATCATCATCATCATCGCCACCGACGCCCCGCTCGACCATCGCCAGCTAAAACGCATAGCGTCACGATCGATGGTCGGCCTTGGCCGAACGGGAGCCTCGATGACCAACGGCAGCGGCGATTACGCCATCGCGTTCTCGACCGCGAACCGCATCGACGCCTCGCAAGCCGTCCGCGATCTGAAGGTTCTCGGTAATGACGCGATGTCGCCGCTCTTTCAGGCCGTCATCGAAGCGACCGAAGAGTCGATCATCAATTCCCTTTTGAAGGCAGCGACCGTAACCGGCAATGGCCGCACCGTCGAGGCACTGCCGATCGATAAGCTGAAAGAGATCCTTCGCAAATACGGTCGCACAGAAAAATAAAAGGCCGCCCGGTTTCCCGAACGGCCCATTTGTGCTCTGACAAATCCCTAGACCGTCGTATCGTCAAGCCCGGTATCGTAGCTCGAGGTAGTGTCCACTGCTCCGGCGTCAAAGCCCGTATCGACCGCCGCCATATCATAGCCGCCGGCATCGTACGTGCCGCCGGTCTCGACCGCGGACGATGGTTCGACGTCGTAACCGGTCGATGCCGGGTCGGCCTGGTCTGCGTAGCTATCGGCCGAGGCCTGATACGTTTCGGCGTTTGCCGCGCTGCTCTCCGCCGCGTCCATGTTTCCCTGTTCGGCATACCACTCAGCGTTGTCGGCAAAGTATTCGGCGTTCTTTTCCTCGCTAACCGCGTTGCCGAGGTTGTAAGCAGCCTGATCTGACTGGCCGGAGTGGTCATCGCCGCTCGCATGATAATCTGCGTCGCTCGTCGCGTAGGCCGCATTCTCGGCGGCTTCCTTTGCCCCGGCGTAATCGCCTTCCTCTATGGCCTCGGCCTGCTGTGCCCGATATTCTTCAGCGACCTCTTGCTGATACGCTGCCTGTTCCATATCCGCCGAATCAGAAGCCCCGAGCATGCTCGAATCCCCCGCAGCCCAAGCCGCATCTTCGGCCTGCTCGCGGGCATCTGCCGCCGCTGCGTAATCGCCCTTATCAACAAATTCATCAGCCGCGGCCTGTGCTTCGCGTGCGGTCTCAGCCTGTGCCTCACGTTCCGCGGCCTCGGCGTCAATGGCGGGTTCCGCTGCAGGCTCGGCTTCAGCCACGTAAGGCTCCGCGGCAGTCGGCTCAGAGCTCGCGGAGAAATACCCGTCGTCAACACCCGCCTCAAGCGCTCCCTCATCCTCGGGGATCACGGCAGCCGTATCCTCGAATCCTTCGCTTCCGAGATTGAATTCGACCGAGTTCATCGAAAGTTCCTCTTCGCTCGGAAGGCCTTCATCCGCCGCAAGTTCTTCAATGTCCTCGGTCGTATCAAATTCGCCGTCGCCGTCGCTGTCCGTCATGAGAGTGTCGGCCTCGCCGTCGCCATCGGTGTCCGCGATCGCAGTATCAAGAAGCCCGTCGCCATCGCTATCAACCGCGACCATATCGATCTTTCCGTCGCCATCAACGTCTGACACGCCGGTGTCAAACTGGCCGTCACCATCGGAGTCTATAACCGCCGTGTCGATAGTCCCGTCATTGTCGGTATCGGCAACGGCCGTGTCGAAAAGCCCGTCGCCGTCTGTATCGGCGGCCGTAATGGTGACCGCGTCGGCAGTTTGTTCGCCATCATCGAACACGGCATTCACGACATCTTCAAGGACCGAGCCCGATGAGTCCTCGGCCTTTGAGGCCGAAAGTTCGAATTCTTCTACAGACCCGTCCGGGGCAGTTTCAGTTATTACTACGGGTTCATTCGGCATAATTTTGATTCTCCATCCTATTCATTTCTTTGGCCCTCGAAGCGGCCGGCTTGGGGTTTTTGCGGATCACGGTAAGCTTCCCGCATTTATCATCCGGGCACTTGACTGAAAGCTGCTGCTTCCCCTCAAGCACGGACATCGGCACCCGCATCGGCGCCGAGCAGGTCGAACATTTCAACTTCAGTTCCTTCGGTTGCGGTTTTCCGTCTTTTTTCGGCTTCGGCGGCGATGCCTTCTTTATCGTCTCGCCGATTATTTTCAGGTAGCTTTGCAGCTCCGGGCTTTTGGCATACTGCGTCAGCAGCTTAAGCCGCGGGCCGAGATAGGGCGTTGATGTGGTCGTTAGTTCGGATAGCCGCAGCATGTCTCCGTCATCGACGGATTGCTGCTCGATCCACGCATCCATATTCAACTGCCGGTACATCAGCGAGGACTTTAGCGACCAGGCCATCAGCACCCGCCGAGCGATCTCTTCGCTGCCGACCGCAAGCAGGCCGGCTCGGTCGGCGGTGATCTCGGCCTGACGCGCCCAGGCGAGCAGCGGCATCTCGATCGCTCCGCCGATCAAAGCGCTCGGGCTGAGGATCGCATTGAAAATGCCTCCGGCCATAACACCTCTCGCCGGGCCTTGCTCGCCAAGAAAAAAGCGGATAACGGTCTTCCAAAGCGCATGCCCGGCCTTGCAGTGCCCGATCTCGCGGGCAAGCAGGTAGAGCATATCGATACCCTGAAAATTGCCCGCCATCGCGGAACCAATGACGATAAAGGAATCGGTATCGCTGCCGAAAGTGAGCATGTCCCACGGGCGTTCACCTGATAGATAGACGTCCGGCATATGCGTCATTCCAAGAATTCTTGCCGCCCGCACCGCCTGCCCAAACACCTGCGGCATCTGCTTTTCACCGAGCCGAACCCCATTGAACGTCACCTCGATCCAACGCCGGCCGACCTTTTCCGAAACACCCTTGGCGGCCGCATTGAGCGGTGTGATCGCCCGCAGAGCGGCCATTGCTCTTGCGTCCGCAGCCCATGCAAACGCAGACGAATCGACCCGATACCCCGGAACCAGCGGCCGTAGCCAGCGGCACTCGGGACACATCACCCTTGCATCCGCGAGCCCCACCCCAAACCCTCCGCAGGTTTGGCATCTCGGCGGTGGTGCCGGCACCTGCTGATAGATCGGAGGCGTCTGCGGCTGTTGGTGAAACTGCGGCGGCGCAACGGGCTGCTGTTGAACGGGCGGTTGAGGAACCGAGTGCTGCGGCGGCTGCACCGGCCGGTCTATCGCAACCCCGCAAAAAATGCAGAATCGAGTTGCCGCCACCGTCTGCCGGTGGCCGTTTGGGCAAATTGGATTTCCGTTTCCTTCGCTGCTCATTAGTAGTAATACGGGTCCGAACCCGCCGACATCATGCTCATCAAGATCCAAAGGAAATAGATGCCTACGTGAATGATGCTCGAGATGATGCCGCCCCAAAGCCCTACGAGGGCCATCCAACGCCCGCCGGCCGGCGAACGGCCGTTCTTGATCGAATCAAGCTCGAGCCAGCCAACTATCGCCGCCGGAACACCGGAGATCGGACCGCAGCAAAAAAGCGCGAGAATCGCGAGGATCAAAGCAGCGACCGCCTTCTGACCATATTCTCCGCTCGTATTCTGTTGCGCATTGCCCGCCGGCTGCCAATTCTGGGCTCCCGGTTGTTGACCGATGAAAGGCGGCGGCTCTTGCTGCGGAGGCGGGGCACCAAGCGGCGTGGCGCAGTTGAGGCAAAAGGCTGCTTCGGCCGGGTTTGGCTGATTACATTTTGGGCACGGCTTTGTCATATAAGCGAAAATCGCGGAAGCGGGTTTCGTCTTCCGGTGATAATGCGAGAAATCGCGTGGGAAAAGGTCAGATTTCGGCTAAAGTTTTTGATACTATACAACAAAATCCGTTTCCAGGGCGACCGAAACGCAAGCAAACGAGAACGAAATGCCTGGCTAAAAGCTTAGAGCTAATAGCTATACAAAAACAAGATGCACAAGATCGAAAACTACATCGGCGGCGAGATGGTCGTTCAGTCGAGACACCGCAATCCCGTAATGTCATCGAACTCCTTGGGAAGGAACGAACGTTAAAGATAGCAATACTGTCGTAGAATAAGGTATGCAATCATTCGTTCGAATCGAAATTGTGATCTTCGTGGTCGGCTTGATGTCGTTGCTCACTTCTTGCGGCTCAAAAACCTACGATAAAGATGTCAATGCCCTGGTGGGTCAGGCAAATCAGCTTCTGGAGCAGGAAGCTATTATATCAAGAAGTTGGCGAGATGAATTTGTTACGGTTTTTACAATGGAGAACCGTGAGAAGTTTCCTTCGACCCGGAAAATGCTGCGACCACATGCGGAGAATCAACTTCGGTTGCTGCAAGAGAAGGAAGATCTTTTATTAGCTGCGGTCGCAAAACTCAAACAGGCTTCGGCAATTGCCGCCGCCAATCAAAAAGAGAAAAGATTTGCTGATCTAATGGCCGAATCGCTCGGGAAAGACGTCGAAATCGTCAAGTCTTTTAGGAAACCGATGAAGATGGTGCTCGACGAAACAGTTTCTGATGCTCAGTTGCTCAAAGACTCGTTTGCAGAGGCTGGTCAAGACGCCGAACTGAAGTCAAAAGAGCGAGACGCACTTCAGAATGAAGCCAAAAGAATTCTCGAAAATAGGTAGTGCGAACGCAACTCGGTCATAAACAGAAGAATGTTGGAAATCTTGAACTACATCGGCGGCGAGATGGTCACACCGGCCTCGGGCGAATACTTTGACAACGTCGAGCCTGCAACGGGCGAGGCCTATTCGCTGATCCCGGATTCGGACGGACGGGATGTGAATCTCGCGACGGACGCCGCAAAGTTGGCTTTTCCAGTGTGGGCGGCGACTCCGCCCGAGGAGCGTTTCGCCATTCTGATGCGGCTTTTTTCTCTTATCGAACGCGACCTTGAACCGCTCGCCCTCGCCGAATCCAAGGACAACGGCAAACCCGTCTCGCTCGCCCGCAGCGTTGATATTCCGCGGGCCGCGGCAAACTTCCGCTTTTACGCGACCGCCGCGATGCACCTTGCCAACGAATCGCACGAGACCTTCGGGGCCGGCGGCGTTCATGCAATAAATTACACACTGCGGCAGCCAATAGGCGTTGCGGGATGCATTTCGCCATGGAACCTCCCGCTCTATCTTTTTACGTGGAAGATCGCACCAGCGATCGCCGCGGGCTGCACCGTCGTCGCCAAGCCGAGCGAGGTTACGCCGCTGACAGCATACCTGCTCTCAAAGCTTTGTATCGAAGCGGGCCTGCCGCCGGGCGTTCTGAACATCGTCCACGGCACCGGGCCAAAGGTCGGCTCGGCCATCGTCGCTCACAAAGAGATCAAGGCGATCTCCTTCACCGGTGGCACCGCGACCGGCGAAGAGATCGCCCGCGTCGCCGCACCGATGTTCAAAAAGCTCTCGCTCGAGCTCGGCGGCAAGAACCCGAACATCATCTTTGCCGATTGCAACTACGACGAAATGCTGGCGACGACCGTCCGTTCCTCATTCTCAAATCAAGGCGAGATCTGTCTATGCGGATCGCGGATATTCGTCGAAAGCCCGCTCTATGAGCGCTTCAAGCGTGACTTCGTCGAACGCGTTTCCGCTCTCAAGGTCGGCGACCCGAACGACCCCGCAACCGACGTCGGAGCCATCGTCTCAAAACAGCATTTCGAGAAGATCCTCTCCTACATCGACCTCGCCAAGACCGAAGGCGGTCGTGTCCTGACCGGCGGTTCCATTGCTTCTGTGTCCTCGTCTGTGCCCTCTGTGGTACCGACCGCAACCACAGAAAACACAGATGCGGACACGGAAATCACTGACCGGAAGCTGAATGGCTTTTTCATCGAGCCGACCGTCATCGGGGGCCTATCGCACGATTGCCGCACGAATCAGGAAGAGATCTTTGGCCCGGTCGTGACCATCATGCCGTTCGATACCGAAGAGGAAGTTCTCGCTCACGCAAACAGCGTCCGCTACGGCCTCGCCGCAACGCTCTGGACCGAAAACCTTTCACGCGCCCACCGCATCTCAGCTAAACTCGAGTCCGGCATCGTCTGGGTAAACTGCTGGATGCTCCGCGATCTCCGCACGCCCTTCGGCGGCGTAAAGGACAGCGGCATCGGCCGCGAAGGCGGCTTCGAAGCGCTGAAGTTCTTTACGGAAGAGAAGAATGTATGCGTTAAGCTGTAACAATCCTGACGGTCAGTTTCGGGTGAGTTCAAAACGCAATCGTGATGATGCATAGATCAATTTTCTTACTATTCGCGGTTCTTGTCGTTAGCTCGTTAGCAGTTAAGGCGCAGGAAAAGGAACGTAAGACCACTACCGCGAAAGGAACCGTTATCGCCTATAGCACCTCTTATGCGTTAATCCCTTGCTACCATGTTTGCAACCTTACAATTCTCGTCAAGACCGTCAACCTTAGGGACGCGCCATATGTGATCGTGAATGTTCGGCATATGGATGACCGCAACCTCGAAAAGCAAGGTCTTCATTCGGAGTTGATCAAGAAGTCGAATCGTTGGCAGTTCACCGGGTCGATTGGTGAGAACCGCACAGTTGTTTTAGAAGAATATCTAAAGATCGCGAACGTAAGCGGGAATGTAGATAAAGGAGTCAAGATCAAAGCGTGGACTTTTCTCGAAGGCTCAGCTCAATACGATCTTCCTTTCGGTCAATACGTCCCGAACTATGACGTAGAGATTGGCAGATTTCGAAAGATCAAATAATCACGCTCGCTGACCAAGGCAGCTTCGAAGCGTTGTTCATCACCAAAGAAATGAATGTCTGCATCAAAACCTAAGGTATAATTATTTTTAGAGGTAAACATTATGTCTGTAGTTTTGGAACTGGAACCTGAAGTGGAAGAGAAACTCAAAAAACGTGCCTCTGCGCGAGGAACTGGGCTTAATGAGTATCTGGTTAGTGTACTGAAAAAGCACGCCAATATCAGCCGGACTCTCGACGATGTTCTTGCTCCTGCAAGAAAAAACTTTGCCGACAGCGGAATGACAGAAGATGAACTCGCCGAACTTGTTGACCGCGAAATAAAAGCAGTGCGAGCGGAACGAAAAGCGTTGAAATGAGTTTCTTATGTTCCGAGTTGTCTTTGACACAAATATTTATATTCAAATTGTAGTAAACAAATATGGGCCGGCGGGACGTTGTTTTGATTTGGCACTCAACGAAGATATACGGCTGTATGTGTCGAAGAATATAATCTACGAATTTAAAAGCGTTATAAAAAGGCCTGCTATTGAATCGCTGCTGCCAGACCTTACAAACCGCGATGTCGAAGCATTTGTAGCCGGACTTGAAGAGGTTGCCGAAGTTCTGAAAGTGCCAAAGGGTTCTATTGAGATCGTTCGTGATCCAAACGACGATATGTTGATCGAGGCGGCCGTGTATTGTGATGCCGACTTCATCATCACATGGGATCGAGACCTGCTCGACCTGATGACAGGCATCGATGACGTGAGCAAGGAATTCAGACAGAAATTCAGGAAACTGAAAATAGTTCGTCCGCAAGAGTTTCTGCGTCTGATGTCGGAAAAGGATTTGGCCATTGAGCCATAAGCTTTACGCATATACTAAACCTCGAAGCCGGCTTCGAATCGGTGAAATTCTTCACGGAAGAGAAGAATATATGCGTTCGAATGTGAATGGACAGAACCAATTGTGGACCGGGAAGGAAAAGAACTTGCTGATCTATGTTTCGGGATCGATCGCTGTCATATTTATCGTAGCAGGAATCTGGATTCTCCCGGAGAATTGTCTTCTTTACGAATACCGTCAAGTACACTTCATCTGTGATGCATTCGAATTTGGAAAGCCTCTCGAACCTTGCCCGATCTGCTCGAACGAGACTATAGCAACTGTTGCTAGAATGTTTGTTCTTTTCGGTATAATCTTTCTCCTTGTGCCAGCCATCGTCTTTGGCGTTCGTCGTCGGGCACGGAATATGGCTACCGACGACGATCAATTGAGCTTGGGCTTGGACAGCAAGACCAATGAACAGACCGGCAATCACCACGGAATCGGCGGTGATAAATAGTAAAAAACCGCGGCATCAGCCGCGAAGGCGGCTTCGAAGCGTTGAAATTCTTTACGGAAGAAAAGAACGTGTGTATCAAAATCTAGCTATCTTACGCGTGTAGGTTGAGGAACCTATATGATGCGATTCTTAAAAGTGATTCTTTCCGCCTTCGCCGTCGTCGGCCTCTATCTGCTTCTCGGCATCGGGATTAATACGGCATTTCCGACGGAGATGCCCGATCTGGCAGGGTTTTTCAAACCGGGCGACAGGCTCGTCAGCCGATTCGAAGGGTTCGATCAAACCGTGCTTGAGGTTGGCGATGGCTGGCTGCATACGCGGCTTGAGATCGCTCCAAACGCGGCCGGTCCGCCCGAACATTTTCATGAACATTTCGGGGAAACGTTTACAGTAAAGTCAGGCACGCTTAGCGTTTTGATCGACGGCGAAAAGAAAACTTTGCACGCCGGCGAAACGATCCATATCCCGCCGATGACCCCGCACAAACCGTTCAACGAAACCAACGAGATCGTTGTTGTCGAAGGCGGCGACGCAAGCGCGATCCCGATCGAGTTTGCGTACATTTTGACGCAGATGTACGGTTTTATGGACGAGTATCCGAACGGCCCAAGCGTCCCGGCGATGCTGATGCAGCTTTCGGTTTACGGCGATAGTGCCGATTCCTGGCTCGCCGATGGCCCGCCGCTACCGATACAAAAGGCGATGCGCCTGCTGATGGCACCTACTGCAAGACTGCTCGGATTTTCATACCACTATCCGAAATATGTTCCGCAACGGAATTAGATTTTCAATCAGCAGGAACGTCCGACACGAGCACCTTATCCACTCGGCGGCCGTCCATGTCTACGACCTCGAAGCGGCGGCCGTTCCAGGTGAAGTGGTCGCCTTCGTGAGGTAGCTTTTCTAGCCGCGTCAGCACAAAGCCGGCCAGCGTTTGATACATTCCGCGTTCGCCCGCGGGATGGCCTTTGATGCCGATGGCTTCCAAAAATTCATCGACCGGCATGCTTCCATCGATCAGAAGCGAACCGTCTTCGCGGACGACCACGTTACCGTGTTCGACTCCGCCGACCGGAAAGTCGCCGACGATCTCTTCGAGTACATCTTTCAGTGTGACCAAGCCTTCGATCGAACCAAATTCATCCACGATGAACGCCATGTCCGACGCCGTGTTCTTAAATACGCCGAGTAGCTCAAGCGCCGTAACGGTCTCCGGGATGAACGTCGGCTCGCGGAGCACAACCGAGAGATCGACCTCGCGATTCTCGAGCAATTGCACAAGCACATCTCGCTTCTCAATGACGCCGACGAGTTCGTCCAAGGTTCCGCGTCCGGCCGGCAGCCTTGAATAGCTGCTTTCTGCCAGCCGCCGCATATTCGCTTCGGGGTCGTCATCCAGATCTATCCATTCGATCTTTACCCGCGAGGTCATTAGTGCGGTCGCCCGCAGGTCATCGAACCGAAGCACACTATCGATCAATTCCTTCTCGCTTGAGTGAAAAACGCCGATCTCCGTGCCTTGGGCAATGTGGGCCTTGATCTCCTCCTCGGTCATCACACTTTCCGATGCTTCCGAAATGCGAAAAAGCCCGAGGACCATCCGGGTCGAGCGGCTCAGCAGCCAAACGACCGGAGCCGTCAGCTTTGAGACGAACCGCATCGGCCGCGAAAAAAAAGCCGCGACGCGCTCCGGCATATTGAGCGCGATGTTCTTTGGAACCAATTCGCCAACAACCAAAGTAAAATATGTGATAACGAGTATTACAAGCCCGAAACCGATGGTCGGCGCATAAGGCTCAAGCATCGGAATGGTCGCGACCGCTGCGGCGACCTCCTGCGAAAGCAACGCTCCGCCAAATGCTCCGGAAAGAATACCGACGAGCGTAATGCCGATCTGCACCGCCGAAAGAAACCGCTCCGGCCGCTCCTGCAGTTCGATTGCCGCGGCCGCTCCTTTGCTGCCGCCCTCCGCCGCTCCCTGAAGACGCATCCGCCTCGCCGAGACCACCGCAAGCTCGGTCATCGAAAAGAGCCCGTTAATAAATATCAGCGCACCGATGAGAACGATCTCAAGGATGATTCTTTCCATATGGGGATTTTGACGCGTTTTAGCTGTGAATTCCAATTGAGTGGAGATGGCACGATGAGTTCCCGCTGCCCGCAAACTGCGATACAATCCGCCTATGAGCGAACGAACTGCCGTTGAGTCTTCCCGGGCACCGGAACCGGTCGGGCTTTATCCGCACGCACGCCGCGTCGGCGATCTACTTTTTCTTTCGGGCGTCGGGCCGCGGACTAGAGGCGAGAAAAAGATACCCGGAGTTGAGCTGAATGAGGACGGTGAGATCGTTTCCTACGACATCGAAACGCAGTGCCGGTCCGTTTTCCAGAACGTCCGCTATATCCTCGAGGACGCCGGTTCGTCGTGGGACCAAATAGTCGATGTGACGGTTTTCCTGACAAACATGAAGGCCGACTTTCCCGTGTATAATAAAATCTACTCCGAATATTTTGCCGAGAATCGTCCATGCCGAACGACCGTTGAGATAAGCTCGCTACCAACGCCGATCGCCATCGAACTGAAGGTCATCGCGACAATTGATTGAGAGTCGCCCGCGAAAAGCACAAAATACACGACGTAATTTAGATAGCAATTTTTCGCTAGTTTCGTGGGTAAACAACACTATAAGGGAGATAAAAATGACAGCACCAGCAGCAGAAGGGACCGCGACTCGCGGTTTCGCAGTTTCCGGGCCCGAGGCCAGTTTTGAACCGTTTGAGTTTCAGCGCCGCGAGGTCGGCCCGAAAGATATTCTTATCGACATACTTTACGCCGGCATTTGCCACTCGGACATACATCAGGCACGCGATGAGTGGGCAGAGATGATGCCCGCTATTTATCCGATGGTTCCCGGCCATGAGATCGTCGGCCGCGTGACAAAGGTAGGCGACGAGGTGGCCAAATTCAAGGAAGGCGACATTGCCGGCATAGGCTGCTTTGTCGATTCCTGCCGCGAGTGCCCGAGTTGTGCTCACGGCAATGAACATTATTGCTACCAGGGCTGTGCTTTCACCTACAACGGCACCGAAATGGACCGCACGACGCCCACCTATGGAGGGTACTCAAAGCATTACGTCATTGACGAAAAATACGCGCTCAATGTCAATGCCGAAGGCGACCTCTCAGGCGTCGCTCCGCTTCTTTGTGCCGGAATCACCACATATTCACCACTCAAGCGTTGGGGCGTCGGGCCGGGCCAAAAGGTCGGCATCGTCGGCCTAGGCGGGCTCGGCCATATGGCCGTTAAGCTTGCTAAGGCGATGGGGGCCGAGGTAACCGTTTTCAGCACGTCGCCGGGCAAGGAATCCGATGCACGAACTCTCGGCGCCGATAGCTTCATCCTCAGCAAGGACCCTGAAGCGATGGCCGCTGCTGCAGGCACGCTGAATTTTGTGCTCGACACAGTTTCTGCCGATCACGATATAAATCCGTACATAAATGCTCTCGGGCCCTTCGGAACATTCGTCGTGGTCGGCATGCCGCATGCCCCTGCGACCCTTCACCAGGCCTCGCTGATCATGGGAAATAAGACCTTCGCCGGTTCGCTCATCGGCGGCATTCCCGAGACACAGGAGATGCTCGATTTCTGCGTCAAGCACGGGATCGTCTCCGATGTCGAGGTCATAAAACCGGACTACATCGACACCGCCTACGACCGCACCGTCAAAGCCGACGTCCGTTATCGCTTTGTCATAGACATGGCGAACGCCTAAAAGGTCGAAAGGGGTAAATGTGAAAAGGTGGAAAAGTTAAAGGCTCATCGCCGACAACTCTCCCACCTTTTCACCCTTTCGCCTTTTCGCCTTTTCACCTTTTCGCCTTTTCACCTTTTCACCTTTTCACTTTTTCACTTTTTCACTTTTATGGGACACATCGCACTTCTCCGCGGCATCAATGTCGGCGGCAATACGATGATCAAAATGGAAGAGCTTCGGGCGATGTTCGAAGCTCTCCATTTTGGCAATGTAAAAAGCTACATCAACAGCGGAAACATCGCGTTCGACTGTGTCAGTAGCCCGCACCTAAGTAAGGGCGAAACGCCCGAAATAGCCTTCTCGAATCAGATCGAATCCGCCATCCAGAACACATTCGGCAAATCTATTCCCGTAATGGTCCGCGAACAGCGGCAGATTCAAACGGTCCTTGAAAACAACCCGTTTGCTGGCCAGTTCGAGAGCCACAAAGAAATACACGTTCTCTTTCTAAAAGAAGAAATGCCTGCTGATAAATTGCAGCAACTCCTAGCCAATCAAACAAACGATGAACGCTTCACCATTCTCGGCCGCGAGATCTATTGCCACCTGAAATTAGGTGTCGCCAACAGCTTGCTCGGCAAAGGCTTCATCGAAAAAAAGCTAAAGGTCGCCTATACCGCCCGCAACTGGCGAACGGTCGAAAAACTATCGCATCTATAATGGGTTTCTATTTCAGCAGATCTGTTTTTCCTCGTTTTCGGTCGATCGAAAATCTTCTGAAATGTAAGATCTTTTCTTTGTCATTTTTAGCATCGGCGATCAACTCGGCGATCTCAACTTCGGTGTATTGAGATACGTAGCACTTTGCAGCCTCCATGTAACGTGCACTGTCGGCATCGTTGAACTTAACTGTCAGGTTAATGTATTTCGGATCGATATGGCCGACACTGTCGTCCCCGCCGAGTTGCTCTTTCGTGAAAGCGGGGAAATACAGCGGATACCTCTCAATCCAGCCTTCGCGAAGCAAAACCTCCTGCACAATAGAACCGATCACAAGATGCTCCGAATGCCCGTACTCACCGTCCGGCCCGAAGGTGATGATGGCGTCGGGTTTAAGCTCCTCGATCTTCGCTTTTAGCAATTTCTTAGTGTTAGCGTGGGCATTCAAGTAGGCTCGCACGCCGATCATCGTGTCGAGCCTTTCTTGTGAAAAATAGATCGGCTTTTCAATACCAAGTTTCTCGCAGGCACAGGCGGTTTCGAGTCTGCGAACGCGTCCGAGTTCCTCACCCGCCCGAATCTTCGTTACGCGGGTGCCATTATTGCCGTCGGTCGCAATGATGACGTAGACCTTGTTTCCCAAGCGGGCATATTTTGCAAGCACCGGCCCAACCAGGTTTTCGTCATCCGGATGTGCGAATACACCCAATATCACCTTTCCCTGAGCGCTTGCCGTTACTCCGGCAATGATAAGTACTGCGGCGATCAAAGCTAGTCTGCGCATAATTTTTCCTCTATACTTTTCTTCTCGGAGTGTAATGACTATACGACGCCCCTTCAACTTCAAACAATGGATCGATGAGCACCGGCACCTGCTCAAGCCGCCGGTCGGGAATCAGTGTGTTTATCAAAACGAGGATTTCATCGTGATGGTCGTCGGCGGGCCGAACTCGCGGAAAGATTATCACTGGGACGAGGGCGAAGAGCTTTTCTACCAGCTTGAGGGCGATCTGCTTGTAAAGATACAAGAGGACGGCAAGCCGGCCGATGTCACGATCCGCGAAGGCGAGATGTTTCTGCTCCCGCCGCGAATCCCGCACAACCCGATCCGCGGCGAGAACACTATCGGCCTCGTCATCGAACGCAAACGCCGCCCCGGCGAACTCGACGGCCTGCTCTGGTATTGCGAAAACTGCAACGAAAAGCTCTACGAAGAATATTTCCAGCTAGGCGACATCACGACCCAATTCCAGGGCGTCTTCGAAAAGTTCTACGGTAGCCAAGACCTCCGCACCTGCAAAGCCTGCGGCACAGTAATGGAACCGCCTCCGGTCGTCGCATAACCAGCGGCATGAAGTAGCGGCCCTTACGAAAGGAGAGATTCGCTTGTGTCCATCGAAACCCTAAAGGCGAAGACATTGGCACCCGCTCCCCGCGACCACTGTCTTGCCGAAAAAGGATGGACACTCGTGCGCGGTATTGCCAGTTCGAAGGAGGTAGAGCAGGGCCGAAAGGATATCTCAGCAGCTGTCAAACGGCTCGCGAACGAGCATCGCCCGCTCGGCGAACGCGACACCTACGGCAAAGCATTCCTTCAGGTTACTAACCTCTGGCGGAAGGATCCGGGTGTGAAGGAGTTTGTTTTCAACAGCGGTTTCGCTCAGGCGGCTGCGGATATTCTCGGGGTAGCACGGGTTCGTATTTACCATGACCAGGCTCTGTTCAAGGAACCCGGGGGCGGGCCGACTCCATGGCATCAGGATATGTATTACTGGCCGCTTGCTACCGAAATGGCTGTGACAATGTGGATGCCGCTCGTAGACGTAACTGCAGATATGGGCCTCATGCGATTCGTTGAAGGCTCGCACAAAGACCAACACCGCACCGATCTTGAGATCTCTGACGAAAGCGACTCTTATTATTCCCGATTCGTGAATGATAAGGGTTACCCAATCAGCGGCCCGGATAACCTAAGAGCCGGCGATGCTACTTTTCACCTCGGCTGGACCATCCATTCAGCAGGACCGAACCATAACGCTGACCGAATTCGCGAAGTTATGACGATCATCTACATTCCAGATGGCACGCCGATCGCAAAGCCGGCAAACCCGCATCAGCATGCTGATCTCGAAGCTTTTCTCGGCGGCCGGCAGCCGGGTGAACTTGCGGATTCGGAAATGAATCCGATAATGAATTGACGTGCTAAAGATCGACGTTCACACACATATTCTTCCCAAAGACATCCCGGCGTGGAAGGAGCGGTTTGGTTATGGCGGGTTTATCGCGCTGGATCATTACCAGTCGTGTTCGGCGCATATGGTCCGCGATGATGGGAAACAGTTTCGTGATGTTGAGGACAACTGCTGGGACCCCGCAAAGCGGATAGAGGAAATGGACCGGCACGGCATCGGCGTACAGGTCCTCTCAACCGTGCCCGTGATGTTCAGCTACTGGGCAAAGCCGGCCGATTGCCTTGAGGTCTCAAAGTTTCTAAACGACCATATCGCCGAGATAGTCTCGGAGTTTCCGCTTCGCTTCGTCGGGCTCGGCACGCTACCGCTTCAGGATACAAAGCTTGCCATCGCCGAACTCGAACGGTGCAAACAGATCGGCCTCGCCGGGGTCCAGATCGGTACTAACGTCAATCAATTGAATCTCAGCGAGCCGCAGTTTCTCGAGTTCTTTCAGGCATGTGAGGAGCTTTCGATGGCCGTTTTCGTTCATCCGTGGGAGATGATGGGCGAGGCCGATATGCAGAAATATTGGCTGCCGTGGCTGGTCGGAATGCCGGCCGAGGTCTCGCGGGCGATCTGTTCACTTATCTTTTCCGGAACGCTCGAAAAGTGCCGCGACCTCCGCATTTGCTTTGCCCACGGCGGCGGTTCGTTCCCGGCGACCATCGGCCGCATCGACCATGGCTTCAATGTCCGCCCCGACCTTTGCGCGGTGGATAATCCGCACAGCCCGCGGCGATATCTCAGCCAGATGTATTTCGATGCTCTGGTCCACGGCCCCGCAAAGCTCGATTATCTGATCAAGCTCGTCGGTGCCGATCAGGTCGCTCTCGGCACGGATTATCCTTTTCCGCTAGGCGAGCTCGAACCCGGCAAGCTGATCGACTCGATGCCCTACGATGACATGATCAAGTCGATGCTCTTCCACGGAGCCGCCCTCAATTGGCTCGGCCTGCCGCTTTCACAATTCAGCCAAACGTAAAAATGCCCCGCACCGGCTTTCACTTCCGGCACGAGGCATTCTGTTCTTTCAACCTGCTAGCCGCAGGCTTAATCGGTCTTTACGTCTGCCGAGTACCTGACCTTTGCCGAAGTCGGTACTGCGATACCCGAATCGATCATATTGACCTTCGCAAGTGCCCACTGCCCCTGCTGGCGTGTGAAGACTAGTTCAGCCGAGTTCTTTGCGATGTCGCCGCTGTATGTGGCAAATACCGAATGCACGACTTTGCGCTTATCGTCGAGAATAATGACCGAAGCACCTCCGGCCGAGTTGCGGGCAACGCGGACCTCATACTTTCCGGCATCAAGCGTTTTGTCGCCGACGGCAAAGTCAAAAGCGATCTCGGCTTCCATTTTGGTAACGGTCTGTGCGCTCGTTGCGACAGCTCCTGCGAAAAGTGCGACAGCGAGAAGAGAAGTAAGTTTGAAGATCTTTTTCATTAGTGCCTCCGAGTTGTTCGGTTTAAATTTCCGGGTCTGCTTGGCCCCGCATCTCCTAACGCGAGCTTCGGATCAAAAAAATATCAAGAAGAAGAAATGATCGCCCGCTTAGGTAGATTGCTTAACGTCAGCGGTTTTCGAAATGTTCCCGATAGTTTAGATTTGTATCAGAGATCTATGGCTCAAGATCATGAATTCAATCCCGGGCCGGAGTTTGCGGCGGCCGCCGACCGCGAAGATCCGCTTGCCCGCTTCCGCGAACGGTTTTATATTCCGCAGCTTCCCGAAGGCGGCGAGGCCATTTATTTCACCGGCAATTCGCTGGGCCTACAGCCAAAAACCGCCCGCGAATACATCAATGCCGAGCTCGACGATTGGGCCCGCCTCGGAGTCGAGGGCCATATACATGCACGCCACCCATGGCTCCCCTATCACGAATTCGTGACGGAATCGCTCGCCCGCGTCGCTGGGGCGAAACCGATCGAGGTCGTCGCGATGAACTCGCTGACCGTCAATCTTCATCTGCTGATGGTCTCGTTCTACCGACCGACCGCCGAGCGGCACAAAATAGTCATCGAACGCGGGGCGTTCCCGTCAGATCAATATGCCGTCGAATCGCAGATCAAGGTTTGGAGTTCCGCCTTTAGGCGCCTATCCGATGAAGTCGGGCCAGCTAAAGTTGGAACTCCTAGCCTGATCGAACTCACGCCTCGCGAGGGCGAAGCGACGCTCCGCACCGAAGACATCCTCGAACTCATCGACCGTGAAGGCGAGAGCATTGCCCTCATAATGCTTGGCGGCGTCAATTATTACACCGGCCAGGCTTTCGATATGGCCGCGATCACCGAGGCCGGCCACCGAAAGGGCTGTGTTGTCGGCTTTGACCTGGCCCACGCCGCCGGAAATCTGGAGCTGCATCTGCACGACTGGAATGTCGATTTCGCCGCCTGGTGTTCTTATAAATATCTTAACTCCGGCCCCGGCGGCATCGCTGGCATATTTGTCCATGAACGCCACGCCCGCAGCTTCGAACTGCCGCGTTTTGCCGGTTGGTGGGGACACGATAAAGCGACGCGTTTCCTAATGGGCCCGGAGTTCGTCCCGCTCGCCGGCGCCGAAGGCTGGCAGCTCTCGAATCCGCCGATCTTTCAGCTCGCCGCCCTCAGAGCCTCGCTTGAGATCTTCGACGAGGCTACGATTCCAGCTCTCAGAACTAAGTCTGAAAGATTAACGGGCTATCTCGAGTACCTCCTTGGACAGATCGCGACCGAACGCATCGAGCTGATAACACCAGCCGACCCGCAGCAACGCGGCTGCCAGCTTTCGATCCGCGTTCGCGATGCCGACAAGCAGCTTTTCGACGCGATAACCGCCCGAGGCGTCTTTGCCGATTGGCGCGAGCCGGACGTGATTCGCGTCGCTCCGGTGCCGCTCTACAACAGTTTTGCTGACGTCTTCCGCTTTTCTGAGGTCATCGGCGAAGCATTGCGCTAAAATGGTCGTATCACCTTTGGCTTAGCCTGCATCTAGCCTTTGATTTTCCCGTCCGATCCGGCTTGAGGAGGCACTATGCTACGCGCAACTATCAACGGCACCACCCACGAATTCGCTGAGGGCACAACGATACTCAAGGCCGCAAGTGCATGCGGCGTTTCTATCCCGACGCTTTGCGATGATCCGCGGCTCAAGCCCGCCGGCGCGTGCCGCCTTTGTCTTGTTGATGTCGAAGGCTCGCTACGTGAAACTCCATCTTGTGCCGTTGAGATCTCAGAAGGGATGACGGTCGAGACGCACTCCGCCGAGGTCGAGGCCGGCCGCCGGATGAACCTGAAAATGCTTGCCCGCAGCTATCCCGCCGAAGCGTTTGAGCAATTTCCCGAAAAGCCCTTTCACCGCATCGCCCGCGACTACGGCCTGACCGCCACCGACTTTGCTCAAAATATCAACGGCCATCTCGTCGATGATTCGCACACCTACATCAAGGTCGATATGTCCCGCTGCATCGACTGCTATTCGTGCGTCCGGATCTGCGATGAGGTGCAGGGCCAGTTCATCTGGCAGGTGGCCGGCCGCGGCGAGGAGTCATTTATCGTGCCGGACAACTTCGGCCCGTTTGGCGAGAGCAACTGCGTATCATGCGGTGCGTGTTCAGACGTTTGCCCGACCGGAGCTCTCGAGGACCGCTCCGTCATCAACCTCGGCACAGCGGAAAAATGGACACGCACGACCTGCCCCTATTGCGGCACCGGCTGCGAGATGAGCGTGGGAACCCGCAACGATAAGATCGTCCAGGTGCGTCCGGTCAATGATGCACCCGTCAGCAGCGGCCATCTCTGCGTAAAGGGCCGCTATGCTTACGGCTTCGTCGATGCGCCGGACCGCGTCACCGAACCGATGATCCGCGAGAACGGCGAATGGCGAAACGTCACATGGGATGAAGCGATCGCCTACACCGCCGAAAAGTTGAACGGCTACATCGCCACCGATGGCCCGGACAGCATCGCCGTCCTCGGCTCGGCGCGTGCGACCAATGAAGAAAATTACGTAGCGCAAAAGTTCGCCCGCGTCGCACTCGGCACAAACAACGTCGATTGCTGTGCCCGCGTTTGCCACACGCCGACCGCCGCGGCGATGAAGATGATGCTCGGCACCGGTGCGGCAACCAATTCCTTTGACGACATCGAACTTGCCCGGAGCATCCTCATCTGCGGCGCGAACCCGACCGAGAATCACCCGATACCGGGCGCAAGGATGAAGCAAGCCGTCCGCCGGGGCACGAAACTTATCATCATCGACCCGCGTCGCACCGAGCTTACAAAATACGCCGACGTACACCTGCAGCTTAATGCCGGGACCAACATCCCCCTCTTCAATGCACTGGCCCACGCCATCATCGATGAAGGCCTCGCCGACGAAGATTTCATCAGCGAACGGGTCGATGAGTTCGAGCAGTTCAAGACGTTTCTCGCCGACTATTCGCCCGAGGCGGTGGCGGAGGAATGCGGCGTCGCTGCCGAAGATATTCGTGCCGCGGCCCGGATCTATGCGTCCGCAAAACCGGCGATGTGCTTCCATGGCCTCGGCATGACCGAGCATCTTCAGGGCACCGAGGGCGTGATGACGGTCGTCAATCTCGCCCTTCTGACTGGAAACATCGGCAAGCCCGGCTCGGGCGTCAATCCGCTCCGCGGGCAGAACAACGTTCAAGGCTCGGCTCACATGGGCTGCGATCCCGGCATCTTGACCGGCTCCATCGCCGTCGAAGAAGGCCGCCCGCTTTTTGAATCCATCTGGAACGCTCCGGTGCCTGAGTCGAAAGGGCTCAATCAATTGCAGATGATCGATGCCGCCAAGTCCGGCAAGCTCAAAGCCCTCTGGACCATCGGTTACGACGTCTTTTTCTCGAACGCGAATTCACACGAGACCGAACGCTCGCTCTCCGGGCTCGAGTTCTGCGTCGTCCAGGATTTTTTCATGAACGAGACGGCGAAGAGGTTCGCTGATGTCTTCCTGCCTGCTCAATCTTCATTCGAAAAGGACGGCACCTTTATGAACGCCGAACGCCGTATCCAGCGCATCCGTGCGGCCGTCACGCCCCGCGGCAATGCCCGAAATGACTGGGAGATCGTCTGCGAGGTGGCAAAGGCGATGGGCAAAGGCGAGCATTTTGCATTCACGTCCGCCGAAGAGATCTGGAACGAGGTCCGTGCCGTTTGGCCCGCCGGCCGCGGCATCAGCTACCCGCGAATCGACCATCACGGCCTGCAGTGGCCCTGCCCGGATGAATCGCACCCCGGCGAGACGGTTCTCCACGGCGAGAGCTTTTCGCTCGGCAAGCGGGCCGCACTCCGCCGCATAAAGTATCGGCCGACGCCCGAACGCGTCTCCGCCGACTTCCCGTTTTTGCTTACGACCGGCCGCACGCTTTATCATTTCAATGCGGGAACGATGACGATGCGAACGCCGAACATCGAATTGCTCCCAACCGACGAATTAATGATTTGTCGGGCCGATGCGGAGCAGATCGGGCTTAAACACGGCGAACGGGTTCGGATGATAAGCGGACACGGCGAGGCCGAATTGCCCGTCAAAATCACCGAAAAGGTGCAGCCCGGAAAGCTCTTCGCCACGTTCCACGACCCGAAGGTCTTTTTGAACTACGCCACAAGCCCGGTCCGCGACCGCTTTACGCTCGCACCCGAGTTCAAGGTAACGGCCGTGCGGGTTGAAAAGATCAATTAAGTTAGCTGAATTGTCGCCTCAATGACGAACGCAAACGATAGCCAATGGAACGCCCTGGTTGCGACGCACTCGGAGTCGCTTAGTCGATACATTGACATCGCTGCGAACCTCGACGAATCGGCCTGGAATCATCCGGTTGGCGAGGGAAAATGGTCGCCGATGGAGATAACCGAGCATCTTCGGGCAGCTTACGAAGTGCTCATACGCGAGCAGGATACCGGCGTCGGTTTGCGGCCGCGTGGCGGCATATTTTTGCGGACATTTCTTCGCCTATTCGCTCTTCCCTACATCATGCGAAACCGCCGGCTTCCGGCAGGTGCAAAGTCACCAAGCGAGATCCGCCCGGACGAATGTATCGAGGACCGGGCCGAGGCTCTCCGGCAGCTTCGCGACTTCGGTGAAAGATTCGAGGCAAAGTTAACTGCAAAAATGGTGGATCCGCAAGCGAAAATGACCCATCACTTGTTTGGCGATTTCACCCCGGCCAAGGGACTCGAGTTTGTTACAATCCACTTGGAGAACCACACCCGGCAGCTTCCGGCTGAACATGAATAGCAACAGCGTCACGATCATCGGTGCGGGCCTTGCGGGTTCGCTCCTTTCCATCTACCTCGCCCGCCGCGGCTTTAGCGTTACCGTCTTCGAAGCACGCGGCGATATGCGTAATGCGGAGGTCGAGGCCGGCCGCTCGATCAACCTCGCCCTCTCCGACCGCGGCATCGCCGCACTCCGCGAGGTTGGAATGGACGCCTTTATGCTCGCCGAGGCGGTGCCAATGCGCGGGCGGATGATCCACGGCGTCGACAGCGGACAAAAGCTACTGCCCTATAGCGGCCGCGAGGGCGAATACATCAACTCGGTCTCGCGGTCGGGCCTCAACATCGCGCTGATGAACGAGGCCGACAAGTATCCGAACTCAACTTTTATCTTCAACGAGCGGTGCACCGGAATCGAAACCGCAACCGGCGAGGTCAGCTTTGCAAGCGGCCGTACGGTGCGGTCCGATACCGTCATCGCAACCGATGGCGCCGGCTCGCCCGTCCGGCAAGCAATGCAGCGGCAAATGCCCGGCTTCGAATTCTCTTCGCGATTTCTCGACCACGGCTACAAGGAACTTCACATACCGCCCGGCCCCGGAGGCTCGTTCCTGCTTGAAAAGAACGCTCTCCACATCTGGCCGCGGCACCGGTTCATGATGATCGCCCTGCCGAACCACAACGGCAGCTTCACCTGCACTCTTTTCTTGGCTCACAAGTCAGAACCGCCTGAGTTAGCGGGCGGCCAGTCTGAGTGGTCCTTCGAGTCGCTCACCGATTCGGAGAGTGTCATCAATTTCTTCAACACCGAATTCCCCGACGCCGTTCCGCTGATGCCAACGCTTGTCGAAGATTTCTTCGCCAACCCGACCGGCCAACTCGGGACCATCAAGTGCTGGCCCTGGAACGCCGGCGGAAAAGCGCTTCTGCTCGGCGATTCGGCCCACGCGATCGTGCCCTTCTACGGCCAGGGCATGAACTGCTCATTCGAAGACGTCCGAGTGCTCGACGGCCTCTTGTCATCGGCCGGCCAGCCCGACTGGGCCTCAGTCTATGAAGAATATAGTGAACTCCGAAAAGTAAACACCGACGCCATCGCGGGCCTTGCCGAAGAGAATTTCTACGAGATGCGCGACCGTGTTGCCGACCCCGTCTTTCAACGCAAACGCGAACTCGAAACCCGGCTTGAACAAACCGATCCCGATTACTTTTCAAAGTATTCAATGGTCACGTTCCGCGAAGATATGCCCTATTCCGAAGCCCACCGCCGCGGTAACGCCCAAGACGAGCTGTTAATGCAGATATGTTCTTCTGTAGATGACGTTAGCGAACTCGATCTTAATGACGTTGCCGAGCGTCTGCGGCAGTTGGAATTATAGCCTTTAGCTGTAAGCTCTTAGCCGTTAGCTCTCCGGCTAATAGCTAATGGCTTACAGCTTGAGATAAACATGGCGTTCGATATCTCAATTCCGGCTAAAAGCTAATAGCTAACAGCTTAGAGCTTAAAACAAAAATGACGTTCGATATCTCAATTCCGCTAAAGTTCAACGGCCCACAGCCGAATGCCTATGGTGTCGAGCGGGCGCGGTCGGAGCCCGTTCGTGCAGGCAGCCTAGTCGGCGATACGCGGCAGGGCGGGAGCGTGAACTTCGAACAATACACATTTATCCCGCATTGCAACGGCACTCACACCGAATGCGTCGGCCACATCACCAACGAACGCAAATCGATTCGCGATTGCCTGACCGAAATCCTGATCCCCGCGGTCTTGATCTCAGTCGAGCCGTCAGAACCGCCAGTTCCCCTCCTGCCTGAGGAGGGGTGGCCAAAGGCCGGGGTGGAGGGAGCAGCGGGCGGCCAGTTCGGCGGCGACAAAGTAATAGCCAAAGATTCACTAATCGAACGTCTCGCGTCTGTTGAAGATGATATTCCGCATTCCGCACTCCGAATTCCGCATTCAAAGGCCCTGATCATCCGCACCCTGCCAAACACCGACGCAAAACTCTCAGCCGAATATGGCGAGGACAACATTCCGCCCTATTTCACCGCTGACGCAATGCGGCTGATCGTCGAACACGGATTCACACACCTGCTCGTCGATATGCCCTCGATCGACCGGATCTTCGACGACGGCAAGCTCATCAACCATCGAATTTTTTGGAATGTTGAGGAAGGAAGTTTTGAAACGAACCCGGAGACGCGGATGAACTCGACCATCACAGAACTGATCTATGTCCCAAACGAGGTTTCCGATGGCGAGTACATGCTAAATCTACAGATCGCCCCGTTCGACAGCGACTGCTCCCCAAGCCGGCCCTTACTTGTTTCCGCACGGTAAAAATCTACAACGTTGAATTCAATGTTTATCGTGGGCGGGAGGTATTCGATATCCCTTTAGCGATGTGAATGTTGTTCATCGCTAACGCAAGTTCTATTAACTCCACAGCTGTGTTCGGAAGTCGTTTTCGAAATTCTCTTGACTCCCCGGGAACCGCTTGAAGGGTCTTCTTCAGTCGTATGTACGTCGAATTCTCCATTTCGAGGCGGTTTACCTTCTCAGATACAACGATTGACGCAAGTTCGTTGAGTGCCATCGAGTTCAATTCTTCGATGAAATCAAAACCTACACGAATGGTTTTGTTCTCGTTAAGTAACCGAAACTGTTTGTCCAGGAATCGGATTCCATAATCCTTAATGTCCGAGAAGACCTCCGACGCACACCGTATGCACACTTCCAGCGTACCGTCATGGAAATAGTACGCTTCTTCATAGGGAATAATGCCAGTTCCCATTTTTACTGAGACTAGATCTGCGTGGGGATTGATGAGGCCCACATTGTACCCATTGTTGAAAACGAGTTCTGGGTTTAGGCGTGAGGCAACTGAGCAAGAGAACGTTTCGCCCTTCAAAGAAAAGCCCACGTGGAACAGTTCGTTGACCGTGTACTTCCGAAACGTCCTTTGCCGACGAAATGTGTAAAAGCCTTGTCGATAATCCAAAAACTCAAAATCGGGTATCGTTGTCTCGGCAAAATCCAACAGTATCCCTCGAATTTCTCCTCGTTTTATGGCCCTAGTATCCGGTAGGGATGACGAGTTTTCTTTTTGCTTGAATTTATTCAGGAGTTTCACTCAACTGCTTTCTCCAATGCTAACTTCAACTCAGGGTACTTAAACTCAAACCCCGCATCTTCAAGCCGCTTCGGCAGAACCTTTGTTGAATCAAGCAGCAACGCGTCGCCCATTTCGCCGAAGATCATCCCGACCGCAAACTCGGGCAACGGCAGGAACGTCGGCCGGTAGAGCACCTCGCCCAGCGTTTTCGTGAATTGCTCGTTCGTCGCCGGATTTGGCGAGGTCAGGTTCACGGCTCCGCGCATCTTCTCGTTCTCAAGCACAAAAAGTATCGCCCTGATCTGGTCCTCGAGCGAGATCCAGCTCATCCATTGCTTCCCGGAGCCGACCACGCCGCCGACGCCCATCTTGAAGGGCAGAAGCATTGTGCCAAGAGCACCGCCGTCCTTTGATAGCACGATGCCCGTCCGCATCAGAACCGTCCGGATGCCGAGGTCCTCCGCACGTCGCGATTCCGCTTCCCAGTCACGGCAAACCTCGGGGAAAAAGCCGTCGCCTGCCGGGCTCGCCTCGGTCATTTCGTCATCGCCGCGGTTCCCGTAAAAGCCGATCGCCGAGCCGGCAATGAACGCCTTCGGCCGATCCTTTAGCTTGGTAAATGCATCGATCAGCGTCCGCGTCCCGAGCACGCGGCTCTCGCGTATCGCCTTTTTCTTCTCGTCTGTCCAACGAAGCCCGGCGACGTTTTCGCCCGCCAGGTGGATCACGGCATCGAGCCCCTCGAGCTGCTCAAGGTCTTCGTCCCGAAAGCCTTCTTCAACGGTCCACTTGATGTGCCGGTCGTCCTTCGGCTCGCTCCGCGAGGCAAGTAAAAGCTCCCAGCCTTTTTCCCGCAAGGCCTTCTGCAACTCCGTCCCGATCAGCCCGCTGGCTCCTGTGATCAATGCTTTCATAACGCTACTGCCCCCTTAGATCTCGCCTGACCAGATCGACGAGAAGCCTCAGCTCTCGCTCGCTCAATTGCCGTCGAAAGCCGACCATGCCGTTGCCGCCATTGGCGATCTGGTTATAGATCTGTCCGTCGTTCACGGCTTTGAAGTTCCCTTCGCGAAGGCTCGGCACGACCGTTCCGTCGTCGAGCGTTTTGCCGTCGCCTTCCGGTCCATGGCAGATCGCGCAATTTTGCCGATAAAGCGACGCCTCAAACGCCTTGCTTTCGCCGATCACATAACGCCCGCCGCCTCCGCCGAAACACCCTGCCATTCCGATCGCCGCAAATACCGCAGCCGCAATCAACTTCATTCGCAGCATCTAGTGTCCCGCAACCTCTTCCTTCAGCGCACGCTTAAAGATTTTGCCCGTCGCCCCGATCGGCAGGCTCTCTCGAAACTCGACGTACCGCGGATATTTGTTCGCTGCAAACTGCTCGCGGCACCAATCGATGAACGCCGCATCCGAAAGCTGAGCTTGATCTTTCAGCACAAGATAGGCCTTCACTTCCTCGCCGAGCCGTTCGTCCGGCACGCCGATCACCGCACAAAGCGAAACGGCCGGATGCGTCATTATCACTTCCTCAAGCTCTCGCGGATAGATGTTGTAACCGCCGCGGAGGATCATGTCCTTCGTGCGATCAACGATCGAGAGATAGCCCTCTTCGTCCATAATGCCGATGTCGCCCGTGTGGAACCAGCCGTTGCGAAACGCCTCGGCCGTCGCCTCCGGCCGTTTGTAGTAGCCCTTCATCACGTTCGCACCGCGGATAACGACCTCGCCCCGCTCGCCCCGCGGCACCTCTTTGTCCTCGGTATCAAAGCACCGAACGTCCACGCCAAAGATCGCCTGCCCGACCGTTCCCGGCTTTGAGGCCATCTCAAAATGGTTAAAGCACGCAAGCGGCGAGGTCTCCGAAAGCCCGTAGCCTTCCATCACCCGCACGCCGAATTTTGCCTCGAATGCCTTCATCACCTCGACCGGCATCGGCGCGCCGCCCGAGGAACAGACCTTCATCGTCTCTTTGATGCCGCTGATGTCAAAGCCCGTCTCATCGGCAAATTTCAGTAGCGCCCAATACATCGTCGGCACACCAACCCAAAAATTGATACGCTCCTTCGCCATCGCCTCGAGCGTCGATTGCGGCTCGAATCGCGGCAGCAGGACCACGCGGTGGCCGGCATATATCTGCGTATTCATCTGAACGGTCTGCCCGGTCGTGTGGAAAAGCGGCAGCGTTATCAGGCACGTCTTCTGCTCGCCGTCCGTGAAATCAAGCATCGGCAAGTGAACGAGAAACGTCGTCACCACATTCGTGTAAAGATTAAAATGCGTCAGCTCGGCTCCCTTTCGGCTGGCCGGTCGTGCCGGAGGTGTAGAGTATCGCCGCCGTATCTTGCGGTGCGGTCGGATAGGTCTCGAAGGTATCCGGCTGTGTAAAGATAAGCTGCCCGAGCGTTTTGTGCTCCGGAAACGGGCTCGCACCCGCCGGGTCTTTGGTCATTACGATCAGGTCCTTGCAGCTCTCGACCTGATCAAAGCCGCCCTTCACCGCCTGTCCGAGCGGCAGCTCATCCGTGCCTTCAAAAACAAAGACCGCCTTCGCGTCCGAGTCCTCCAGATGATAGGCGACCTCTCGCGGCTTAAAGAGCACGCTAAGCGGCACGACCGCAGCACCGGCCTTCAAAATGCCGTAATAGACCATCGGAAAATACGGGATGTTAGGGCAGCTCAAGGCGACCTTATCGCCGTGGCCGATGCCCATCGCCGTCAATGCATTGGCGACCTTGTTCACCATCACGTTGAGCTGGCCGTAGGACATACGAACGTCGTTCCAGACGATCGCCTCTTTCTGCGGAGAAAGCTTCGCGTGGTGGTCGAGCATCGAAGCCAGGTTCAGTGTTGTGGCTGAATATTCCATTTTTTGTGTCGTTTTCCTTGCGAGATTGTATTTGAATGATACCCGCAAACCGTTGATATATCTACTCTATTCGCCCGGATCAATGCGTTCGGATGAGGTTATCGCGTGCCCGAGCCGCTGGATCGAATGGAGCCGGAACGACTCTTCCTGATCGGGGAAATCCGTCCTGAAATGCCCGCCGCGAGATTCCTCTCGCCAAAGCGCGGCCGCTGCGACCAGGCCCGCAAGCGTCACGAAATTGCGCGACGCCGTGCTCAGGTTCGCCTTCGCGATCTGGTCAAATTCCGCGATCGCACGCCGCAGCGATTCACGGTCGCGCAAGATCCCAACCCGCTCCCACATCACCCGCTTCACCCGTTTCCGCACCGCCGTCGAAAGCGCGGGCTTACGTTTGCTTTCTGCCACCTCATTTCTGGCTTCTGACCGGACACTGACCACCGACAATTGGCCACTGTCGCTCGCCGCGGCCTCGCCCGCTCTCGCACCAAAAACAAGCCCTTCAAGTAGCGAGTTCGAGGCCAGCCGGTTCGCTCCGTGAACGCCTGTGCAGGTGACCTCGCCCGCCGCGTAAAGCCCGGGCAGCGTCGTCCTTCCCCAGAGGTCCGTTCGCACGCCGCCCATCGAGTAATGCGAGGCCGGAGAGACCGGCAGCATGTCTTTCGCGATATCGAGCCCAAGCGCCCGGCAGGTCTCATCGATCTTAGGAAAGCGGTGACGGAGAAATCGCCGTCGAGCGCCGTCATATCCAGAAACACCGTCCGCGAACCTGTCCGCCGCATCTCCGCCACGATCGACCGCGAGACGATGTCGCGTGGGGCAAGCTCGAGCCGTTCGTCGTAGCGGCCCATGAACCGCTCACCCTGCGCATTTCGCAGGATGCCGCCCTCACCCCGCATCGCCTCCGAGAGCAAAAACCGCGGAGCACCCTCGAGGCTCAATGCCGTCGGGTGAAACTGGATGAACTCCATATCGGCCATGTCCGCTCCGGCAAAATACGCCATCGCCATGCCGTCGCCCGTCGCCACCGGCGGGTTGGTCGTGTGCTGATAAAGTTGGCCCGCACCGCCCGTGCAGAGTATTACCGCCTTTGCAAAAACCTCCCGCGGAGCACGCAGTATCGGGTCTAGATAGCGGACGCCCGTGCATCGCCCGTCCGCGGTCAAAAGGCTCTCGGTCGCCGCAAATGGCAAAAGGCTGATCGAGGGTTCGCGGCCCGCTCTCGCGATCAGCGAACGAACGAATTCCGCACCCGTCGAGTCGCCATTTGCGTGGAGTATCCGCCGACGCGAATGGGCGGCCTCTTGCGTAAAAACAAGATTGCCGCCCTCTTTATCGAACTCAGTTCCCCACTCGATGAGCTGCTTTATGTATCGCGTGCCTTCGGTGACGAGAGTCTCGACCGCCCGCTCATCGCAAAGCCCCGCACCGGCGATGAGCGTATCGCCCTCGTGAAGCTCGGCCCGGTCGTCATCCGAAAGGACAACGGCAACGCCGCCCTGTGCATATTCCGTGTTCGATTCGCTCGCCTTGTCCTTTGTCAGCACCGTCACCTGAGCGCCCGCTTCGGCAAGAGCGATTGCCGCCCGCAGCCCCGCGACTCCGCTCCCGATGACGATGAAATCTGTGGACAAGGACATTACCGAAAATGTATCAAATCACGCGGCCAAGTTGCGAGTTTCAAGGCTCGGAGAGCGAGCTTTGACTCGTCGTTCCGCTTCCGGAGCCGCTCACAAGCTGTGAAAATCTTTAACGCGCCCGAGAGAATTCTCGCAGTCGTTGCCAAAGATCCGACCCTGTCCGCGGTCGCGAATGTAACGATTTGTAAAGCACCTCTGGGCCAGGTTCCGAACAAAACTACCTCGCCCCGCGAACCCGAATTTGCTTGCCCTCTAAACCCATTGTGCACAGGCGTTTAACTTACCGTTCGACGGCTCGGTTTCATCCCATTATTTCGGCCTCGGCCGCATGGCATCATGTCGACCGCGAAAAGGTACTTATCTGCCAAACGAGGGAACGTGCATTGCTTTCTAAATAGGCAGACGTGTCGGGGAGGCCTGCAACATTAAGGTCTCCGATCGTTTCCTCAATAGGTTGAGGGAGGTACAAGAAAATGAGACACAAGAACTTACTGGCAGTATTCGTAGTCTTGGCAATGTTGACGGGCTTTTCGCTCACAACATTTGGCCAGGGAAAGGGTCAGCCCAAGAAAGGGCAGGCCACCACACAACAGGATCGCGATCGAGACCAAACCCGTGATCAGGATCGCGATAAAGCTCGCGACCCGGATCAGGACAGGGATCGGGACCGTGATAGGGATCGCGACTATCTCCGTGCCAACGACAAGCAGCGTGATCAGGTTCGGGCCGAACTGACGACCATGGAGCGCAACCGTATGCAGGTTCGCGAAATGATTCAGGAGTGCGGCAATGACGGATTCACGAAGGGCCAAGCCTTGCAACAGCACGAGAGCATCCGGAACCAGATGCAGAACATGGAGCAGGAACACGAGCGAATGAGGCTCGGGCTCAATGCCTATCAAGCACAGAGGTTCCAGAATCAGCTCGGCAAGATCGAGCAGAACCGCGAAATGCTCCGCAATCGTATCCAGATGATGGAGCAGGAAATGAACCGTGGGGAGCTTGATCGCATCCGTCAGCGGAGCCATCTTCGCGAGATGGAAAAAGCGATGAAGAAATGGCAGAAGCAGGTCCGCGATATGCAGAAGCATATGAACGCCGGCTAACTTATTCTCAAACCTCTGCTTTCATTTCTTTCCAAACGCCGCCTTTCCAAACGGGCGGCGTTTTGCGACAAACAAGGTCGGGCTCGTCATCACACAAAAAAAGGGACGATTCAGGTGGAATTACCTGAACGCCGTCCCCATCCGCGACATCTACGACCGCTGGATCAACAAATACGCCAACCACTCCGTCGATGTCCTAACCAAACTAAGCCGCGACCTGGAATCGAAATGATCCGCTCGCCAATTCGTCGAGGCTCTGCCGCCCTATGTGCGGAAAAGTTCCACTTTTCCGCAACTGAGAGAGCTTTATGCGGCTGTGCCGCCGGCGGCGAAGCCGCAAAATAGTTTGCAGCCACAACGGTAAAGCATAGCTTCACCGCAAATAGACAGGCGGAGCCTGAGGGATTCGAAATTCGCGTTTCAAAAACTAGGCGAAAAAAAGGCCGCCACCCGTGAACCGGCGACGGCCTTCGACTTTCTTTCGTTGTCGTGAAACTACATCGGTATCTTCAATTCCTGGCCCGGGTAGATCTTGTCCGGGTGGTTGAGGATGTCGCGATTGTGGTCCCAGATGGCCTTCCACTGGATGCCGTATTCCTTGGCGATCTTTGAAAGATTATCGCCCGATTCGACCGTGTGCGTGTGCATTCCGCCGCCGGCCGCGGCCTCTGCGGTTTGGATATTGAGGACGAAGTCGCCGTCGTTAAATTCCGGATCGAGCCGTGCGTATTCATCCCAGAGCTGCTGCTTCGCCTCGGCGCTCGGAGCGGTTCCGGTGACTATAAGCGTGCCGCCGTTGCCCTCGCTCAGTTCATACGTCGTACCGTTCTGGTTGGCGAGTTCGAGAAGCGTCTGATATTTCTCTTGTAGTGACATTATCTCTTTCCTCCTTGTTTAGCTTCCCTTTTTGAGCTGGTTGTCAATGCCCGTAATGCCCGACTGCATTATCTCCTGAACGCACTCTGCATATTTCGCTTTCGGCACCTCGCCGGTAACCGTTACCTTGCCATTCACGACCGCAACGTTCGCCCCGGTACAGCCCGCTTTTTTCAGGTTCTCAGTGATCTTTCCCGTAAGTGCCGGGTCAGAGGCTGCCGGGGTGGCGACCGGAAGCGGCTTCGTCGTCAGGTTGTTCGTAACCGACTTGATGCCCTCGACCGCACCTGCCGAAGCCTGTGCCTTGTTCTTTACCGTGATGTCGGCAACCTCGCCGGTCAGCGTCGCAACGCCGCCATTGACCGCAACCGTCACACCCGAAACGCCGTCCGCCGTCAGCTTATCCTGAACCGCTTTCTGCAGGTCAGCATCGCTCTTGCCGCAGGCCGCAAGAAACATCATCGCTGCGATGGCCAAAACTGTTAAGTACTTAACTTTCATCTTCCCTCCCATAAGTGTTTCCAAAAAAGATTCAAACGAAATGTTTGCAAAAACGCTATCTTGCCCAAAGCGAACGATAGCCGAAGCTCGGCGATCTTTCTGTGACCTCGGTCAAAATTTGCGTGCCTCTATCTTGTGGCAAATCACCAAATTTATCAACCAAAATCTTTCGCTTGGGCGCTAAAAGACCTCTTCAACTATCTGGCTTGCCACAGCGTAGGATGAAAGCCCGGGCTTTACGATGAAATGCCAGTCGGCAAGGCAATAGATCGCCTGCCTTTCTTCAAATAGCTTAAATGCGGTGTCGCGGTCTTTGGCGAGCGGGCGCTCTTTTCGCGATTTGCGGATGTTTTGCCAGCAGTGTTCAAAGGTGGATTCGAGCCAGACGGTCGTCAGCCCGTTCTGCTTTATCACCTCACGATTCTTTTCGACGGTCCATGTCCCGCCGCCAAGCGAAATGATCTGGGCCGAGGTCTCGCCGAGCAGTTTTACGAGGCTTTCCGACTCTATCTCGCGGTAACGGTCAAGGCCGTCGTCGTTGAGAATGTCGGCGATCTTCCGCTTCGTCTCCTGCTCAATAAAGTGGTCAAGGTCGGCCCTTTCAGAGCCCAAAAGCTTTGAAATATGGCGGGCAACGCTCGACTTTCCGACTCCCATGAAACCGGTCAGGGCAATGCGGGTCTGCTCTGGCATGCCAAAAAGTGTATCACACCGATACACCGCTCGCCCGTTCGCCGAAAAATACGGCCTTCACCGCCCGTATCGTATTGCTATGTATCTCAACGGTTTGCTCGATCTCCGTCGCATAGCCGCCGCTCATTGTCGTAACGATTGGCGTGCTCTCGGCTCGGGCAAATTCGAGCACCATCTCATCCCGCCGCCGAAGCCCTTCGATCGAGAGCCCAAGCCGCCCGAGCTTGTCACCCGCGAAAGGATCCGCCCCGGCAAGGTAAAAAATAACATCCGGCGAATGGACGCGGACCCGCTCAAGAGCACTCTCGAGTGTCGCGAGATATTCGGCGTCTGCCGTGCCGTCCGGGAGTTCGATGTCGAGCGAAGATGCTTGCTTGAAAAGCGGATAGTTCTTCGCCCCGTGCATTGAAAATGTGAATACCGAATCGTCTTCCGCAAATATGAACGCCGTGCCGTCGCCCTGATGTACGTCGAGGTCGATGATCAAAAACCTCTCGGCAAGCCGCTCCCGCTTCAGCACTCTGATCGCGACCGCCACGTCGTTGAAAACGCAATAGCCCTCGCCGCGGTCTGGATAAGCGTGGTGCGTTCCGCCCGCGAGGTTTGAAGCGATCCCCGCCGCAACCGCCTCGCGAGCCGCCATTATCGTCCCCGAGATCGCATGAAACGATCGCCGCACAAGCGACTCGCTCCACGGCAGCCCGAGCTTCCGAACCTCTTTCGCCGTCAGTCGCCCTTCGCTTAGCCGCGTGACGTAATCTTCGGTATGCACCAGCAAGAGATCTTCGACCGCCGCCGGTTCCGGTTCAACTACTTCGTCGCTCCGCAAAGTCCCCTCACTGATCAACCGATCGCGAACCAGCTCGAATTTTCGAATCGGGAACACGTGCCCTTCGCCGATGTCGGCGTAGTAATAGGGCGAATAGAAAAGCTTGTAACCGCTCATTAAACTTAGTTTAGGGACGCGAACCGTATTTCTACAAGTTCGCGCCCCCATTGCGGTGCGGAAGAGCTTTTGAATTAACTGCCCTTAGAGAACATTGCCAAGCGCGAGGCTGACAAGGTCAAAATAGGCAGGCGTTTCCTGATAACCGCCCTGCGACTGCTCGCTGAGCAATGCGTCGCGATAGCCAAGCTCGTAGCCCTCGGCCATCAGCTGACGGCGTTCGCCAAGGCTGACCGAGCACATGCTGTAATCGTCGCCCGCATAGGCGTACGGCTCAGTATAATACTCATCGTAAATGCCTTGCTGCCGGGCATTCTGGCCTTCCATAAGACCCTGATAGTATCCGGTCGCGAGCGTCCGAGCTAACAGATCGCTGACATAGCCGCCCGAGAACTGGTCCGCCAGGCCGACGATCATCGGCCCATATTGCGAGCCGCTCTGTTCGTTGCCGCCATAGTAGCCGGCATCGTCGTAATACGCCTGCTGGTAATTGTTGTCCGCAAAAACGGGCGACGCATACCCCTGATAATTCGCATATTCAGGCTGCGAATTGTACGGCATCGCCGAATCAAATCCCTGCCCGCCGAGAAAGGCTGAAAGCACCGTGCGGAGCAGGATGTCCTTCCAATTGCCGCCGTTGTTGTTGTAGTCGTCTCCGTAATAATCGTCGCCGTAATAATTGTCGTTGTAGCGATCATCCTCGTAGTAGTAACGGTCATCGATCACACCCTGAGGATACTGCCGCGTCTCGTAGTAACCATTCTGGCGGTCGTAGTCATAGCCACGGCTGCGATCGATCGGCTGATTCGTCCACGTCTGCGGTCCGGCCCATGTCGTTCGTCCCGCCCAGATCTGCGGGATACGACGCTCGCGTCGATAATCACGCTGCCGATCTCTGCGAATGACTTGCCGATATTCGCGATTACGTTCCTTCACCGCCTTGCGATACTCCTTCTCATAGCGACGCTCGGCCTTTTCATAATCCTTTTGCTCGCGGCGGATCTCCTGCCGGACGCGGTTCTCCTGCGGCCGCTCGTAATTGCGGTTTGCCCAGTAGGGCGTGCCGTTCGAAGTGCGTGCCGACCGGCGACGCTCATCCCCGCGTCCGCGGTTCTGCCGGTCGCTCCACTCCTGCTGCCGACGCGATTGCTCATCGCTCCGACGCTGTTGCTGGCGAGACTGCCGATCGCTCCACTCCTGTTGACGGCGTGATTCCCAATCGCTCTGACGCTGTTGCTGGCGTGAGTTTTGGTCGCTCTGCGCCTGCTGCCGCCGCGCTTCCATATCGCTCCGACGCTGTTGATCGCGTGAACTTCGATCGCTCTCTGCCTGCTTGCGACGGCCTTCGTCATCGCTCCGCCGCTGCTGGCCGCGAGCCTCTCTGTCGCCTCGTTTCTGTTGCTGCTCAGCCCGGGCCTGCTTTCCGCCGCCCTTTTCGCCGCCGCGGCCTTTGCCGTTGCCGCGTCCTTGAGCGGAGACGTCAGCGGCTCCAATAAATAGAGCACCGCCGACGGCCAATGCCGCCATAATTCCTAATCTTTTACGCATAGGTTTCCTCCAAAAATGCCTGGTCTGAGCGTGGACACCATTGAACGTTGCAACTGCCGTTCCGCTCAAGCATTTCCCAGCAAACCCCGCCAAATGTACCAACTCCCTACACTTCCCCCGCCCGATATCGTGCAATCCACCGATATTTCGTATAGCCCTGCGGGATCGCCGGAAGTTTGAGGGACCGAAGGTGCGTCTGCCCGCTGTTTCATTTCTAAAAGGAGACTGCGCGTTTCTGAAACGCCGTGAAACAAATGAAACGCCTGAAACACCTGAAACAAGTGAAACAACTGAAACATGTGAAACACTTGGCAGATAACGGGCGCCGGGCGCGCCGAAGCCCCATCGCCCACCGCGAAGGTTTTTTTCTTTGATAATAGGCGTCTCCGTTGCATATTTCCGCATACTTGCCCACAGCCAAGCCGAATCTCGACTGAAAACAACTGTAGCATCGTCGCTACGATACTGTCAATACAAATTTTCCGACCGTCAGTCCTAAAGCCCCGCGGATGCGCGATGGATTGACACCCTGACGAATGGGGAATAAGCTGTCCGCGATATGAAAGCAAAACACTCCGTGATACTTCTTTCGGGCTTATTGCTGTTGATGATCGCTGCCGCATGGGCGCAGACGTCGGATACGGTCCGCCCGACTTGCCCGGCGGTCATCTACAACTGGAATGCGAATTACCGTCCGGACAACAATGCTTCGAAATGGCTCCGTGCCGACTGGAACGCGAATGCCGACCGATGGGAGATCGATTGCAGCTCAGAACTGCCGTCGGCAAACGCGGTGAATAGAGCTAGCAACATGAGCAGCAACGGGGCGATGTACAACGCCACGAACGCTGTACAGGCAAACGCCGCCGCAAACACCAACGCTCGCACAAGGAAAAAGACCCGCCCATAAAGACTGGTTTGTGGGTCCTTTTGGTCTGTTTCCGGCGCTGTCGGAACCGCCTGCGTAAGCGGGCGGCCAGTTCGCCAATCGGTCATATAGGTCCCATAGGACGCATCGGTCCCATCGTTCTGCCCTTCACCCAACGCCGATTCCCCGCTATAATCCCCGCATGAGCGATGGCTTCATTCCGCCGCACGGCGGTTATCAGGACCTGCTGGCGTTCAAGAAATCCCGCATCGTTTACGATGCGACCGTCTTCTTTTGCGATAGGTACATCGACCGCCGTTCCCGAACCCACGACCAGATGGTCCAGGCCGCTCGTTCCGGAAAGCAGAATATTCTCGAAGGCAGCCAGGCAAGCGGAACCTCCCGCGAGACCGAGATCAAGCTGACCAACGTCGCCCGAGCGAGCCTCGAAGAACTCCTCGAAGACTACCGCGATTTCCTCCGAACCCGCGGCCACGAACTCTGGGCAAAAGATTCCAAACAAGCCCTCTTCGTCCGCAAGCTCGGCCGCAGCAAAGATGAGTCATATGAGTCCTATAGGACCTACCTCGAAACACGCCCGCCCGAAACCGTCGCCAACATCATCATCTGCCTGATCCACCAGACAAACTATCTCCTCGATCAACTGATCCGCCGCCTCGAACAAGACTTCCTCGAACACGGCGGCCTAAAAGAAAATATGTTCAAAGCCCGCCTAGCCCGCCGCGACCAACAACGCCGCCACCAAAAATAACCCCGCAGCCCCCACCAAATCCCCCAATACCCATCCGCCCAATCCGCCCAATCCGCCCCATCCGCCCAATCCGCCCCATCCGCCCCATCCATCCTATATTAAGGGAGATCCCCGAGCCTTCTTGAGGGCTTGCCCCCTTGTTGCCTAGCTAGACCAAGCTCTGATTCGCGACTGCCCGTTTTTCTTAGGGTGTCTGGTCGCAGACCCAAGGCATCATTCCGGATTCGTTTACACTAACGTTCTCACGTCCGTTTCGCTGCAGTTCAGATTTTCATTAATCGAGTGCTAACCTGAGGGCGATGGCAAACAATTGGACCAGAGAGCAGTTGATTATCACCTTCAATTTGTACTGTCGGATGCCGTTTGCAAAGGCAGTGCAAACAAACCCCGAGGTTATGCGAATCGCCGAGATTATCGGCCGGTCGCCTGGGGCGGTTGCATTTAAGCTGGGCAATTTTGGAAGCTTCGACCCCGAGCTTAAGAAGCGTGGCATCGGAGGACTGCCCAACACGAGTAAACTCGATAGGCAAATTTGGGATGAGTTTCACAACAATTGGGACGAACTTGCATTCGAAAGTGAAAAGCTGATCGCCGAGTTCAGTAGGACATCCGTCGAAAGCCGAGTAATAGATGAGATCAAAGGAGTGCCACCGGGAACGGAACGCGAAAGCATAGTTCGTGTACGGGTGAATCAGAGCTTCTTTAGAAGCTCGGTCCTTTCGATCTACAACCGCCAATGTTGCATCACAGGTATCGATCATGAATCTATGCTCGTCGCAAGCCACATTATTCCATGGCGGGATTCCGCGAATGATAGAACTAATCCAAAAAACGGACTTTGCTTGAACACATTTCACGACAGAGCGTTTGACCGCGGCCTCATTACAGTTACACCGGACTATAAGGTTCGCGTTTCGCGTGCTTTTGAGCAAATCGAACACAAGCCGGAGTTTCGATCATTCTTCGAAAAATTGGATGGTCGAAACATCGATTTACCGGACAAGTTCTTCCCCGGCGAGAAGTTCCTTGAGTATCACAATGAGGAGATCTTCGTGAAATAAAAGAGTGCCACCCAACGGGGGACTTTTATCAAATAGCGTTTACAACCAAAACCTATCTGGTCGCTTCCCAAAATCCGGTGACCACCAGTTCGAAATGAGTCTTTGAACGAATCAATTTGAACTCGTCGGGAATTTGGGTTAGTTTGTCCAATCATGTGGACTTTGAGTGAATTGAACGAGATTGATAAGTCGGTAAGAAGTAGGTACGACGGTCAGCGCGTATTGACTGAGGAAACGACCGGGCTTTCGTTGAAGGAACCCGCGACCGATTCTGCATCGCAAACACCGGTTAGACGGCTAACGTATGAAGTCTGCGGTATGCATTATTCATCGCCTCAATATAATCTGATCTTACTTCAAGACAGGATCAACGATCTTTCAGGCACAGAGCTCGTCCAACGAACGACGTATTCCGCACCTCACCATCAGATCAACTTTTACTTATTTGATGGATCAAAGAAAACGTTCGATCCAAGTCGTACGTTCGTCGTTGCGGACTTTCTGGCCGAATTTGGTATTCCAAGTGCGTGAAAGAGCCCGCGAACAATTGCGGACTCTTTAGGGTGAAATGAGATTCATTGGTAGTAGTAGTCATCGTCGATGAGGATACTCGTGCAGCGACGCCGGATTGCAACATTATATTTCATCGTCAACTGAGATCGAACACTTTTCACAATTAATCACGAGGAATCTCTGGGAACTCGGCGTACCATTCATCGCCCTCCCTGACTAATCTTGCTTCAGCAAGATCGTTTAGTATTGCGGCAATCTTACGTGCTCCTTTTTCATAATCCAGTTCAGAATCCGGGTCTACGATCATCGTATAAACGCGAAGCGAATAACCCTCGTCCTCAATGAGACGAATATTCTCGCGTGATTCTGGCCACGATGGTCTTTTCTTTCCATTTTTGGTTTTCCAACTCCCGCTAAGTATCAAAGCGCGGCTACCGTTACGAAGGTCTTGCCACGCCCCGAAAAATATCTTCTTTTCATCGTGGTTCACAAACGACCAACTCCAGTTCCAATTCGCACACGTCCCGCCCAGACTCTCAATAAACGTTTTCCGGCTAACACTCTTGCCATCGTTAAAGTAAGCGTCGCCCACAAAACGCCGCTTCGTTGCCCCTTTCCTTCGAAACTTAGAATCGAGGGCATTGCTATCCGCATCGCTTCCCGTCAGGAGAACTAAGGAAACAAGATCAGTTCTTAGTTTTTTCTCACCCGCAGTTTCGAAGAATACTGTAACGGTGGATGATTCGACTGAAGTGATTTGCCCGATTCCCCAATCATTTAATTTTGGATGCCTCACCCGACTGCCTACAGAAAGTTCGTTATTCATTGGCACAATTATTACCACAAGACCGGCTTTTACCAAATAAAAAAAGCCCCGCGATCGCTCGCGGGGCTTCTGACTTCTGACTTCTGGCTTCTGGCTTCTACTTATTCAGCGATGGCCATTGATTTGTCCTTCTTTTTGATGCCGCCAATCTGGACGAGGTTTTCGCCCTTGATCTGGTTCTTTTCGAGGACCATCTGGTTATAGAGCTTGCGCATCATCTGGACCTCTTCGGCAGCGGTCTTCGGGCCTTCCATTTCCGGCTTGTTGGGCCGGGCGAGGTCGACCTCGTTAAGGACAAGGCCGTGCGACTTATCGCTCAGCTCGACTTCCTTACCGCGAGCGAAAACTTCGTGGCGGCCGTGCTCTTTATACCACTGTGCGACGGTCGCGTTCTGGTGCATATGCTCGATGATATTGCGCCAGCCGATACCGGTATTGTAAGCACAGAAGCTGATCTCGCCTTCCTGTGTGCCGTAGGGGATGATGCACATCTCCGTGCGGCGGAAGTCGTAGTTAAAGAGGTCCTGGAACCACATTCCGGCAATAAAGAGGAAGTTCCACGGGTCCTTTCGGCGTTTCTCGATATCTTCGGCCGTACGGTCCGGGCCGACCTTTCCGTAATCTTTGCCCGAGAGCCCGAACGACTTATCGAACTTCATCAGGATGCCCTTGAGCGTAAGGCTCGCCGGAGCACCGTAGGGGTTGTAGTTCTTCAAAAGGGCGAGGCCCATCATAAGGTTTGAGAACCACTTGCCGCGGTTGGTGTCCGTGATGTGCTGCATATCGGTCACAAGGCCCTGAATGTTCAGGAACTGCGGGACCGGAGCCATCTCTTTCGTTTCCTTATTGACCATAACGGCCGTGCCGACGCCGCAATTCGGGTGGCAGCCGCACGAAACCTGTCCCCAATCGGACTCGGGGCCGTGGACGACGTCCGCGAAATCGGCGAACGCTCCCATCAAGGAAAGCGGGAACCAGTCGCGGTTCGGTTCGGTGATGCCGACCTGGCCTTTCACATCGTGGGCGAGGTGAGCAAGCGTATAACGCTGCTGCAGCCGACGTTGTTCGGTGATCAGCTCGTCGCGGCCCGTGAAGGAAACCGGCTGGAACGCGATGAACGAGATCTTCTTCGGATTCTCAAGTGCAAAGCGGATGATCGTTCCGACCTGGTCATTATTGACGCCATTGACCAGCGTTGTAACAAGAATGATGTCGACGCCGGCTTCGTGGAGGTTATTGATCGCACGGAGCTTTACGTCAAACAGGTTGCCGATCTGGCGGTGCGAGTTGGCGTCGTTGCCGATACCGTCAAACTGCAGATATACGAAACGAAGGCCAGCCTCGGCTGCCTCGCGGCAAAAATCTTTCGATTTTGCGAACTCGATACCGTTGGTCGCGGCCTGGACCGAGTTGTACCCGACCTTACGTGCGTAACGGATCGCATCGAGGAAATACGGGCTCAATGTAGGTTCGCCGCCCGAGTACTGCACCGACATCTGCCGACGCGGCTTGATCTGGATGGCGTTGTCGAGGATCTCCTGGACGTCTTCCATGCTCAGCTCATGCACGAAACCAACCTGGTTCGCGTCCATGAAGCACGGGTCGCACATCATGTTGCAGCGATTCGTCAGGTCAACCGTCAAAACCGCACCGCGGCCATACTTCACCGACGAGGTGCCGTGATTGTGGAGCTTCTCATCATTGTGAGCTTCCATGTCGCGGCCCGGGAAGAGCGATTCGATGTGCTGCAGGAACTCGGAGTCGATCGCCATCATGTCTTCAAAATGGCCGTGCTCCGGGCAGTCTTTGATCATCCAGACCTGTCCGTCACGCTCGATGATCTGGGCCTTGATCTCTCCGACCTTTTCATTGATCAGCGTGCTGACATCGCGTTTGTTTGCCAGGATCTCTTCGCGCGCCTCAATGACACAGTTCGGGCAGAGCGAATCCGTCTGCCGCGGGAAGCCAAGCGTCGGCTTCGTTTTCTGCCATGATTTGAGGATCGGCTTATCGGCCCACTTCGGTGTGAACGAAGGATTCGGCTTATACTGATTAACCGACTTGATCGCATTGAACATGCCGGCGGCGACGTATGTCAGGCCTTTTTCAAAGTGCTTTACTGGTCTCATATTGTTCTCGTCTTTACGTAAATGATTTCTATTGATCTCGTCTCGCCCACATTTACGGCCTCGTCGGTCGTTTTTACCTGACCGCCGTCGCCTATCGCTCCGAATTTATCAATGGTTAGCGGGCGCAGTTCTGCCGTAGAGAGTAGCAATATCCGTTCCATGATATTCAAGGCTTGGCTCCAAATAAGCACGATCATCTAACTATCTGATAGGGTTGAGTTTAACAAACCCGCTTCAGCCTCGACCTCTCCGGCCTCTGTGTCTTAACGATACACAGCGGCCGATATCGCGCGACTTTTCCCATTTCGACACATCTTTTCCGTTCGCCACAGAGCTCACGCTTTCGAGTAAATCAAACCCGAAAATGCGGTCTTAAGTTAGTGCTTAAACGACAACAGACTGCCCATCCTGACCCGTACTCGTCGATCGGCGGCGGACAGTCGAGTTTACAATGCCCATACGAATTCCCTGCACGATTTGGCGGTCTGATGCTCATGAAAATGCTGCTTAAGCGCACATATCAATCGGCGCATTAGCTCCGCCGCCCTAACCGTTGCAAATAAATGTTTTATAATATTGAAAAAAGTGCTTTACAAATCATTTTTCCTATGATAGAGTTTTCGCACTTTGAAGCAGTTCGCGTTTTTAAGCTTTAGGTAACAGCCTTTTATGGACATTCGATTCGGAACTTCGGGCTGGAGAGCCGTTATCGCAGATGATTTTACGTTCGACAATGTCCGAAAAGTAATAAACGCGATCTGCAGCTCTTTGAAAGCAAAAAGGCCGGAAACACGGCAAACGATCGTGATCGGCCATGATTCGCGATTCATGGGTGAGAAGTTCTCGGAATTTGCGGCAGAGATAATGTCTCGCAAGGGCTTTCAAGTGCTTTTTTGCACGGGGCCAACGCCGACGCCGACCATTTCGCATGCGATTCGCGACCGGAGAGCGGTCGGGGCACTGAACTTTACGGCATCGCACAATCCGCCCGAGTATCAAGGAATCAAGTTCTCGACCTCGGATGGAGCTCCGGCTTTGCCCGAGATCACTCGCACGATCGAAGAGCTAATTCGGTCGGGAGCGGAAAGCGACGATGAAGCCGGTGGCAGTGTTGAATCGTATGATCCGAAAGAAGCGTACTTTGCCGATCTGCGATCAAAGATCCGGTTCGATGCGATAAAGGCCGCGAACGGGCGGTATGCATATGACGCACTTTGGGGAACTGGACGCGGATATTTGAACACGCTCGTTGCCGATCTCGGGCTCGAGATCGAGACCATCAACGATACTCGCGATGTGCTTTTCGGCGGGCGGTCGCCTGAGCCTAGCGAAGAGAAGCTCTTTGAATTGCGTGAACTGGTAGTCTCTAAAGGCCTGACGCTTGGGCTTTCCACCGACGGCGATGCCGACCGGTTCGGTGTTATCGATGCGGATGGCACGTTTATTACGGCAAATAAGCTCATTGCACTTCTGGCCGATTATCTGATCGAAAGCCGGGGTTGGCGTCTGGGGCTTGCGAGAAGTGTGGCAACGTCGCATCTCATCGACCGGGTCGCCGAAATGCACGGGGTTGAACTCCACGAAACACCGGTCGGGTTCAAGTTCATCGGCGAGTTGATAAATGACGACAAGATCGCACTTGGCGGTGAGGAATCGGCAGGGTTATCGATACGGGGGCATTACCCGGAGAAAGATGGAATCTTAGCGTGCCTCCTCGCTGCAGAGGCGGTGGCCGAGCGGAAGGCGAGTCTCAGCGAGCAACTGACCGAGCTTTATAAGAAGACCGGAAAGCTCGAATCTGAACGCATCGGAGTAAAGCTTAACGCAGACGTTGCGGCAAAATTGAAAACTAAGCTGTCAGAAAACCCATCAGAGATCGGAGCCCGAAAGGTCAGCTCGATCAATCGGATGGATGGCGTGAAGTTCATGTTTGAGAATGGGTCGTGGATGCTGATGCGGCCTTCAGGGACTGAACCAATGGTTCGCATCTATGCTGAGGCTGAGGAACGCAGCGAACTAGATGAACTGCTCAAGGCAGGAAAAAGCTATTTGCTTGGATAACGAAAATGGCAGGACGGTTAAAAAAAACTGCGAACGCCTCGGTGAGGACCGAAAGACGCCCGAGATGGGTCGGCTTTCTCGCCGCAGTTGCCCTTTGCTTGCTCCTTGTCGTGTCCGTTAACTATAAATCGTTCGCCGTTTTTGAGCGTGAGCGCGACCAGCAGAAAGAGTTGAATGAAAAGATCGAGGATCTGGCAGATGAGAATCTGGCACTTCAGGAGGAAATACATTACCTGAAGACCGATCCCAAAAAGCTTGAGCCCGAGGCTAAAAAGCTCGGACTCGAGAGGAAGAAAGAAGTAGTTTCTAAGGCTGATGAAACGGGGACAGCGGAAGTGCCCGCCAATCGGCAATCACCAACCAATAAATAAACCGCCTTTTGCCCATCAATTCCGCTGGCCTACAGGAAAGCCTTCCGAAACCCGCGGCTCATGTTTCCCGAGAACATGAGCCGCTCTTCTTTTCATACGCAATCCGTCCAATAAACTTGCAAACTTTAGCCGAAAGGTGTGTAATTATGGTTTGCCTTTTGAGATCTCTGTAAATTGAGTCTCAACAGGAATAACGACACCAGCCGAAAAGGGGGTGAGATAGCTAATGGCATTAGTAATAGTAAACAACAACGAATCGATCGAGAATGCACTCCGTCGCTTTAAGCGCAAAGTGATCAGCGAGGAGATCATCAAAGATCTTAAAAAGCACGCTCATTTCATCCCGCCGGGACAGAAGGCAAAGCTCAAGTCGGTCAATGCACGCAAGCGCAATCGCCGCCGTTTTCGTCAGCAGCGGGGCATGAACACCTCCCCGCGTCCCTCGGGCGGTTTCAACAACCGTTAAGCTTTTGAGGTTTCAGAGGTGAAAAAGTGACAGCTTTAGTAGATCGTCACTTTTTCACCTTTTACTTTTAAATCATCGAAAATGGGCCGAAAGCCTAATATTCTTATCACCAACGATGACGGCATCCACTCCGAGGGCATTGCGGCCCTTGAGGAGGGACTTCGCGACATCGGTGAGGTGTACGTCGTTGCTCCGGAAACGGAGATGAGCGGAGCGTCTCATAGCCTTACGCTTGCCCGGCCGCTGCGTATACGCCAGATCGACGAACGGCATTGGACCGTTGACGGCACGCCCACCGATTGCGTGACCCTTGCCCTAAATCAGATCCTTGCACCCGACATTCGCCCGGACATCTGTGCTTCGGGCATAAACCATGGTGCCAATCTCGGCGACGACGCCACATATTCCGGTACGGTTGCCGGTGCAATGGAGGCAACGATCCTAGGTGTTCCCGGAGTTGCATTCAGCTTGGTCGCCAACAGAACCTGGGACTTTACCGAGTCGGTACGAGTCGCTCGAGAGGTGACGATCCGGGCACTAGCGGAAGGCTTGCCTTCCGGCACACTGCTCAATGTAAATATTCCAAAGGGCTTTGCGAAAGGTTATCGGGTGACCAAGCAGGGCTTCAAAACTGCGAGGCCGGTCATCAGCGAACACATCGATCCGCGTGGCAAGCTTTATTATTGGATCGGCGAGGTCCGCGACGGCTTCCGGGCCGAAGGCGGCACCGATTTTGAGGCGATAGACAAGGGGTTCGTTTCGATCACGCCGATGCGGAGCGACCTGACGAATCATTTGGCAATCGAAGAGATCAGGAACTGGGAAAGCTGATCCAAAAACAATGGACGAGTTTGCGATTCCGCGTAAGCGAATGGCCGAGCATCTCCGGAATCACTACCGGATCGAGGACGAGCGTGTGCTCGATGCAATGAACACGGTGCCACGGCATCTTTTTGTCCCGGAGGCGTTACGATCGCAGGCTTATAAAGACAACGCCCTTCCGATCGCCGCAAAGCAAACGATCTCGCAGCCGTTCATCGTCGCCAGGATGACAGAACTTTTGCATCTCGCCGGGACCGAGCGAGTTCTCGAGATCGGCGGTGGCTCCGGCTACCAGACCGCGATACTCGCGAGGCTTGCACGGAAAGTGTTTACGGTCGAACGTGTTCCGGAACTCGCCGACGGCCTGAAGCAGATGGTCCGCCGCCTTGGCATCCGGAATGTTTCGGTCAGGTGCGGAGACGGCACTGAGGGCTGGCGAGTGTATGCACCGTTCGATGCGATACTAGTCGCCGCCGGCGGCCCGGAACTTCCGCAGCCGCTGCTTGATCAGCTTGAGGTCGGCGGACGCCTGGTCATACCGATCGGTGAGACGCAAAAGTCACAGCGGCTCGTCCGCGTCACTCGGACCGCAAAGGGGTTCGAAACAGAAGATGCAGGCCCGTGTGCGTTCGTTCCGCTGATCGGCGAACACGGCTGGAAGGAAGCCCGCAGCAGTGTTTGATTTTCATTAGACCTTGGCACTGCAAACAATGCCCGGCTAATTTTACTCATGAGAAAGATATTCGAATATCTCCGCCGCCTTAAGGCATGGGTCGAGAGCTATGCGGAAAAGCCGCACGCCGCCTGGGCTCTGTTCATCATCGCATTTACCGAGTCGTCGTTCTTCCCGATCCCGCCGGATGTTTTGCTTATTGCGATGGCGGTCTCGGTACCGGCCAAGGCACTCCGCTATGCACTCATCTGCTCGGCCGGCTCTGTGCTCGGCGGCGTTTTCGGCTACTTCATCGGTTGGGCGTTCTTCGAAACTCTCGGCCAGCCGATCCTCCAATTCTACGGAGCCATGGGCCATTATGCTCAGGTTCAGCAGCTTTATAACGAGCATGCATTCTGGGCCATCCTTGCCGCCGGATTTACGCCCATCCCATACAAGGTGTTCACTATTGCCGCCGGCACCTTCGAGGTGTCGATCTGGACACTCATCGGCGCTTCGATCATCGGCCGTTCGGCTCGCTTTTTTCTTGTCGCGGGCCTTTTCTATTTCTTTGGAGCCCCGATCAAGAAGTTCATCGACAAGTATTTTGAGATACTCACATTCGTCTTCCTGATCTTTTTGATCGGCGGATTCGCGGTCGTGCGCGTCTTCCTTCGCTAGGAACATTGACACTGGCCATCTTCTTTCATAGACTGTCTCTTCGCTCAACCTTGAGCGAATCGACTTCGGGGCGTGGCTCAGCCTGGTAGAGCGCACCGTTCGGGACGGTGAGGTCGGAGGTTCGAATCCTCTCGCCCCGACCACTTTCAAAGAAGGATCGCCTCAAGCGGTCCTTTTTTTATTGGCCGATCGCGAAGCTTGTTATGTCGGAAACTTCCGCAAATTGCGAAATACGTCGTGCACGCATCGCTGACGCAAAGGTCCTTGCGATGCTCGGCGTCGTGACTTTCTATGAGGCATATTTTGAGCAAGATGCAGCCGGCGACCTTGCGAATTATGTTGTGGAGACCTTTGCCGTCGAAAAGGTCGCGAGTGAGCTTGCCGACCCGGCGGTGACCTTCCTCATCGCCTATCGCGGCGAGAAGGCGGTCGGCTATGCAAAGTTAGTACGGGACGCAAGAGAGGACGGCGTTACCGGCGTGCGGCCGATCGAACTCAAACGAATCTACACCGTCGAACGCGTTTGGGGAACGGGCGTCGGCCTTGCATTGCTCGACCATTGTCGCAGCCTGGCCAAAAGCGAGGGGTTCGACACGCTCTGGCTCGGCGTCTGGCAAGAAAATCAACGCGGCCAGAGCTTTTACCGCAAACACGGCTTCCGCAAGGTCGGCACGATCACCTTCCCCTACGGCGATTCGGTCGGCATCAACGACGTCCTGGAAATCCCCCTCTAAACCCCAATCCCGAACGGCTCACAGCCAACTGCTCGCTACATAAGTAGCGACGCTTGTCGGTGTTTCATAGCAGCGGACCTTGTAGACCTTCACACGGTCGTCGCCAACGCGGGAGTTTAGATATTCCACAAAATAGCGGGCGATGTTCTCGGCTGAGGGGTTCAGTTCTTCGTCAAAAGGCGGGAGTTCATTCAGGTTTCGGTGATCGAGGTAACGCGTTATCTCGTCCGCCGCCTTTTTCAGGTCACCGAAATCGATCAGCAGCCCGATGTTGTTCAGCTCCTCGCCTCGGGCATAGATCTCCACCTTGTAGTTATGCCCGTGCAGGTTCTCGCACTTCCCCTTATACCCGCGCAACTGATGAGCCGACGAAAAATCCCGCTCGATCATTACTTCAAAGTAGCTGCTCATATACTTTCTTCTCGGGCACTTTGCCCCTTAATATTGATGTCACGCTGCGGAAAGGGTATCTCGATACCGGCTTCGTTGAGCGTTTTGTATATTTCGCCGACCATTTCGCTTCGGAGTCGGACCCAGCCGTCGGGGTCGATGGTCCAGAAGCGGAGTTCGAAGTCCAGGGAGCTCTCACCAAGTCCGATGAAAAGCGTCTGTGGCGATGGTTCCGACAAAACACCTTCACGCCCGGCTACAATAGGTGTTATCAGATCAATAACACGCCTCGCATCAGTGCCGTAGGCCACACCGAACGGGATGTCGATCCGCCTCTTGTCATCGGAGAGCGTCCAATTGATCACCTCTTCCGAGATAAGTTGGCTATTTGGGACTATCACGTCTGAACCGTCGACCTTGCGTACGACACTCGCCCTCAGCCCGATGCTTTTGAGCGTCCCGACGTGTGCACCGATCTGCACCGAGTCGCCAACCTTCACCGGCCGCTCGAAAAGAAGTATCAGTCCGCTGACGAAGTTGTTAACGATCGTCTGCATGCCGAAGCCGATGCCGACACCGATCGCTCCTGCAATGAATGCGAATTGCGAAAACTCAAAACCGACCGCCAGGATCGCAAAAACAAAGCCGCCGACGAGGATCACGTAATGAAAAACGCTCGAAATGGCGTATGAAACGCCGCCACCGAGGTCCATCCGCGGGTAAACGTCCTCCTCCAGCAAAAACCGCAACAGCCGAGAGGCCAGGAACGCAAGCCAGATCGCGATCGCAAAAGCCACGACGTCACCGACCGTGATGTTCAACGCCCCAACGGCAAACCCGGCATTCCATACGGCAGATATCGCCCCGAAAACGCTGTCCTGTATCGCAAGCATCCGGAGCACAGCGAGCAACCAAATGATCGCCGCGGCCCAGTTCACAGCCCGCATGATGTTCGCGCGGATCAGGCTGCGGCTTGTCCGGACCGCATTGAGTCGGGTAAAGGGCTCCACCCGCAAGGCGAACGCGATGATACTATTTATGATCTGAGCGGCTGTGTAAAGCACGAGTGCGAGATACGAAGAACGCAGCACCGTCCCGCCAAGCAAAAGCGAAAGATCGACAAGTCCAAGCACGTTCGCGGCAAGCGAGATAACTAAAATGCCAACAACGAACGGCAGCACGCGATGGACCCTCTGATAAATAGCAACGTCGCCCGCAGCCATCTTCGCGGCAACCCGGCGTGAGCGATAGAACCATATCAGGAAGATCGACGCCGCTAAGACCTCAAAGGTAAAAAGCAATCGCGAGGTTAGCGGGAGCTCTTGAACGATCTCACGCATCCGGTCGAGAAAATAAAGGCCGAGAATGGAATAAAGAAGCAGGTCAATAGGCGGAGCAACCAGCTTTCGAAGCACAAATACACCGAATCCTATCGCCGCAATACCAAGAAACGCATTGAGCAGCCGCGGCGAATCCTGATAAATGAACGCAGATAAGATCACCGAAAGGACCACCGCCGAACCGATCGGGAACTGAAAGAATGCCGCGACACGCTCGAGCTTCGGCTCTTCCTCAACGATCGGAACGAACCGCTTGCGGGCCCAAAAAAATGCTGCCCCTAGCAGGACAAAAAGAAACCCGTGAACCGCAAATCGTCCCGGATTATTTTTCGTATACGTGACTAGAGTCGTCCACTGTGCTGAGAGTGAACTCGAGATTCCAGTGACGAGAAAGCTCCACGACATCGCTTTCCAATCTGCCGCCCAAAACGGAGCCTCATTGGCAATAAGAATGCCGCTAAAAGCAGCCTCTCGTCGGCTTTTCACTTCAGCAAGCTGCTCATCTATCGAGCTCTGCAAATTCGAGATCTCGGACTCGACTGTGAGAAGCTCGGCACGCTTTTCTTCGGCGACTTTTTCGGCGGACTCGATCGAAGCAAGGGCCTCGGCCGCTCGTCGGCGAACCTCGGGAGGGACTGCGTTGGGATCCGCGGCAGTGGCGTTCGTGTCCTCGCCGGGTGCGTCAAATGCCTCTATCGAACGCTGCCAAACGCTTTTGATCTGCTTGAGCTCGGCGATCTTTCCATCGACTTCCCGTATCTGCGATTGAAGGCCGGTCTTCCAACCGCGGAGCCTAGCTGCCTGATCATTCCATTGCCTTTCGACCGCCCTTAGTTCTTCGATCGTCGGCGTTTGGCCAAGCGCCTTTTCAGCCTCTGCCCGGAGCTTTGCGATCTCGGCCGGCTTTTGCTCGATCCCCTCACTCACCACGCTCGAAACGTTTCGTGCGGCGACATACGTCGTCGCCTCGCGCACCGCAGCGGCCGCAGTTTCGGCTTCCGCAACGACCGCCGTCAGCGGTATCGGCGTTGCAACGGGCGAAGGGCTTGATGATGGAGAAGAGTTCGAGTTCGAGTTCGCGTTCCCACCAGAATTCGACTGCGCCATGACGCCGGGCCCAACGGACAGAATTACTGCCAAAATGAAAGACAACGCTAAAAGGCTGCAGATTTGAGAGGGCTTGGTAATCATTGGATCTTTCTAAAGTATAGAAAATATTGGCTTAATGGTGAAATTCCATCTTCTTTAGATTTTTTTTGCATTTTTCTCGAAAAAACTATGCAAAAGGCTTCCGGTGAATCCGTCTTCCCTAAGGACTGTATTTCCAAACTCAATTTTTCAGTAGTTTTGCCCGTCCGTCGGGCAAAAAATTGAACGCTCGATCAACGAGTGCGTTCGGTTCGGATCGACCTGCACGTCCCGACGCCAAAACCTAATGCCTTGCCGCTTACTCGTAGTTTCGACTGGTGAGTCATATACACCTGGTGTTGCAGTAACATATGTCCAGGATCGAACAGAACAATATTGAACGCATGATCGGCGGAATTTACGAGAGCGTCTCGATGCACCGCCCCGACGGTTGGGAAACATGCTATCGCGAGCTTAGCCGAATGCTCTCATCCGGCCCTGGAAGCCTTCATTTCTTTCGTCGACGGCAAGGACGCTTCGATGTCTTGGCCGATACGAATGAAGCTGGATTCATCGAGGATTTCAACTCGAAATACTTCGAGCTGATGCCTTATAAGAACGAGATCGCAAGGCTCCGGCCGGGCCAGATCTTCCTGCGCTCCAACGTTATCTCAGACGCCGAATATCGGGAACACGAGTTCTATCGCGAGCACTTTCGCCGAATGGGCATTTTCCATGTAGCCCATGTTTGCCTCATCGAAACCGGCGACGCGGCCGCAGGTATTACATTCACACGGCCCGAGACAATGCGGCCTTTTTCAGACGAAGACCTCGAAGCTCTAAAGATACTGACTCCGCATCTTCAGAGGGCAATGAGCATCTCTATCGAGATCGCTGGCACGATCGAGCGGGAACGCATGCTGACAACGTCGCTCGACAAACTCGCACAGCCAATTGTCATCGCAGACTCAGCGGGAAAGCTTTATCACCGAAACGATGCGGCCGAGCCATACTTTGACGAGGACGGAGTTTTCACTCTCGGTGGAAGCGGCCTAATTACCTTCAGTCGGACTGAAAGAACTAGCGAACTCCGCACTTTGATCGAAGGAGTGACCAACTTTCCGGAAATGGCAGTCGGTGGGATCGGCGGTGTCATCAACTTACGAACGCGGCTTTCAGACCGGTCCGTAGCGGTTCTCGTCTCGCCGCAGGTTGAAGCAGCTACGAACACCTGGCAAAAACAACAATACGCCACGATGTTCATCAGCGACCCGACCCGACCGCTTCCCTCGCTCAATGAGGACCTAATGGTCGTTTACGGTATGACGAAACGCGAGGCCGAGATCTCCGTGCTGCTTGCAGATGGGCTGGCCGTTAACGACGTCAGCGACCTTCTTCAGCTTAGCCGGCACACGGTGCGGACCCATCTAAAACGAGCCTTGCAAAAGACCGGCACGCACCGTCAGGCAAATCTTGTTAAGTTCGTCCTAGGCCTCGCCGGCGTGCGGTTCGAGCAGAATGAAAAAAGATAAATGGAATTTATGACCCAAATGGGTCACGACTTTCACCACGCCTCTCGCCGAAAACTGATGATCTGAGATATCGGAACTAAATTGGCCTGCCCTTCGGCGGTCCTTTTTTTGTTTAAAGCGACGTGAGAACCTCTCTGATCTGTTCCGAGTCGGAGACTATTCGCATTCGCGGGAGGCTTTCTAGGAACTGGCGGCCGTAGGGTTTTGTGCGGAGCCGGGGGTCGAGGATGGCGATGATGCCGCGGTCGGTTCGGCTGCGGATGAGGCGGCCGATTCCCTGCTTTAGGGTGATGACGGCCTGCGGCACGCTGTAGTCGATAAACGACCGGCCACCTTGGTCATCGATGAACCTCGACCTCGCCGCGACGATCGGGTCGCTCGGGACGGCAAACGGCAGCTTGTCGATGATCACACACGAAAGCTGATCGCCCTGTACGTCAACCCCCTGCCAGAAACTGGTCGTCGCAAAGAGCACCGCGCTCTTCGTCGTCCGGAAGCGGTCCAGAATTCCGGCCTTCGACATCGAGCCCTGCACGAAGCAAGGAAAATTCACACGCGACGAAACCAGCTCATACAAAGCGTTCATCGAAAAGTTGCTGGTGCAAAGCACGAACGCGTGCCCATTCGTCACCTGCAGGATCTTAACGATCTCACCCGCCGCGAGCTGCGTAAATTCGTTCGAACGCGGGTCGGGCATCGCCTTCGGCAGATACAGTACCGCCTGCCGCTCATGGTCAAACGAAGACGGGGCAGTGAAGGCGTTAGTCTTTGCGGTATCAAGCCCGAGCCGTTCGCGAATAAAATTGAACGAACCGCCGCTCGAAAGCGTCGCAGAAGTGAGAATGCAGGTCTCCACTTTTTCGAAGAGCTTTTCTCGCAAAAGCTCTGAAACGTCCACCGGCGATGCCCTGAGATAGATACCCTTCCCGCGCCGCTCGATCCAGTAAACGAAATTACGCTCGGTTTGCGTTGCGATGAACTCGAGGTCGAACCTCGCTTGGCGGGTTCGTTTGAGCAGGCTCTCAGCCTCCGGCATATCCGCGGCAAATCCGTCAGTCTCTTTCTCAAGCGACTTGAGAGCGTTATCAAGGGCCTCGTAGGCCTCGCCGAGCGCGGTCGGCTCGGTTCCGCCGACGCTGTTTCTGTAAGCAAACGCATCCGGCAAAAGCGGATACCGCCCGTCAAACTTCGCCTGCGAAAAACGCATCCAGAAGGTCTCCGAAAGCCCCGAGACCTTTGCAGCGAGCTTCGTGAGCTCACGCGTTACGACCGGGTCATGGATCGGCAATCCATCGATGTCCCGCACAAGTTCGTCGATCTGAAAATTCGAGACCTGCGAACCGAAGTAATCCGACGCGATGTCCTCGATCAAATGGGCCTCGTCAAAGATGACCGCGCCATAATCCGGAATCACTTTGCCAAACTGATTTCCGCGGACGCTTAGATCGGCGAAGAAGAGATGGTGGTTTACCACGATGATGTCCGCGGCTTCCGCACGGTTTCGCATTCGGGTGATAAAGCAAGGCTCAAAGTCCGGACACTTTTGCCCGATGCAGATCTCCCCGCGAGCATTTATTCGGTTCCAAAAAGGAAGATTTTCGGGCAGGTCAACGAGTTCGCGTCGGTCGCCCGTTTCTGTCTCCTTAACCCACCGGGCGATCTTGCGAAAATTGTCGATCTGGTCTAGGCCGTCAAGCACGGGCTGGTCCTCGGCTTTCGTGATGCGATAAAGGCAGGCATAGTTTGACCGCCCTTTCATGTAGGCGGCGGTAAACTTGGTCGGGAGCACTTTCTTGAGAAAAGGAATGTCCTTTTCCATCAACTGCTCTTGCAGGTTCTTTGTACCCGTTGAAATAACGATCCGCGTCTTTTGCCCGACCGCCGCGGCGATCGCCGGCACGAGGTAGGCGAGCGTTTTCCCGGTACCGGTTCCTGCTTCGACCATGAGGTGCTTCCGGGCCTGGAATGCGTCCGCAACGTGTGCGGCCATCTCGACCTGACCCTCGCGGTATTCATAATTCTCATGAAACCGAGCGATCAAGCCCTCGCGGCCGAAAACACGTTCTATTAGTTCATCTGACATCGGGAAGGAAAAACATGTTGACTATTTCACTGCGGAAGTCGAAAATAACAAGACCTTCATTCGAATGCGGCGGGATGAGTGCTTTTCCGTCTAAATGTTCCGTTCGCATTTCGCTCTAGTGCGATTGTATTTCACGTCTTTGAACTTGTCGAAGACCAGTATCTGAACTTGATGGTTCCGAGAGAGCTTTTCCGATGACCAAAACTGCCAACGCCAACTCCCGACGTTTTCCGATCCCGCTAATGTTTGCTATCACGTTCGCGGCAGCCGTGCTCTCCGCTCCGGCGATACTATTCGACGCAAGTGCGAAAGGAATCGGGTCGGGGCTCCGCGAGCGGACGACGAGCCACGACGAGTCGTTGCCGAACTACGACATTCGCACCGACAGGGAGCAGCAAACGGTCAAGTCCGCCTTTCGCCAGAACGTAGGCGTTTCGGCCTCGGAGATCGCCGACATTCGCGACGCATTTGTCCGCGGTGAAAAGAAACTACAAACGTCCATTCAGGGGGCAAGGGTCGAATACAGCTCTGAATCACATAACCCCGAGGTCATTGGCACAGCGAACGGCTTCACGTTCGCACCGCTTACTGCCTCGGCCGCAGGTGAACGGCCGTGGATTCTCAAGCGTTTCATTGCCGGCAATTCTGAGCTTTTCGGCGTCAACGCCCCGCAGATCAGCGGGCTTGAAACTGCTGCGGATTATACCAACCCCGACGGCGTTCTCTCGTTCGTCGAACTGGCTCAGAAGTTCAACGGCGTTGCTGTTTTCCGAGGCGAGGTGAAAGCGGCGTTCACAAAGCGGAACGAGGTCGTTCGCATGGTCAATAATCTTGCTCCCGGGATAGATGAGGCAACGCTGTCTGCCGAATTTGGCGACCCCGGCAGTGCGATCCGCAATGCGGCGAAGCACGTCGGGGACAAAGCTCCTGCCGGTGAGAGTTCGGTTGTGGCGGTTTCTGATGGCGTCTTTCGTTCGGGCGAAGGCGACTGGGCGACCACTGCGGAGAAGGTCTACTTCCCAATCGAGCCCGGCGTCGCGGTGCCGGCATGGCGTGTGCTTTTTTGGCTTCCGGTCGATGCGTACTATGTCATCGTCGATGCGGAAAGCGGCAAACTACTTTGGCGGAAAAATATCGCCGAGGACCAAACCCAGTCGGCGAGCTTTCGCGTCTGGAACAACCCGAACGGCTTCATCAACTTGGCCGATAGTCCTTTTCCATTAACGCCCGGCCCGGCCGCTCCGAATGGCCAGCAGGGACCGGCGCTCGCACGCCAACTCGTATCGCTCGTCGGAAATGAGCCGCCTTATCAATTCAACACGAACGGCTGGATACCGGACGGGCAGAACGAGACGGACGGGAACAACGTCGAGGCCGGGCTCGACCGCGACACGACCAACGGAGTTGACGCGATCAATGGCCGGGCCGTCGGAGCGAACCGTGTGTTTGATTTTCCGTTTTCGCCGTATAACCCAAATACCGGAACGGGCGAGCCGCCTCTTCCCCCCGGAGGTCCGTCCGGCTGCTCCAGCACTCCACCCGAGATGATCGACGCGCAGAAGGCGGCGGTTACTCAATACTTTTACATCACCAATTGGACGCATGCGGCTTTCTACAGCCTGGGATTTACCGAGGCCGCTCGCAATTTTCAACATCTAAATTTCGGCCGCGGCGGTATCGAGGGCGACCGGCTGTCGGCCGAATCGCAGGACTGCAGCGGAACTAACGGTGCCAATTTTGCCTCGCCGGCCGATGGAACTCGTCCACGCATGCAGATGTTCATCTGGACAGGCCCGCCGGTGGATATCGACACCGCGGTTGACGCCCAGATCGTAATTCACGAGTTTACCCACGGCCTTTCAAACCGCCTGCATGGAAACTCAACCGGCCTCACAACGAACATGGCACGAGCAATGGGAGAGGGGTGGTCAGATTTTTACGCCACGGCATTGCTTTCATCCTCTGACGACCCGGCGAACGGTGTTCACGCCGTTGCAGGATACACGACAAACACCATCTTTTCCGGATTCACCAATAACTATTATTACGGCATCCGTCGGTATCCGCAGGCCGTGCTGAGCTACACCGGCGGCATCAATAACAAGCCGCACAATGCGCTCACCTTCAGCTTTGCGAATACGAATTGCAATCCGCGGCTCTCCGAGGCAGAATTTGCCTTTCCGCGAGGACTGATCGGAGGAACAAGTTGTGATCAGATCCACAACCTGGGCGAGATCTGGGCAACAACCCTCTGGGAAGTGCGTGCCCGTTTTGTTCAGCGGCTCGGGCACCAAGAAGGCAATCGGCGGATGCTGCAGTTCGTTACCGACGGTATGAAGATCTCGCCTCTCGCACCTAATTTTTTGCAGGCTCGCGATGCGATTCTTGCCGCCGCTCAGGCGAGTTCCCTGGCTCCGGAATCGGCTGCCGATGTTGCCGACATCTGGGCCGGATTCGCCGCCCGCGGCATGGGCGTGAGTGCGAGCATTCAAAACCCCGGGACCGGGAACAACAATACCGTCGTGACAGAAGCCTTCGATACACCGGGCCTGACGCAAACGCCGGCCTTGATGGTCGACGACTCGGATGGCAATGGTAGCGGCTATCCCGATCCGGGCGAATCGATCACGATCGACTTTCCACTTACAAACAATTCCGGCGTAACAGCGAATAACGTCAGCGTCCAGCTTGCCGGCGGAGGGTCGGCGGTTTACGGAAATATCGGCCATACGCAGACGGTCGTTCGAAGCATAGCGTTTATTGTCCCGAATCAAAGCCCGTGCGGCGCTGTCGTGGAGCTCGAGTTCCAAGTATCAAGTAGCCTAGGGGACCAGACAATTGTACGAACAATAACTCTCGGCCAGCCGATCGTAACAACGACGGAGAATTTTGACGGCACTACTGCTCCCGATTTTCCGGCTGGCTGGACCGCACAGCCGGTCAGCAACGGGATCAACTTTGTCACTTCGACGTCGACACCTTTCAGCTCGCCCAACGCCGCGTTTGCCGCCAATCCGGCAACGGTCGGCGGCGGAACGGATCTTGTATCTCCTTCTATCGCGATCAGCTCTCCATCCGCGACCGTTTCATTTAGAAACAACTATGCAACCGAGGCCGGATGGGATGGCGGAGTGCTCGAGGTGAGCATCGGCGAAGGGGCTTTTCAAGATGTGATCGCCGCCGGCGGAGCTTTTCTCGAGAACGGCTACAACGGTGTGCTCGGCTCGAACGGCGTGAACAATCCGTTAGCGGGCCGCATTGCATGGACCGGCAATTCCGGCGGATACCTGCGTTCGGTTGTCCGGCTTCCCGCCGCAGCAGCCGGCCAGAATGTGCGTCTGAAATGGCGGTTTGGCGCAGATAATAATACAGCAGTACTTGGTTGGTTCATCGACGATATCGAGATCGCTGCAAGCGCTCAATGCGTTAGCACCCAAGCCCGTGCCATAGCTGATTTTGACGGCGACGGGCGGACAGATCTTTCGGTCTTTCGTCCTGGGAATGGAGTCTGGTATCTCTTGCGGTCGGCCGAAGGGTTCGCCGCCTATTCGTTCGGCTTAAGCGGAGATGTCATCACGCCCGGAGACTTTGACGGAGATGGCCGAGCCGACGTCGCGGTTTGGAGGCCTGAGAGCGGCACTTGGTATCTGCTCCGTTCGACCGATGGCTTTGCGGCATTTCAGTTTGGTGCCGAGGGCGATATTCCGGTCGCCGCGGATTTCGACGGCGACGGCAAGACCGATGTTGCCGTGTTCCGCCCTCAAACAGGCGTTTGGTACATCCTGAACAGTGGGGGCGGTGCAACAACGATCATTCAATTCGGCCAGAACGGCGACGTTCCGGTTCGCGGCGATTTTGATGGCGATGGGCGAATAGATCTTTCGGTCTTTCGAGGTGGCGAATGGTGGATATTGAAAAGCACTGGTGGCGTTGCCATCGAGAACTTCGGAACGACAGGTGACATCGTCGTCGCTGCAGACTTCGATGGCGACGGTACGGCAGATCCCGCTGTGTTTCGACCGTCGGATGGCATTTGGTACATTCTCCGCAGTTCGGACCGCGGTGTGACCTACAAACAGTTCGGCCAGGCTGGCGACGTTCCCTCACCCGGTGATTTCGACGGCGACGGGCGGGCAGATACGGCGATCTTCCGCGAAGGCGTTTGGTACATCGACCGGTCAACTGCCGGACTTCTGATCACGTCCTTCGGCGTTCCCGATGATCAGCCGGTACCGGCCGGTTACGTTCGATGAAATGGCATTGTGTAACGATGACTACGGACTTTGGATCCGGCCCGACTTATGTCGCAAAAGGGCAGTTCTCCGGCGTTTGTAAATCATGGTGATTTATTGACCTTTCCGCATTTTTCTGTTATCTAATACTTGTCTATTTGATTAAGTCGTTCACCCGAGGATCCTCATCATAACAGTTACTTTTATCGCTCCTCGGTTTCTTTCCCGTCGCTTCGCTTCACTATACCTGCGTTTCCCGACGGTACGTGCTGTTTACAATATTATTTTGTCCTTATTCATAAGGTAGTAGCTAGGAGTCTTGGGTCTCTTTGATCCAAGGCGAACTCTTTTTTTCTAAGCTTTAGGAGGGCTTTAGATGCAGAACAGCAGTAAGGGAACAGGGGCCCGATGGGGACTTCTGTTAAGTTTTGTCGTACTGGCGTTGGTGGCAGCCGTAGCTGTGGTGCCGACGCAGTTTGATTGGGAGGCAAGCGGTCAGGGCAAGGGCCTGCAAGAGCGGACCGCAAGCCATGTAGAAGGGCTTGAGAACTACGACATCCGGGAGAACCAGAAGTCACCGGAAGTTGAAGAGGCCCTCTTGAAGTATCGCGATACGGCGGGCAAGACGGCGTCGTTCGTAGCGGACGTAAGGGAAGGCTTTGTGCGGGGCGAGGAATCGCTCAAGACACGTGTTCCCTCGCTTGAGATCGAGTACAACACGGACATTCGTATCCCCGAAGTGATCGGGCCGGACGTCAAGCAGGGAGTTAACTTCCTGACGGGCCCGGCGACGGGCAGCCGGGTCGATATGCTTCGCAACTTCGCCAAGCAGAACAGCGAGTTGATCGGCGTCAATGACGAGCAGGTCAACCAGTTGAAGGTGCTTGCGGACTACACGAACCCGGACGGAGGTCTTTCGTTCGTGCATCTCGAGCAGCAGATCGACGGCGTGCCTGTTTTCCGCGGGGAGATCAAGGCAGGCTTTACGAAGAACAATGAGATCGTCCGGGTGATCAACAACCTGGCACCGGGAGTTGAGTACAACTCGGTCTCGAAGAACTTTGGCGATCCGCTTCAGGCAGTTAACCATGCGGCACGCCACATCAACGTTGATGTCTCGACGCTTGACCTGACGGTCAACGAATCGGCATCGGACAGCAACCGGACGGTCTTTGGCCGCGGCGATTGGGCAACGACGGCTGAGAGGATGTACTTCCCGACCGAGCCGGGCATTGTCGTTCCGGCCCATCGGGTGCTGATCTGGCAGCCGGTCAATGCGTTCTACGTCATCGTCGATGCCAACACCGGCACGATGCTCTGGCGGAAGAACATCACAGAGGACCAGACGCAGGCAGCGACCTATCAGGTCTATCGCAACTCGAACGCGATGATCGATGTAGCTGACAGTCCGGCACCGCTTTCACCGGGTCCGATCGATCCGGGTCTCGGAACGCAGGCTCCGGTCGGAACCCGCGTCAATATCTCACGTATCGGAAACGAAGCTCCGTACACGTTCGTCAACAACGGTTGGATCACGGACGGAACTAACCTCACCGACGGTAACTTTAACGAGGCCGGAGTTGATCGTGTAGCTCCGAACGGCGTCGATGCTCCCCAGCCGGGCGACGGTGCATGCCCCGGAGCAGGCTGCCGCGAATTCACCTCGACATGGAACCCGGCACCGGGCAACCCGGCACCGGGCGATGATCCGCTGACGGCACAGGCTCAGCGCGGAGCGGTCATCCAGATGTTCTATGCGATGAACTGGTACCAGTCGGAGATGTATCGCCTCGGCTTTACCGAGCAGGCATTCAACTTCCAGCAGGACAACTTCGGCCGCGGGGGCGTTGGTGCCGACCGTGTCTCATCAGAAGGCCAGGACAGCTCAGGAACGAACAACGCAAACTTCTCGACCCCCGCAGACGGCGGCCGCGGAAGAATGCAGATGTACGTCTGGACCGGCCCCACGCCGGACTACGATGGAACGGCCGATGCTGACGTGATCATCCACGAAGTGACGCACGGACTCTCGAACCGCCTCCACGGCAATGCCTCGGGACTTTCGACCAACATGGCCCGCGGTATGGGTGAAGGCTGGTCGGACTTCTACGCTCACTCAATGCTCTCCGAGCCAACCGATCCGGCAAACGGCATTTATTCGCTCGGCGGGTATGCAACCTATCTTGTCGCAGCCGGATTCGCAGGAAACTACTACTACGGCATCCGCCGTTACCCGAAGGCCCCGCTTCAGTTCACTGGCGGTGTGAACAACAAGCCGCACAACGCTTATCGTTTCAGCGATATCAATGCGGGTTGTGCAACTCGCTTCACGAATGCTGACTTCGCATTCGGCCGCGGGCCGATCGGCTCTGCAACCTGCGACCAGGTCCATAACATCGGTGAGATCTGGAGCTCGATCCTCTGGGAAGTTCGCCACAGGATGATCACGCGTCTCGGCTGGGCGGAAGGTAACCGCAAGACGCTTCAGTGGGTCACAGACGGCATGAAGCTCGCTCCGATCGGACCGACGCTTCTTACCGAACGCGATGCTATTCTCGCTGCCGTTCAGGCAAGTGGAACAGGAGCCGATGTCGCTGACTTCTGGGCCGGCTTTGCGGCTCGCGGGCTCGGTTTCGATGCAACGATCATCAGTGCCTCGCCAGCGAATGTTACGGATGGCTTTAACCTTCCGAATGCGTTCATTACTGATCCGTTCTCGGTCAGCGATTCAACGGGCGACAACGACGGATTCCCCGAACCGGGTGAAAACGTTCAGTTGAGCGTCGCCGTTACAAACACGACCGGCCAGACCGTAACCAATGTTTCGGTAGCGGTTACGGGCGGTGCGACCGTCAACTTCGGCACGATCAACAACGGACAAACGGTTACGCAAAACATTCCGTACACCGTTCCCGGTGATGCGGTTTGCGGAGCGATGCATCAGGTAGAAATGACCGTTACCACCAGCGTTGGAGTAAATTCTCCGACGACCCGCGAGTTCCGTCTCGGTGCTCCGGTCGGTGGAGCTCCGGTCACTTTCGCGAACTCTACTGCGATCAACATGCCGAACGGACAGCCAACAACGACGTCCGGTCCGGCTGGTCCGTATCCGTCGACCATAGACGTGACGGGCGTTTCAGGGACCAAACTGATCAAGGTAACGTTCAACAATTTCCGACACGAATTCCTTGACGACGTTGATATGCTTCTCGTCGGTCCCGGCGGACAGAAGTTCATCTTCGTATCGGATGCTGGTGGCTCAACGGAGCAATTGACCCCGATCACTTTCTCGGTTGCGGACAATGGCCCGACTCAGCTTCCTGACGCCGCCGCTTTTGTAAATGGCACAACGTACCGGCCTGCAAATTATGGAGCAAATGATCCATTCGATGCCCCGGCACCGGCTGCCCCTTACGAGAACGCGGCTCCCGGCGGTGCGGCAACATTCGCTTCGGTATTTGGAACTGACGGTTCCGCGATGAACGGAACTTGGTCACTCGTACCTGAACCGTTCGACGGACGGCTTCCAGGTACTCAACTGGGGTATCTCGACCGACGCACTCGCACCGGCGGACTACGATGGTGACGGCAAGACCGACACCGCCGTCTTCCGCGGAACGGTCGGCGAAGGCCTGACCGATTTCTACATCCTGAACAGCAACGGATTCACCTTCTCGGGCTATGCCTGGGGAACCGTTGGCGATCAGCCCGTCGTGGCCGACTATGACGGCGACGGCAAGGCGGATGTAGGTATCTATCGTCCTTCGGACGGCACCTGGTACATCATCCTCAGCTCGAACGGAGCCAATGTGATAGTCAACAATCCGGGTACGACACCTGTCCCGGCCGACTACAGCGGCGACGGAAAGGCTGACGGTGTGATCTTCACCGATGGCAACTGGGTCGGCACAAGCTCGACCGGTGACCCGATCAACATCCCTTGGGGCCAGGCGGGCGATATCGCCACTCCTGGTGACTTCGATGGTGACAACATCGTCGATCAGGCGGTCTTCCGTCCCTCGACCGGTGTCTGGTACATCCGGCAGAGCAGCAATGGCCAGCCTTCGATCGTTCCCTTCGGAACCACAGGCGATCTTCCGGTCGTCGGTGACTACGATGGCGACGGCAAGGACGACATTGCCATCTATCGTAACGGCCAGTGGTGGATCAATAACTCCGGCGGCGGCGTGACGATCGCGAACTTCGGTATCGCGACCGACAAACCGGCTCCGGCCTCCGCTAATCCGTAAACCCTACAAGGGCGGACCCGCTCCGCCCTTTAACCCCTAGACCGAACCGCCGCTCTTTCCAAAGGGCGGCGGTTTTTGTTTTTTGGCATTGACGAATTCCCGAACTTCTGCCTACAATAGGACACATTTAATTCCTGACAATATGGTCAGTTCTGCTTGTTCGGGTGGCACCGAACAACTAACTCATAACTCATTTGGGTTCTCATACCATTTCATCGATATTTATGCTCAGATCTGGGCTTTGGTCGTCAAAAGTACCTTCGGGCGCTCCTAGATCGAATTTGATTCAGTTCCGCTATTTTTCATTTTCCGCTTAACTGCAACAGTGGTCTCGCTCAGAGATCAGTGTTGTTATTTTCAGTAGCTTTAGGAGGGCTTTAGATGCAGAACAGCAGTAATGGAACAGGGACCCGATGGGGACTTCTGTTAAGTTTTGTCGTACTTGCGTTGGTGGCAGCAGTAGCTGTGGTACCGACGCAGTTTGATTGGGAGGCAAGCGGTCAGGGCAAGGGCCTGCAAGAGCGGACCGCAAGCCATGTAGAAGGGCTTGAGAACTACGACATCCGGGAGAACCAGAAGTCACCGGAAGTTGAAGAGGCCCTCTTGAAGTATCGCGACACGGCGGGCAAGACGGCGTCGTTCGTAGCGGACGTAAGGGAAGGCTTTGTGCGGGGCGAGGAATCGCTCAAGTCGCGTGTACCTACCCTGGCGATCGAATACAACACGGACATTCGTATTCCCGAGGTGATCGGGCCGGACGTCAAGCAGGGAGTGAACTTCCTGACGGGCCCGGCGACGGGCAGCCGGGTCGATATGCTCCGCAACTTCGCCAAAGCAGAACAGCGAGTTGATCGGCGTGAACGACGAGCAGGTCAACCAGCTAAAGGTGACGGCCGACTACACGAACCCGGACGGAGGTCTTTCGTTCGTGCATCTCGAGCAGCAGATCGACGGCGTGCCTGTTTTCCGCGGGGAGATCAAGGCAGGCTTTACGAAGAACAACGAGATCGTTCGGGTGATCAACAACCTGGCACCGGGAGTTGAGTACAACTCGGTCTCGAAGAACTTTGGCGACCCGCTGGCAGCGGCAACGCATGCGGCACGCCACATCAACGTTGATGTCTCGACGCTTGACCTGACGGTCAACGAATCGGCATCGGACAGCAACCGGACGGTCTTTGGCCGCGGCGATTGGGCAACGACGGCTGAGAGGATGTACTTCCCGACCGAGCCGGGCATTGTCGTTCCGGCCCATCGGGTGCTGATCTGGCAGCCGGTCAATGCGTTCTACGTCATCGTCGATGCCAACACCGGCACGATGCTCTGGCGGAAGAACATCACAGAGGACCAGACGCAGGCAGCGACCTATCAGGTCTATCGCAACACGAATGCGATGATCGACGTTGCTGAGAGTCCGGCTCCTTTGACCCCCGGACCGATCGATCCGGCACTTGGCACGCAGGGCTCACTTCTTACGCGAGCCAACGTAACGAGGATCGGTAACGAAGCTCCGTATACGTTCGTCAACAACGGCTGGATCACGGACGGTGCGAACAGCACTGACGGTAACTTCAACGAAGCTGGTATCGACCGCGACGGCACCAATGGTGTCGACGCACCCCAGCCGGGCGACACAGCCTGCCCAGGAGCAGGTTGCCGCGTCTTTAGCTCAGCATGGAACCCGCCGCCCGGCAACCCGGCTCCGGGAGACACTCCGCTGACGCCCGCGGCACAACGCGGTGCCGTTATCCAGATGTTCTACATGATGAACTGGTACCAGTCGGAGATGTATCGCCTCGGCTTTACCGAGCAGGCATTCAACTTCCAGCAGGACAACTTCGGCCGTGGCGGAACTGCCGCTGACCGTGTATCCTCGGAAGGACAGGACAGTTCAGGAACGAACAACGCAAACTTCTCGACCCCCGCAGACGGCGGCCGCGGAAGAATGCAGATGTTTATTTTCACCGGAATGGATCCCGATCGCGACGGCACCACGGACGGCGATATCATCATCCACGAAGTTACGCACGGGCTTTCGAACCGTCTCCACGGCAACTCCTCGGGCCTTTCAACCAACATGGCCCGCGGTATGGGTGAGGGCTGGTCGGACTTTTATGCCCATGCGATGCTGTCGGAACCAAGCGACCCGGCCAATGGAGTTTACACAACGGGCGGTTATAACACGCTCGCGATTACGGCAGGTTTTACCGGCAACTACTACTACGGTATCCGCCGTTACCCGAAGGCCCCGCTTCAATTCACGGGCGGTGTGAACAACAAGCCGCATAATGCTTATGTATTCAGCGATATAAATTCGGGTTGTGCAACTCGCTTCACGAATGCGAACTTTGCTTTCGGCCGTGGCCCGATCGGCTCGGCAACCTGCGACCAGGTCCATAATACGGGTGAGATCTGGAGCTCGATCCTTTGGGAAGTTCGCCACAGGATGATCACCCGTCTTGGATGGGAAGAAGGTAACCGCAAGACCCTCCAGTGGGTCACAGACGGCATGAAGCTCGCACCGCTCGGCCCGACGCTCGTTACCGAACGTAACGCGATCCTCGCAGCCGTTCAGGCAAGCGGTACGGCAGCCGACCTTGGTGATTTCTGGGCAGGCTTTGCTGCTCGCGGCCTTGGCTTCAGTGCTCAGGTGATCAGCGCATCGCCGGCAAACGTTGTCGATGGCTTTGATCTTCCGCAGCTTGGAGCGGGCGGCAGTGCAGAGGTGACATCGGGCAACAACCTGATCGAACCGAATGAGTGCAACACGCTCACCATTCCGCTGACCAACAATTCGGCGGAAACGGCGACCGGCATTTCGGCAGTTCTTTCGTCGAACACCCCGGGAGTTACCATCTCACAGGCCAATTCGACCTATCCGGACATCCCGGCAGGTGGCGGCCCGATCCCGAACACGACCGCATATCAGGTTTCGACCGCGGATACGCTTGCGTGTTTCACCAACATCAACCTGACCCTTACGGTCACTTATACGGGCGGAGGCGGCGGTTCGCCGGCTCAATTCCAGTACAGCTTGCCTGTTGGCCTTCAGGGCGGTGCTTATGTTGCTACTCAGGGAACCGGAACAGCTCCAGGCGATCCAAATAACCGGACTCTGGTAGCTGGTACGCAGGTCGATGATTCGCCTTCGACCACCCTTCCGCTTCCGAGTGGCTGGAGCTCGACGATCTATGACACTGCGGTAACATCGCTGAGCATCGGTGCCAACGGAATGTTGCAGATCAACGGTACGTCTCCGACTACCTTCGGCAATTCAGCGTTGCCGGCAACCACTACGCCGACCGGGCCGCGTATTTTCCCGTTCTGGGATGACCACATCATGACGGCCGCACGAGGGGCTGGACTAGGCGTCTATACAGAGACGCTCGGTACCGCTCCGAATCGGCAGTTGGTCATCGAATGGCGTGCACAGCACTTCAACGGCGGCGTTAATGAAAATATGATGACCCTCAATCATGCAGTGGTCCTCAACGAAGGCTCATCGGCCTTCTCGGTCTACTACACGTTGACCGGAGCGGGTGCTCAAGCCAACGGTGCCTCAGCAACCGTAGGTGTTCAGGCGACGAACGGCGGTACACAGTTCACGCAGTTCTCATTCAATCAGGGCGTGATCATGCCCGGAATGAAGATCGATTGGGCACTTCCGGCCGGAACCTGTAATCAGGGCCCGGGCGGTTGCGGAGCAGTTCCGAGCGGTGATGCACGAGCTGACTTCGACGGCGACGGCAAGACCGACCTTTCGGTCTTCCGCGGCAGCGAAGGCAACTGGTACCTGAACCGTTCGACGGCAGGCTTCCAGGTGCTCAACTGGGGTATCTCGACCGACGCTCTTGCACCGGCGGACTACGACGGTGACGGCAAGACCGACACTGCGGTTTTCCGCGGAACGGTCGGCGAAGGCCTGACCGATTTCTACATCCTGAACAGCAACGGATTCACCTTCTCGGGCTATGCCTGGGGAACCGTTGGCGATCAGCCCGTCGTGGCCGACTATGACGGCGACGGCAAGGCGGATGTAGGTATCTATCGTCCTTCGGACGGCACCTGGTACATCATCCTCAGCTCGAACGGAGCCAATGTGATAGTCAACAATCCGGGTACGACTCCGGTCCCGGCTGACTACGACGGCGACGGGAAGGCTGACGGTGTGATCTTCACCAACGGCAACTGGGTCGGCACCAGCTCGACCGGAAACCCGATCAACATCGCATGGGGCCAGGCAGGCGATATCGCCACTCCTGGTGACTTCGATGGTGACAACATCGTCGATCAGGCGGTATTCCGTCCCTCGACCGGTGTCTGGTACATCCGGCAGAGCAGCAATGGCCAGCCTTCGATCGTTCCCTTTGGAACCACAGGCGACCTTCCGGTCGTCGGTGACTACGACGGCGACGGCAAGGACGACATTGCCATTTATCGCAACGGCCAGTGGTGGATCAATAACTCCGGCGGCGGCGTGACGATCGCGAACTTCGGTATCGCGACCGACAAACCGGCTCCGGCCTCCGCTAACCCGTAAACCCAACAAGGGCGGACCCGCTCCGCCCTTTAACCCCTAGACCGAACCGCCGCTCTTTCCCAAGGGCGGCGGTTTTTTTGTGGCGTTTCGCCATCACACCTATTACAATCAGGTAATTGTCGAACTTTTCCGTAAGCGAATCCGTCTAAACCAGATCTTGGTTTAACAAAGGGAATGAAAAAATGAACTTATCTCGATTCCGCTCGCTATTCCTGTTTCTACTTGTCGGCTTCGTAATTATTACGGCTGTCGCACTCCGCTTACTCCCGGGCGACAATGTCCGAGCTTCGGCTCAGGGGCCTACGCCGGGCCATACGAACGCACCCGGCGAAACTAACTGCACCGCTTGCCATACAGAGTTTCCCGTCAATAGCGGTACTGGAAGCGTCGCAATAAGCGGCATCCCTAAGAACTACCTGCCCGGCCAGCAAATACCGGTTACGGTTACAGTTAGTCAAAGCGACGGCGTTATCTGGGGCTTTCAGTTGACCACCATCGACCGGACGGGTGAACGCATCGGGGCATACACACTGCCATTCGGAACTCCGCCGCAGATGCAAATTGACAACGGTTCGATCGGCGGGCTTCAGCGGCGGTACGTGGCTCACACAAGTGAAGGAACGGCCTCACCCGTTTTCGGGTCAAAGAATTGGACCTTCACGTGGACCGCCCCCGCAACGCGGGTCGGTAAGATCGATCTCTTTGCCGCTGGTAATGCAGCCAATAGCGACGGAGGGCCGAATGGCGACCAGATCTACACTACTTCGGTTTCAACCCTCTCGGGCTCCGGTGTCGCGAACTTTGATGAGGACTACGCAACGGACGTATCTGTCTTTCGCCCGTCGGACGGCACTTGGTATGTTCTCCGCAGTTCCGACGATGGGTTTGAAGCCGTCCAGTTCGGCTCCACTGGTGATTTGATCGTCCCCGGCGACTACGATGGCGATGGCGAGGCCGATCTAGCGGTCTGGCGGCCGTCGAACGGCGTTTGGTACATCCAGTTGAGCGGCGGCGGATTGAATATCGTCCAGTTTGGAGCCGACGGCGATATACCCGTTGTCGGTGATTACGACGGCGATCTCAAGAGCGACCTTGCCGTTTGGCGGCCATCAACCGGCGTTTGGTACATTTTTCGCAGTTCTGATCAGGCCTACGACGTTCGTCAGTTCGGCATCTCGACCGACAAGGTAGCTCAAGGTGATTTTGACGGCGACGCGAAGACAGACATCGCTGTTTTTCGTCAATCGAACGGCACTTGGTACGTTTGGCGAAGCAGCGACCAGACGGTCTCATTCGTTCAGTTTGGCCAGGACGGCGACATGCCGGTCCAATCCGACTATGACGGCGACGGCCGCGCTGATCGAGCCGTTTACCGGCCCTCAAACGGGGTTTGGTATATGCTTCGCAGTTCGGAGGGGTTTGGGGCGGTGCAGTTCGGCATCGCGACTGATGTTCCCGTTCCCGGCGATTATGACGGCGACGGAAAGACGGATAATGCCGTCTATCGGGACGGCATTTGGTTCATCTATCGAAGTTCGGATCAGGGTTTCGACGTTCGTTCATTCGGCATCGCAGGTGACGACCCGATCCCGGCGGGATATATTGCTCGCTAATGGCCCCGGACAGAAATAAAAGCCCGACAGGCATTACCGTTGCCTGTCGGGCTTTTTCTATCGGAGGAAACACAAGGTCTCCGGGCTGACTATAGGGTACTACGGACGTTCCGGAGCCGCAGGCTGCGAAACAGGTTGCTGCATAACGGGAAGAACTGGCATACCGTTGAGTACCGGATTATTGGCTGGCTGTTGCGGCTCCGAGTTTGAAGCCGGATTGCCGAGCGGAACGGGCTGGACAACCGTCGCATTCGGATTCGTTCCCGAAGTTCCGGTAACTGCCGGGTAGTCCGGCCGATAGATCCGCGGCGTAATGAAGAACAAGATCTCGTTCGTATTACGCTGAACACCCTTTCGCTTGAAGAGATTGCCGAGGATCGGTATACGAGAGAGGCCCGGCGTGCGGTCTTGGCTCTCACGTTCGTCGTCGAAAAGAACGCCACCGATCACCGTCGTTCCGCCATCAGGCACGGTCACCTGAGTCTCCATGGTCTGCGTGTTGATCGCGGGCGGGGCACCGCCGACGATAGGAGCAGTTGAGCTATTCTCAGCAAGAATGTCCAGAACCACAGTACCAACATCCGTGATCTGAGGTGTGATCTCTAGCTTCAGCGGCACATCAACGTATTCTGTTGTTGCTACTACCGCACCACCGGCAGCTGCTCCAGGCTGAATGGTTGTGATCGGGATCTTCGTTCCGCTCTCGATCTTCGCCTTGCGATTGTTAAGCGTCGTAACTCTCGGAGTTGCGATGATCTTAGCCTGTCCGGTCTGTTCACCGGCAGAGATAAGAGCACTGATCTGCGCGGTTCCGAAGATTCCGGTCGTCAGGCCAATGATCGTATTTGGAATACTCGAAAGTAGGTCGTTGTTCGGCTGAACTCCGAGTCCGGAAGGTATTCCCTGCGGCTGTGTTCCGGTCGTGTTGTTCGTACCCGGAAGGGTCGAACCCGAACCAAGGCTTCCGCGTGCACCGGTAACAAGGGCTGCAAGCTGAACGCCAATGTCCCTGCTAAAGTTCCGTGTTGCGACTACGATCCTCGCTTCGATCTCGACCTGCGGCTCCGGCTGGTCGAGGATGGCGACCAACTGCTTTACCGCGTCAATGTTCTCTCGAACATCGGTAACGATCAACGAATTGCTTCGTGCATCGACCTCGATCGCTCCACGCCGCGAAAGCCGACGCTTAATGATCGGCAACAGGCCTTCGCCCGAACCGCCGGCGGCTGAAGATCCGCCACCACCGCCGGAACCCGTTGTGGTTCCACTGGTCGCCTGGCCACGTCCGATCGAACCAGCCGCACGGGCATAGTTTAACCGGATGAATTCAGTGACGAGCGGTGAGGAGTCCAATTGAGTATCCATTGCCTGGCGAAGGATCTCGCCTTCGGACGCAAGTGTTTTCGCGTCTGCAACTCGAAGGATCGGGCCGTTGACCTGGATCCCGAGTTCTTGAGACCGAAGGATCGAATCGAGCGCCACATTCCAAGGAACCTCATTTACGTTGACCGTGACCGGAACTGCCTTGACGGACTTGTCGATCACGAAGTTGATCCCATACTGCTCCGTGATGTAGCTGAGTACGTCACGGATGTCCATATTCACGATCTTAAGGCTGACCGGCTCTCCGCGGAATCCCGCGTCGCCGTACATCCTACCTTGTTGACGTGACTCGATCTTTTGAGCTGAGACGGTAATTCCCAGCACTATCATCATTATTATCGCGGCTGCAATTCTCGTTGCTATTCCGCTTGTAGAAAGAAGAGATTTCATGTTTCCTCCGTTGCTATTTCGGTCGAACGGCTCAAAAAGCGGGGACGTCGACTTGTTTAAAGACTATTCTGGCGGGTCCGGACAGAACTGCCGGATGCATCTAATCGAAGCTATTCCTGATTTTTTGCGGTACGCGTTCGCCGGGTACCCTTCGTAGTTGCCGGCTTCGTCGTCTCTGCCGGCTGGGCTTCCATTTCGTCGAGCGGCGATACCAGATTGATCGCAGCAGCTTTGCCGTCGCCTGCGGACTGTGCGGGCGGAGCTCCAGCCGTTGCTGAGTTGACGGGTGCAGTGCCCTGGATCTGCTCTGAACTTGAATACTGCCTAAGGAGTTTGTTCTCCACCGAAGCAACAAACTTTCCGTTGCTCATTTTTGTGACTCGGCGGAAGATCAGTTGGTTCTCCTCAACGGCAACCAACTGGCCATCAAAGAACTTCTCCCCGGGATAGATGGTGTAAGACAGCTTGATCGGCGTCGCCTCGACCATCGCTGCAAGGCCTCGCGGCGTTCGGAATATGCCGGTCACTGACATCTCGCCGAGCGTAAGAACGCTTGTTACCTTCGGTAGATCCGAATTATTGGCGACGGCCATGTCTCGGAGGCGCTTGTAGAAGGCGATTCGCTGTTCGATCGGCGGAGCACCTAGATTCTCCACCGGCTTTTCACCTGCCTTTGCGGTGCCGGTAGCCCGGGTGCCAGTGGATTGGTCTCGGGTGCGGGCCCAGCCTGGCTTTGCGAAGGGATCGCGCGACTGGCCCTGAACTGACAGGTCACCGGCGATCAGCGTAAGGGCGAGAACCGCGAATCCGTAGCCGACGTACTGAAGAACTCTGGGTTTGGTAATCATAGCTTTCTCTCTCTGATGGGGTTTCGTGAAAGTGGACGCATTCAGTTACTTTGTTGCCGGTGCAGGCGGTACCGGAGGCTTTGCTCCAGGGGCTCCCGGGGCTCCGGGTTTGCCAGGAGCGGCCGGCTTGGTAAGTGCATCAGGATCGGCATAATACGCCGTTAAAAGGAACTGTGCATGCACCGTTTTGTCTGCGGTCTGCTTGTCGAGTTGGTTGATCTTGAAGTCCGTGATCGAGACGATACGGGGCAGCTTGGCCATTTTGTCGAAGAAATCGCGGATGTTATTGAAGTTGCTGTTGACCTCAACTTCGACCGGCTTCGCCATGATCGCATCCTGCTGTGAATCGTCACGGGGTGAGAACCTCATCAGGACGAGCCGGGAATCCTTTGCATTGTCCTGCAGACCCTGAAGAACGTTCGTGATCTCACGCTGTTCCGGAAGAAGGACCTTCAACTCCTCGTACTCGGCAGACTTGCTCGCAAACAGAGCCCGGAACTCGTTTATCCGCTGAGTAGCAACGCGGGCAGCCTCGTTCTTTGCGGTAAGCTGGGCGATCTGTTCGTTGAGTGTTGCAACCTCGGCTCTGGTTTCGCTTGTCACAAAGTACCAGACCGTCATGTAGAGGACAGCTGCGATCCCGACAAGGATCATTAGCTGAACGTACCACTGTATAGATTTGAGTTTTTCAATCATTGTAGTGTCCTTCGATCAATAAATTTAAACTTATCGGGGCAGCGCGAAGCACGGCCTAGTTCTTTGCGACCTGAACCGGGTTGGTTTGACCACCAGCGGCTCCGGGGCCTGAGGCAACCGTGGCCGGGTTGTCGACTGATCCAGCCTTTGAAGGCGTATACGAGGTCTTGATCGTAAAATTGATCACAGTAACTTTCGGGGCTTCCTGGCCTTCGCGGGCAGTCGCGAGTTGGTTGACGATCTCCTGCCGCTGGGTTTCGATATTGAGGTTGGAGAATAGCCCGTTCGAAAACTCGAGGCTTCTGCCAAATTGCGTTACGGCCGATTCGTCCGGTGAATTACCCTTGATCACGATCTGATCTCCGGTCTGCTCGACACTCTGCAGATAAAGCCCGGGAACCATCGAAATTCGTTCACGCATCGCTTCGAGTACTGCACTCGGACCACGCTGCTCATCTCGGAGCTTCTTGATCGCGGCGATGCGTGCATCGATACTGGCGATCCTTTCTTCAAGCTCTTTCTGTTCCTTCATTACGGACTCAAGCTCGGCGGCGATCTGCTTCTGCTCCTCAAGCCTTCGCTCGGCATCAGCTTTCGCCATTTGCGAGCTGATGACATCCCAGCCGATCACGGCCATAAGGAAGAACCCGACTGCGAGGGTAAGGAGCAACAAACGGCTGGCCGGGCTGCTGACCTTGCGGTCAACGGTTACGACCGCTCCGCCCTGACGTTCTGTGACTGAATGTAATAGGTTTACTTTGATCATTTCTACATCACTCCCCTCATGGCCAAACCGACGGCAACCGCCATTTCGGGCATGATCTCGCTTATGTATTCGGGGTCAAATTTTCCTGACTCGACCTTGATATTGCGGAAGGGGTCAAGCACCTCAACCGGGATCTCAAGGCGGGTCGAAAGCTCCTGGGCGAGGCCGTTAAGCTTGGAACCGCCGCCGGAGATAAGAATTTTTTCTACGACCGTTTCGTTGTCCTCGGTCGTCGCACGGTAAAAGTCGAAGGTCTTCTGGATCTCCATCGCGACCAATTCCGTAACGTTGCCAACAAGCGGCTCGATGGCGGTTTCTTCAACACCGTCAACTGCTTGCGGAACACCCCGCTTGAGCGCCTCGGCCTGCTGGAAGCTGACACCGAGATTGCGTTGGATGACATCGGTGAACTGGCTGCCGCCGACGGTTATGTCGCGGCTGAACAGCGAACGCGTGCCCTTGACGATGTTTACGTTCATCGTTGAGGCTCCGATGTTGAGTAGGGTTACGACCTGTTCTTCACGCGGCTGGTAGTTGTATTCGTAGCAATTCTGAAGCGCGAAGGTATCGACATCGATAACCTGCGGCTGCTTGCCGGCGAGCTGTATCGCCTGGCAGATATTGTCTATACGCTCTCGCTTGCACGCGGCGATCAGCACGTTCGTCGAATCGGAATTCGATGCCGTTACCTGATAGTCAAGGCTGACGTCTGCGAGGTCGTAAGGGATGTGCTCTTCGGCGTGCCAGTCGATCGATTCTTCGAGTTCATCGGCACTCATCGCCGGAAGAACAATATTTTTAATGATGACCGAGTGGCCGCTAACGCCGGTGACGACGCGGTCTGCCGTAGAGCGGCTATTGCTGCATACGCTCTGGATCACGCTCGAAACCGTGTTGAGCTCCATGATCTGGCCATCGATGATCGTCTCATCGGGCAGATTCTCAAAACCAAGAGCCGAGAGCGAAAGCACATTGGCCTTATTCTCAAGCTCGACCATTTTGACTGAGCTGGAGCCGATGTCGAGGCCGGCGACGCTTTTCTTTTTACCGAACAGCATTGTTATTAAGCTCCTATTGGACGGGGTTACCTGTTTTTGGGACGTTGGGATTCAAAATTAGGGGAACTAAGCGAAACGATCTCGAGGCACCGATTTAAGATTTTCTTGCCACCGTTTGATTGATCTACTGCATCGGAAGGGCGATTTTCAGGACAGGCCAACTGAAGGCAGTGAATCGAGATCGTTTCGTCTTGAGTCTGTTGCGACAGCTACGAAGAGCAAGCGGTCGATATGTATTCTGTTGTAATGGTTCGCATCGGGTGGCGATGGGTGACGGCAGTTTTTGACCACCGTGAGATAAAGTTACAGGAAAGAAAAACATTTGTCAACACTTTTTTGTCATGTTGAACACACCGTGAAAGAAATGCCATCAAATTGACCGACCCGTGAATTTCGGTTGGGAATTGGTGATCACTATTCGAAGGAAAACGCAAAGGTAAAACCTGGCCCGCGGTGTTGTCAGTTCGTCCGGTTTTCAGCGATCTCCATTTTCGCGATCGACGCTAGATGAACTTCATCCGGGCCGTCCGCAAGCCGCAGAGAACGTGCGTAGATCCAGAAGCTCGCAAGCGGATGATCCTGCGAAACGCCACCGCCGCCATGTGCCTGGATCGCACGGTCGATGACCTCAAGCGCCATTCGCGGAGCAACCGCCTTTATCATCGCGATCTCTTTCCGGGCGGCCTTGTTTCCGGCCGTGTCCATTTTCCATGCCGCCTTAAGGACAAGCAGGCGTGCCTGATCGATCGCGCATCGTGCATCGGCGATCCATTGCCGGACAACGCCTTGCTCGACGATTGGCTTGCCGAAGGCGACTCGCGACGCTGCTCGCTCGATCATCAGTTCCAGCGAGCGTTCGGCGACGCCGATCAGACGCATACAATGATGAACACGCCCCGGCCCAAGCCGCCCCTGTGCGATCTCGAATCCACGGCCTTCGCCGAGAAGAATGTTGCTCTTCGGGACGCGGACATTTGTGAAGGAAACTTCGGCGTGGCCATTCGGCGCATCATCGAAGCCAAAGACATTCAGCAGCCGCTCGACCTTTACGCCTTCAGCATCCATCGGGACGAGGATCATTGACTGCTGCAAATGTCTTGGAGCCTGCGGGTCGGTCTTGCCCATAAAGATCGCTAGCTTGCATCTCTTATCGCCCGCACCGGTCGACCACCATTTTCTGCCGTTGAGAATATAATCTTCGCCGTCCGCGACGATCGACGCCTCAATATTCGTCGCATCGGACGACGCGACATCGGGCTCGGTCATCGCGAAGCATGAACGGATCTCTCCACTAAGCAATGGCCGCAACCACTCTTCTTTCTGCTCTTCAGTTCCATAAAGATGCAGCACCTCCATATTCCCCGTGTCCGGAGCCGAGCAATTGAATACCTCGGACGCCCAAACGACGCGACCCATCATCTCTGCGAGAGGTGCGTACTCGAGATTCGTTAGCCCTGAAACGCCCGGCAGAAATAGGTTCCACAGGCCCTGCTTTTTTGCTTCGTATTTGAGCTCCTCGATCAGCGAAAGCGGCTGCCAACGGTCGCCCGAGTTCACTTCGTCGTGATACCGCTGCTCGTTCGGATAGACGTACTCATCCATGAATGCCGCGAGCCGCTTTTGCAGTTCAGCCGTTTTTGCAGAATAATCGAAGTCCATATTCGCCACAGATTACCACAGCCTACGGCCTAACGATCACGAATGATTAACGATAAAGCACAGCAACCCCGCCCGGGAGAGGAACTTGATAGCGAACGACTTGAGGGGTACTTAAGGAGCCGGCTGCCAACTCCATTTTCGGAACTTGAGATACTTCAATACCCTGCCGGGAGTTCGAACCTGACCTACCTCATTCGGCTGGGTTCGACCGAATACGTATTGCGAAGGCCGCCCTTCGGCAATACGGTCAAGACGGCTCACGATATGCGGCGCGAGTTTGACGTCTTGTCAAAACTCGGCATTGCCTATCCGCCTGCCCCGGAGCCGATCTTTTTCTGTGATGAAGAATCAGTGATCGGTGCCGAGTTTTATCTGATGGAGAAACGCGAGGGGATCGTGATCCGCGGCACGCTGCCCCAAACCATCGCGTCTTCAAAGGAAAAGAAGGCAAAGCTCTGCCGAAGCTTTATCCGTGGACTCGCCGATCTTCACAAAGTCGATTTTGAATTTGCCGGACTTGCCGAGCTCGGAAAGCCGAAAGGCTATAATCGTCGGCAGGTCGATGGTTGGACAAAAAGATACATCGCGGCAAAGACGGATGAGCACCCCGAACTAGAGGCGGCAATGAAATGGCTCGGCGAGAATGTGCCGCCGGAATTCGGCGCCGCTCTTATCCACAATGATTACAAGTTTGACAACATCATGCTCGATATCGACGACCTGACCAGAGTCGCCGCCGTGATCGACTGGGAAATGGTCACGCTCGGCGACCCGTTGATGGACCTCGGCACAACGCTCGGTTATTGGATGTCGCCCGATGCCGGCGAGGAGTTGATGAATATGCCGTTCAACCCGCGGGTGCTGATGGAAAACTTCACTCGCCGCGACCTCGCCGATATGTATGCGGAGGCGTCCGGCCGCGAACTTCCCGACCTGCTTTTCTACTACGTCTTCGGCACGTTCAAGATCGCCGTCATCGCTCAGCAGATCTACGCTCGATTCGCAAAAGGTTTAACGAGCGATCAGCGTTTCTCGAACTTCAACCGGTTCGTAGCAGCACTCGGGAGAATCGCCGCCAATTCAATTGGTAAAGGCAGCATCTGATCTTCCAATTGTCAATTGAAAATTGCCCAATCGCCAATTGGGACAGATCATCACGACGTAGTTCGCTCACGCCAGGTTTGCGGATTTGAGCCGTCGTCGCGGCGTTCCATCGTGATCGCCCCGGGCGACGGGCAGATAAGAGCACAAAGATTGCAGCCGACGCATTCTTCCTCGATGACCCGCGGATAGCGATGGCCATTCGATTCGACAAACTCGAACGACTGATGGGCTCCATCTTCGCACGCGACGTAGCAAAGATTGCAGCGAATGCAATGTTCCTCGTTAACGTGGGCCTTAACGACGTAGTTTAAATCGAGGCGTCCCCAATCGGTCACCCGCGGCACCGACTTCCCGATGATGTCGTTGACGGACGCAATTCCCTTTTCATCGAGGTAATTATTTAAGCCGTCGATCATGTCTTCGACGATCCGATAGCCGTAGTGCATAACGGCGGTGCAGACCTGCACATTCCCCGCACCGAGCAGCATAAATTCAACCGCATCACGCCACGACGAAATGCCTCCGATGCCGCTGATCGGGATCGTGAATTCCGCATCACGGGCAAGCTCGCTTACCATATTAAGCGCGATCGGTTTGACCGCCGGACCGCAATACCCGCCGTGGGCGGCCATGCCGTTGACGTTCGGGTGCGGGACCATCGTGTCCAGATCGACGCCCATTATCGAGTTGATAGTGTTGATCAGCGAAACAGCGTCGGCACCGCCCCTCAACGCGGCCTTCGCCGGTGGGACAATGTTCGTAACGTTTGGCGTAAGCTTGACGATAACCGGAACATCGGCAACCTCTTTCACCCACTCAGTGACCATGGAGGTGTATTCGGGCACCTGCCCCATCGCGGCGCCCATGCCGCGTTCGCTCATTCCGTGCGGGCAGCCGAAGTTTAGCTCAAGCCCGTCGCATCCCGTATCCTGTGAACGCTTAACGATCTCGTGCCAGGCCTCGCGTTTCGATTCGACCATCAGCGAGACGATCAGAGCATGATCGGGATATTTTTTCTTGCACGCGGCGATCTCTCTAAGATTTACTTCAAGCGGCCGGTCGGTGATCAGCTCGATGTTGTTGAGCCCAATCATCCGCATCGCTCCATGATCGATCGCAGCCAGCCGCGATGAAACATTGACGATCGGCTCACCCAGCGTCTTCCAAACCGCCCCGCCCCAACCCGCATCAAAAGCGCGCTCGACCATCGAACCCATATTCGTCGGCGGAGCGCTCGCCAACCAAAAAGGATTCGGCGATCTTATTCCTGCAAAATTGCTACTAAGGTCGGCCATTAACAACAGTTTTCACTTGATTTTACTTACACTCCGTTTCCAACGTGTGCCTATTCTTGTTGGCCTCGGTCTTACACTTCGAAGCACAGTTCTTGGTGACGTAATCGAGGATCGCTTTGTCCTCGATCACTGCGTCTTCCTTCGTCGGCTTCCTTTTCATTTTCCGTTCGAATTCAGCCGCCGCGCCCGAGGCAAGCCAGTCTTGAACCATTCCTTTCGCACGCTCATCCTCTTCGAGGCAGTACTTGTTGCAAGCATTTAACCCGGCCTGTTCTTCATCCTTCGCCTGTCCGGTGTAAGTCTTTCCGTTGACCTTTACTGTACCCTCACATTGCGTGCTACTTGAACTCGGCCCCAGACACCCAAGTGAAACGGCCAGCAAGATGAGCAAAATGAAAAGTAAATTGATTCTTGACTCAACGGATCTCATTTTAATTTCCCTCCTTTTGATTCTCGAATCGATCCCGTAACTTTTGTTTCCAAATAATGACAAAAAGCTCTCAACTTATCCTTCGAATGCCTCTTCGTCTCCCAATTCCAATATAGATAGAAGAGCGGCGTAAAAACAACGGGTAAAACAAAGATCAGAAGAAGAGCGCAAGGCATAGCGATCTTTCTTCCGAGCGACATGTTTCCCAACGGAACGATCCGCGATACATTGTCGCCGACAGCCTCAACCTGATAGCAGAAGTAAAGGGTTCCTCGGCCCCTAAAAAAATATTCGCCGTGCTTTTCGATCTTGGACGGACAGAGCAACGCTCGACGAGTGACCTCCCAATACCTACCGAGTTCAAACGGAATACCGGTTTCCATCATCCGCACTGCCCACAATCGGTCACCATCGAGAGCCTGCCGCAGTTGGTTAACATTCGCGCGAAAATAGGCGAACTCATTCTCACCCTCGATCTTGTAATAATTCGACATTGTGAGCAGCCTAACGTGCCTCTGCACTAATTTGGAAATGCCTCACCTTTCTTCGACATCCGTCCGGCCATCGCTTTCCCTTCGGCCGTTGACCACGGAATCCCGAAGAAAAGTCCGGCGTTGGGCGAAGGAAGAAGTCGTTTATCGATCGCGCTGCCTCCTTTCGGTATCTCCAAATCGATCAGCCATTTGTCTTTGTCGAGATTTACATTGCCGGAACGCTGCTCAGGATGCGGAATGACAGTGCCTCCAGCAACCTCAAAACGAAATGTTCGGAATACCTCGTTGGTCTTTTCACCGTACACATCGCACTGCCATTTTCCAGACGTTTTGGCTGCATCGGGCCATCCTCGTCCCGGTGCAAACGAGATATTGACAGGGCCCAGGGTCAATGGAAGTTGGATCGCCATTTGATCGAACCTAATGGTGTCTCGTAGGATGCCTGCCTTCGGATCTCGGATCTCAGTAAATCCGCTGGTAACCTTATTCGCGGCCTGCTTAAAATTGGTCAGCTTGTCACCGAATACTATCGGACTGCCATTCGCTGTGCACTTGAGAGCGATGTTATACCCAAATGTTTTCCCATAGTCCTCGACGGGGGAAAAAACCATGTTGAGCACAAGTACGTTTGCGATACTCTTGCTCAAATAAGCGACGGCCGCATCAGCATGCCTTTGGATATAGAATTCAGGACGGCGGTTATTCTGCTTGGTCGTCTTCCGAATGTCGATCTTGTAGGTCCGCAACAGTTTGTCGTTAAGAAACACCTCTACGTTGAACAGTCCCGTTTCCGCGATCGAATTGTTACGTGGAACACACGCCTGAGTCTGCGTACCTGTTTCGCCCGCAAGGTTACACGTGTGAGAATAAACCTCCTTTCCGTTTTGCTTTAGAACAATGCGAAGCGGGCTCCCTTTCGCGGCACCCGGAATATTTATTTCCGGTATCAAGTTCCATCGGTACGTATTGTTCGGCCCATTTATCGCGTCAGCCCTAAAGTAGGTAAAACTGTCGTCGATCTTTTGTCCTGAAACTGAACCCGCCGCGATGGAGATCAACGCGAGAATCGCAAATCCCAACCCTGAAAAACCGAGCCGAAAATACAACGACGAAAAGCGAATGCCAATGCTCATTGAAATACCCCTCTTTTTATTTGTTGTTTCCTCAATTATGGATACGTGTACGGAGCCTGAACACCGAGCGGAATGCCGAGTACCCAATATGCGATAAGGAAGATGATCCAGAAGACCATGAAAACGACCGTGAACGGCAGCATTATCGAGATCAACGTGCCGATGCCGGTGCCCTTAACATAACGTTGTGCAAAGACGACCACGAGCGGGAAATACGGCATCAGCGGTGTGACGATATTTGTCGTTGAGTCGCCGATACGATAGGCCGCTTGTGCGAGCTCGGGCGAAAGCCCAAGCTGCATCAGGAGTGGGACAAAGATCGGTGCGAGCAATGCCCATTTTGCGGAAGCGGAACCGATGACCAAGTTCAGCAGCCCGGTCAGCAAGATGATGCCGATGATCGTGATCTGCACTGGCAGGTTCAGCCACTGCAGAAAGTTCGCCCCCTTAACGGCCATCAAGGCACCGAGATTTGACTGATTGAACGCCGCGATGAAAAGGGCCGCAAAGAACGCAAGCACAATATAGTAGCCCATTGTGCTCATCGACTTGCTCATTCCCGCAACTATGTCGCGATGGCTCGTGACCGTTCCTGCGACAATTCCGTAAACGATGCCCGGAATCAAAAACAGCAAAAAGATCAGCGGCACGATCGAGAGCATCAGCGGGGCCGAATTTGCGGTAAGCTGCGGTGCGACCGGCTCGGCACTCTTTGCAACCGCAGCACCGTAGGTCTTTGCATTCTCTTCGCCAAGCCGGGCCTTCACCGCATTTTCGAGCGCCGTTTTCCCAAATAGTTCTTGTTCAAGGATCGGGCCAAGCTTGAGCGCGACATCCTCGGGCATCCCTTCGGCTTTTAGCTTTTCGACCGAAGCGGCCGTCACCTTAAAGCCGGCAGGCGAACGGAACATCGAATCTGCAGGCAAGGAAACGGCAATAAGGATCGCGAGGCCGACAACAAGCGTGACGAGCCCGGCAACAAGCCCTTTCTTTTCTTGCGGGCCAAGCGTTTCCATCTTCGGCATCTCGTCCGGGTCGCCATCAACCTCGGTCGTTTTCTTGAGTCGCGGTTCGACTATCTTGTCGGTCACAAACCAACCAAGCCCGACGAGCAGCAGCGTCGAGGCCGCCGTAAAATACCAGTTTGATAGCGGATTTACGACGTAGCTCGCGTTGATGAACTGTGCTCCCGTTTGCGTCAAACCCGCGAGCAGCGGGTCGAGACTCGACGGAATGAAATTCGCACTAAATCCGCCCGAGACTCCGGCGAATGCCGCCGCAATACCTGCCAGAGGATGCCGGCCGGCCGTATAAAAGATCACGCCTCCGAGCGGTATCACCAGAACATAGCCGGCGTCGACCGCGGTGTGGCTAATAATGCCGACGAAGACCACCATCGGCGTCAGCAGCGAAGGTGCCGTGATGTTGAGCAGAGCCTTGAGCGAAGCATTGATAAAGCCGGTATGTTCAGCGACGCCGACACCCAGCAGGGCAAGCAAAACTACACCGAGCGGCGGGAATGCCATGAAGGTCGAGACCATCGTCGAAAGAAACGTAGCGATCGCCGTGCCGGTCAGGAGATTGTTGACCACGATCGGCTTCTGTGAACGCGGGTCGAGCTCTGCGAACGACATTCCCGAAAATATTGCTGAACAGATCCAGACGACAAAGAGCAAGATCAAGAACAGCGCAGCCGGGTCCGGCAGCTTGTTGCCTATACGCTCGATCAGATCCAAAGCACGGTCGACAAAGCCGCTCGGCTTTGCGCTGGGTACGGTTTCATTTTCCATATTGTCCCGGTCCTCGAATGAAATTGTCTGATTGGTAAGAAAAGCTTTTGCGAAAGTTTACTTTGAAACGCCCGAGCCCGCAAACTCGACCCGCTCACCGGTAAGCGAACGGTGAATGCCGATCGCGGCGAGCTTGCCCATTTGAGCGGCGTCGACGGCTTCAGCACCGCCGCTGACGCAATCGCCGGCGGCAAAGATCATCGGATCCGAGGTCCGCATGTCGTCATCGACACGCACTCGGCCCTTTTCGTCGATATCGATTTCAAACGCTTCACTCAGCGACGTGCCAAGTTTCGCCTGGCCGATGGCCTTGATGACCTGATCGCATTCGATAATGGCTTCGTCGCCATCAACTGTAGAGCAACGTAAGCCGGCGACCTTGCCGTTCCCCGTGATCTCGACCGGCGTCGTCTGCCAGTGAAACTCGATCCCATCAAGACGAGCAAGTTCGAGTTCGTATTCGTAAGCCGGAGCGTCAGCCTCGGTCCGCCGGTAGACCATCATTACCTTTGCCGCACCGAGCCGCTTTGCCTGCGTCGCGGCATCAACTGCCGTGTTCCCCGCACCAATCACGGCGACGGTGCTCCCAAGCGGAACGGCGTTCCAGTCGCGCGTCTTCACCTGCTCGATGAATGTCAGTGCATCGATGACGCCTTCCAGATCTTCTCCGGGAATATTGAGCAGGTTTGTCGCCCCAAGTCCCGCCGCTATTAGGATGGCGTTGTGGCGCGTACGAATCTCTCCGGCAGTGAGCGAATCTTTAACGTCGTCATTGTCATCCGCAACTACCGATGTCTCGGTGACAAACTTGACGCCCATTTGTTCGATCAGCCCGACCTCGGCAAGCGAAACAGAACGCGTCATCTTATACTCCGCCATGCCGTAGGTATCGAGCCCGCCGGGACGGGCACGCCGCTCATAAACCGTCGCCGCGTAACCGAGCCGAGCGAGATAAGCGGCACAGGAAAGTCCCGCCGGCCCCGAGCCGACGATGCCAATCGAAAAGCCATTGGGTGCTCCGACCTCAAAAAGCGGTGTGCTCTCCACAAGAACTTTTTCGGTGGCATAACGCTGGAGCCTTCCGATCTCGATCGGCTTTTGCACGAGTGTTTTCTCGACGCACGCACCTTCGCACAATGCCTCGACCGGGCAAACGCGGGCACAGGTCGAACCGATCGGGTTCGCGTCAAAGATAACCCGGGCCGAGCCTTTCAGGTTGCCGGTCGCGATCTTTTTGATGAATGAGGGAACATCGATGTGCGTCGGGCACGCATGCATGCACGGCGCGTCATAGCAATAGAGACAGCGGTTCGCCTCGGCCAAAGCCTCCGCATGCGACATCAGCGGGTTAAGCTCGGCGAAGTTCCGCTCGATCTGTTCGTTCGTGAGATTGGACATTAATAGCGATCAAAACTCGGCGTCGGCCTCGATCTCGACCAGCATATCGGGATCGATCAGCCCGGAGACCTCGACCATCGTCGTTGCCGGCATTATATCGCGAAAAAACTCGCCGTGTGCACGGCCGTACTCTTCCCAAAGCGAGATATCGGTGACGAATATCCGCGTGCGAACGACGTGTTCAAGCGTTGCGTCGAAATGCTTCAATGCCCGCTCGATGTTCAAAATGCACTGCACGGTCTGCCGATAGGCATCGCCAATGCCGACAAGGTTGCTGTTCTCGTCCGTCGCCGTCGTGCCGGTAACATAGATCCGGTCGCCGACCCGCACGGCCCGCGAATACCCGACGATCGACTCCCATTTTGCCCCAGAGGAATATCGTTCGCGATGCTGCATCTACTTTAACTTCACAAAATACCGGCCGTTGAAGCGATAGGTGATAAAACGATTCGTAACTCTGCCCTGACGCGTCTCTTCGTCCTCGATCACAACGGGAAAACGAAACTCCTTTCGCGCCTCATTGAATTCGAACAGCTTTATCGGCCGCTCAGGCCGGTCAACCACAGAAAAAAAGTCGTACTCAAAGCCTACCGAGCCTTTTAACCCCGACTGAGTACGAATGACTCTTACCTCTTTATTTAGTTGTCCCCCATCAATTCGAACCACATCGAGCGTCTGCGCCGCCAAACTGGTCGAGCCAATAAATGTAGAAATCACCAGATACAAACTCCCCTTTTTTGTTTCGGTTTGGAATATTTGGTGGACAAAGGAACCGGCTCCAAATTCGCTTATGTCATCGGAAAGGGGGGCCGCCCACACGTTTACCTTTCCGTCTCGCGTTCGATACTGATAAACCGTTATGAAGTCGTGCATCGAACCGCCGCTTTCGGTGTCCCACGAATAGGTGCGAAGCCGCCCGTCCTTTGACGTGGTAACGAACATCAGATCGCTAAGCTTCGGAAACGGATGGTCGAGAACATCGGGCCTCGTCCCAAACTTAAGTAGCGACTCGCGAAGCTTTTTATTCAACTCTGATTGGGCATCGTAATCCCGAGAGCCTCCGTAGTTCGAAACCTTTTGCAGTTCTAACCTGTAACCAACGAGCATTGTTTCGATCTGCTCGACGGTTTGAGCAAAGCCGCTCGTGCAAAAAAGCACAACGATGACTAATGTGATGATGACAGGCCTCATACCCGTATCCCATTCTCCACTTTCTAATCTTCAACGATCGGGCCGTAAAGATCGGGCCGCCGATCGCGGAAGAATTGCCATGTGTTTCGGACCTCGCGGATCTTGTCCATGTTGAGGTCCGCGACGATCAGCTCATCTTGGTCGCGTGAGCCTTCGGCGATGATCTGTCCGCGCGGATCGCAGAAATAAGATTGCCCGTAAAACTCGCCGATGTTCCACGGGGCTTCCGTCCCGACGCGGTTTATAGCTCCGACGAAATAACCATTCGCGACGGCGTGTGCCGGTTGCTCGAGCTTCCAGAGATACTCGCTAAGGCCGGCGACAGTTGCTGATGGATTAAACACTATCTCGGCTCCGTTCAACCCGAGACATCGCGCGCCCTCCGGAAAATGCCGGTCATAGCAAATGTAAACCCCGATCCGCCCAAATGCCGTATCGAAACACGGATATCCAAGATTGCCCGGCCGAAAATAAAACTTCTCCCAAAAGCCGGGCGCTACATGCGGAATATGCGTCTTGCGATATTTGCCGAGGTACTTGCCGTCGGCATCGATCACGGCCGCCGTATTGTAATATATGCCGGCCTGCTCTTCTTCGTAGATCGGAACGATAAGAACCATCCCATGCTGCTTTGCAACATCCTGCATCAGCTTGACCGTCGGCCCGTCAGGCACGCGTTCGACCGCCTCATACCAACGCGTTTCCTGCTCGGCACAGAAATACGGCGTGGTAAATATCTCCTGAAAACAGAGCATCTGCACGCCCTGCCGAGCGGCATCCTCGACAAACTTCATCTGATTGGCGATGTTCGCCCTCTTGATCTCGTCGATCGGAGCATCCGCCGGTGCGACGTTATGGGCCTGTATCAGGCCGGCTTTTATTATTCTCGATGGCATCGGGTTCTCATTTGATATAGGACTTATCGGTCATATCGGTCCTATCGCTTCTTCAGACTCATCAAAAGATAATACAAGATAAAGGCTAAACCAAAGGTAACGAACCACGCGTAGGTGTAAAGCGTGTCAAAGAAATTCGGATCGGCCACCTGGCCACCCGGCGTAGTCGCGGCTCGAAGAAAACCGGGAACAACCGGTGCGATGGCAAGCACCAATGCAGCGATCGCCCGCCAATTGAAACCGCCGGTGTAGGAATAGATGCCGTCCGTTTTGTAGAGCTCGGCGAGTTCGATCCGCCGTTTTCTGATAAGCCAATAATCGCAGATCAGTATTCCGCCGATGGCTCCCATTAGGCCGGAATATCCGATCAGCCATGTGAAAATGTAAGCGCCCATCGACGACATCAACTGCCACGGCATCATCACGATGCCAATGACTGCCGTGATTAATCCGCCGGCAACGTATGAAATGCGTTTGGGGTTTATGTTTGAAAAATCGTTTGATGGCGAGACGACGTTCGCGGCCATGTTTGTCGAAAGCTGGGCGACGAAAATAACGATCATCGCGAAAAGGATCACCAGCGTGTTGTCGAATCGCTTGATCAGCTCGACCGGATCGGCGATCGCCTCGCCGTAGATGATCACGGTTGCACTCGTCACCGCCACGCCGATAAAGGCAAACGCCGTCATCGTCAGCGGCAGCCCGAGAGCCTGCCCAAGCATCTGCGAACGCTGGCTTATTGCGTAACGTGTAAAGTCGGGAATGTTCAAACTAAGAGTCGCCCAATAACCCACCGAGGCCGTCAGCGCAGCCGGAAATATCGCCCAGAAATCTGCTTGCGACGTCTGCAAAGCAGCCGTTCCGGAAAGCACGTTGCCGAGCCCGCCGGCCGCACTCGAAGCCCAGATCAGGAGCACCAATCCTCCGAACAGTAGCAGCGGTGCGGCCCACGATTCAAGGTGCTTGATGCCCTCGATGCCGCGGAGGATTATCGCGACTTGGATCGCCCAAAAGAGAAAAAACGAAAGCCACGTATGCACCGGATTTCCGGCAATAACGCCGCCGATCTCGGTCCAACCGCCCCACAACGCCGCTAGCAAAGCATCGATCGCAGTGCCGCCGATCCACGTCTGAATCCCAAACCATCCGCACGCGACGATCGCACGCAATATCGCAGGGATGTTCGCGCCCTTCGTCCCGAATGAAGCACGCAACAGAACGGGAAACGATATGCCATATTTCGTGCCGGCATGGGCGTTCAGCACCATCGGAACCAACACGATACAATTGCCGAGCAGGATGGTCAGCATCGCCTGCCACCACGTCATCCCCTGGGCGATAAACCCGCCGGCGAGCATATACGTCGTGATGACGACGCTCATCCCGATCCACAACGCCGCGATGTTCCACGTCGACCAGGTCCGCTGGCTGATCGTCGTCGGAGCAAGGTCGGCATTCCACAGCGGTGACGCGGAAACGTCTTCGGCCAGCTCAACAAAAGCAGCACTGTCGTTTTTCATTTTCTCGTGTCGACTTAACTGTTCCGTCTGAATTCAGGGCATCGTTTCACGTTTAGTTCTGACCCGAAATACCAATACAGGTAGAACAAATAAAATGCGACTCAGCGATCTAAACAGCCTCGTGGGTCGAGGCGGTCGTTCGTCAAATCACGGTTGCCCGATCCGCTGTTTACAACTCACTCTTCTGTCCCGCTTTTTTCGCATTCTTTTAGCCGAATGTCATTTTCAATGATCGATCGGTGATTGAACCACTTTGAACCTGATCGTATAAGTAGCGTTTCCGCGGCCTGACCCGACTATTATCCTGTAATTCCCGGTGCGGGGAAGCTCCTCCGTCCAGTTAGTATCATCCGAAACCAGATCTTCTCCATTCGGGCCAACGATTTGAAAACTTGCATTATTCTCCACCGAAGTTATCGAAACAGTCATAAATTGGCCGGCACCTGCACTAAGATTATACGTGTCTCGGTCGCCTCGGATCACTGAATTACTGTACGATGCTGATGTCGCCCCCTTACTAAATCTGACCGTCTTATTTGCACCGCCGTCGGCTTCAGCCGCTGTCAGATCATTGGACTTGGCCGAGACGCTGAAAGTGATGCTATAAGCGACATTTCGCCCGGATGAAACGACGATCCTATATTTTCCCGAATCAGCCAGTTCCTCGCTGAAACTTCTTACTTCGGTGGTTTCCTCCGCAGCTGAAATTTCATTTCCGGCCGGATTAAAAACGGTAAATCCGGCGTCCTCCTGCGGAGAATCGATTTTTATATCCATCGTTTGACCAGCTGAAGCCGTCAAGAAATAAACATGGGATTCCCCGCTTTTGATGGACTTATTATAGGTTCCCGAGGTCTTCCCTTGACCAAACCTGACCGTCGTCGGCCCGTTCGCGGGACTCTCACTGGCCTCATCTTCAGGAAGATCCTCTGCGCGGGCGGTCGTATCGCCGATCGAGTCGTTCGAGACGGCTTCCTCTCTGTTACTATTTTCTGTTTTGGATTCCTCACCTGAACCACAAGCGATGGTAAACACCAAAAGTAAAAAAACCACCATGACCAAATTGGTCTCGTTTCGTGTCATATGTAAGTAATTCTCCTTATTCTTCGTCACTAGATCTGTTCTGAACCGTGTCGTGATCACGACGCTCATCCCGATTCAAAGCGCCGCGATGTTCCAGGTCGACCACGTCCGCTGGCCGATCGTCGTCGGAGCAAGATCGTGATTCCACAAAAGCGACGCGGAAACGTCTTCGTTCAGTTCGGCACATTCTTTTCTCGCGTTATCCTATCAGTCCTACCGGTTCGATCGGCGGCTCATCGACGTGATCGCGCTGACTCAGCGGACTCTGACTTGTCGCTCGTCCGCCTCTCGAGCAGAACATTTCCATCGTCGAGACAATACGACAGCGTATTGTCGTAAAGGTCTCTTCTCCATTCAGGACATCGTCTTGAAATTCAGCAAGGCAGACTCTAACAATTAAGATATCATTATTTTGCGAAACCTCAGTTTGTTCGGGAAATCCTATTCTTCTCGGCCGAGCCGCTTACCTCGGATCACCTCTTAAGGGGTCAAAGCTAGCATCTCAACGCTCAAAGATTTACAATTGCCGAGATTCCGACAATTCTGAAATAGATCTTCGAAGGTATCTCAATGAAGTCAAAGATTCTTATAGTGCTCTTGTTTTTAAGCCACTGTGTTGCTTTTGGCCAGGTACAGACGGCCGAAACACCTCTGGATCCTGCGATCCTTAAGGATTCGGGAGCATCGGCAAAGCGAGCGATACGCCGGAATATTCCGCTAACGAATTCAATTGAAAAGGCTTATAGGGCCGGTACGAGAGATACCTCTGGCCGTCCGGGGGCGAATTATTGGCAGCTAAAAACCGATTATTCGATAAATGCCAGTCTCGATCCCGGAACGCAAACCATTACCGGAAGCGAAACAATTTCACTCCATAACAATAGCCCCGATAGGCTAGATCGGATCGTCTTACGGCTCGACCACAATATCTATCGACCCCGCGTTCCGCGCGGTTTTTCAGTTCCGGCGGAAAATACCGATGGAATGGTGGTCACCCGGATCAAGATCAACGGCGTTGAGATTGATCTGAAGTTAAGCCCGCCAAGACAAGATCGCGGCCAAGAACCGCAGAAGGTCGAAAGTTCATTTGTGGCCGGGTTAGATCAAACGGTCGCCAGTGTATATCTCGCAACACCGATCGAGCCGCGCAGCTTGGCAACCATTGAAATTGATTGGAGTACAAAACTTCCGGGTGGCGAGGGTGGTCAAGGGCATCGGATGACGCAGCGTTGGGACAGCAGACTTTTCCAACCGACCCAGTGGTATCCGCGTTTGGCAAAATACGATGATCTGCGAGGATGGGAAACAAATATTTATCTCGGCCCTTCGGAGTTTTATAACAACTACGGCAAGTTTGACGTTAGGATCGAAGTTCCTTCGGGATGGCTCGTAAGCGGAACGGGAGTGCTGCAAAATGCCAGCGAAGCCCTCGCTCCGTTTGTTCGTGAGCGGCTGGCTGCGGCATTAAGAACCGATGAAGAGGTAATGATCGTCAATGAAGATGAACGCGGTGTCGGTAAAGCACTGCTGCCTCGCGACAAGAATATTTGGCATTTTGTTGCAGAAGAAGTAAATGATTTTGCCTGGGCAACCTCGAATGAATTTATTTGGCGAAGCACACGCGCGAACATTCCGACAAAGGGTTATGTTCCGGTTCATATGTTTTACCTCCCCGAACGGGCACGTTTATTTGCTAATGCCGGCAAAAATTCCCGCCATGCTCTGGAGTTTTATTCTAAGCTTTTGATCCCATACGCCTTTCCGCAATTAACGCTGCAGGATGGCCCAAGTGCCGGAATGGAATATCCGATGGTTATCAACTCGAATCAGGGGGCCGCCGATCACGAGACCTTTCATCAATGGATACCGATGATGGTGGGAACTAACGAAACACGTTACGGCTGGATGGACGAGGGGTTTAATCAGTATTCAAATATACTTTCGAATGCCGATGCCCGCGGGAAACCTTTTGACCTTGATCGTTTGGGGCAGAGCTACGGCAGGATCAGCGGAAATGAAGATGAACCGACGATGATGTGGAACGCCAACTATGGCGGCACTCTTTATGGCTTTCAAACTTACAACAAAGCACCATTGATGTTTTCTATGCTGGGCGGAATGGTCGGTGACGACGCGATGAATGCAGCCCTCAAGAAATATGTTGAAACGTGGAAGTTCAAACATCCGTCGCCCTGGGATTTCACTTTCTTTATGAATAAAGAGCTTGGTCGTGACCTTAATTGGTTCTGGTACTACTGGCTTTTTACCACTGAGAGCGTTAACGGTTCGATCAAAGAGGTCGTTTCGCAAGGCGACAAGACAAGAGTTACGGTCCATCAAGCGGGCGAAATGCCTTCCCCTGTCGTGCTCAAAGTCGAATTTGCTGACGGCAGCGAGAAGATCAAGGCAATGCCGAATGCGAAAATGACTGACGATAAAACGGCGATCGTAAGATGGCACGAAGATGTCTGGTTTAACGGCGATCGAGATTTTCAGGCTGTACTTGATCTTGGAAAACGCAAGATCAGCAAAATAACTCTGGACCCATTTGGAAGGTTCCCCGATTCGAACATTAAAGATAATGTTTGGACCGGCAAGTAAGTAGAAATGTCTCTATTTTCAATGGCATTTCAAATTGCACTTATTCCAGACCCTTGACCAAATAGAGCTTGCTTATTTCTTCCTGATAGCCGTATGCGATCGTGCCTTTGGCGGAAACAAAAAGCGAATAGACACCGGTTGTTGACGATCTTGCCGGAGAGACCTTTCTCCACAAAGATCTTTTACCTGAAGCAGGATCAAGCTGGTGGATCTCAACCTCTCCCGGCTTTCTTTGATAGATCAGTAAATTCGATCCGTCCGCACTCCATCCGGCCAAAGTCTCGGCGTCGTTCATTCCATTTATGGGCTCGCACTTGCCGGTTTCGATCGTGCAGAGCACAGGTTTCCCGGTGGTATCGGCAGCTACCATTCGGGTGCCGTCAGGTGATAATCCGCTAAAGCCTGACCGTTCACGCCGATCCGGGATCGAAACACCGGCCGGGAGAAACGGCGCTAGGTTTTCTCCATCTGCACCCAGGACAAAAATTCCGAGATCGTCATTCTTAGTTTTCTTCGCCTGGATCAGGATCCTGCCGTCGGGCAGCCAACCGGCCCAATCAATATCAGCGACGGAACCCAAATTCAGCTTTTGAGGTTTTCCAGGACCTGTTGGGACTATCGAAACCATCGGTTCCGGCACTCGCACCAAGACAATTGCCTTGTCAGCGTTGGGCGATAAGGCAAGACCGATCCCATCGGCGATCTTTACCGGCTGTGTGCCTTCCGGTTTCCAGATATAAACTGAGCCCTTTGATCCGCCGCTGTATCCGGTTTCGTTGATCATCAGGGTTTCGTTTGAAGATATTCCGCCGAGCCTTCCCAATTCACGCCAGGTTCGATCTTTGGGAGGCGAATCCGCTCCATCTACAATTTCGATCGCAGAAACATTCCGGTCCACCGATATGAGTACATCCCCTGCCGGAGAAATGTCGTGCAAGGTGACTGAACCGGGAAAGCGAATGATCGTGCGTTCCTTTCCGTCTGTATCCAGACTAAATATCCCCACGTCTCGTCCCGCGGTTTCGGCCGCCGCAAACCAGACTTCACTTGCAGATCTCCAGGCAATTCCCCACCAATCGAAGAAACTACGGCTATTGGCGATCGGTTTTTTCGTCCCGTCCAGAATTGTCACTGGAAAAGCTGAGGGTTTCGTGGTGTCAAAAAATGCCAGGTAATCTCCTGATCGCGATATACGTGGAACCACATAATCCGCAAGTGTCGCGACCTCCGTCCGCTGTGTAACTGACGTCCCGACTGGAAATTCAATAGTTGAACGCCCGTTCTCGGTACGTGCAACCGCCATCGTATTGTTTTGACCAAAGTCCGCAAACTGGACATTTTCAAGTTCCGCCCGCGATGCTCCGCCGGTTAAAGATGCCTTTGCCAAAGTTCCGGTGCGAAAGTATGGATTGGCAAGCAGCACTTGCGAATCGGTAAGAATGGCGAGTTCGCCCGAAGTCGAAATACTAAGAAGATCGGCACCCGGAAAACCGAGCGGACGGTATTCGGGATTATCAAGGCTTGTAACATACAACTGACGGGGCTGTCCTTCCCAGTCAGCGCTGTAGACGATCGTCCGGCCATCCGGTGCAAACCGTGCGGCATAGATGAATCCCTTTTCAAAGGTTAGAGGTTGATAAGTAACCTTCGATTCGGTTGAACCTGATCTGGAACCCAAAAGTCCGAAATACCACAACCCGAATCCTGCCGCCACGAAAAACAACAAGGCGGTGGCGATCGCGGGAGCTTTCCATCTGCTCGCCGGAATTTCACTCTCTGTGGTTACGTCGCGGGTAGCAAAACCGGAGCCCGACGAACTGGTCGGCATTGACAGGGCTTCGAGGGCAAACCCGAGATCATGGGCCGAGTGAAATCGGCGATCAGGCTTTTTCTCCAGACATCGACGCATCAATTTGTCGAGGGCGGGCGGAATCGTGATTCCCGTTTCTGCAGTCTCCGGGACATCATCTTTCAGGATCGAGTGCATCATCTCGACCATCGATTCGCCGTGAAATGCTCGGCGTCCGGTGAGCATTTCGTAAAGTATCGCCCCAAAGGAGAAGATGTCCGATCGATGATCTACCGAATGTCCCCGCACTTGCTCCGGCGACATATAGCCGGCCGTTCCCATCACCAGTCCCGGATCTGTCAGCGCTCGTTTTGTGGCATCCTCGGAACCATGGATCTCGGTCTTAGGCTCCCGGAGTTTTGCGAGACCAAAATCGAGGATCTTCACACGGTCGTCGCGGGTGACAAAAATGTTCTCGGGCTTCAGATCGCGGTGAACTATACCTTTTTCATGAGCCGCGGAGATCCCGCTGACTATCTGCTGGGCGAGATCGATGGCTTTTCTGAGCGGTATCGGCCCTTCATCGAGCCTCTGGCGAAGCTCCTCGCCTTCGAGCAATTCGGAGACGAGAAACGGCGAGCCGTCGTGTTCGCCGATATCAAAAACGGTTAGTATATTTGGGTGATTAAGGGCCGAAGTCGCTTTCGCCTCCTGCTCGAACCGGCGCAGACGATCTTCGTCGCCCGACATCTCGGCCGGAAGCACCTTGATCGCGACCTCACGGTCAAGTCGGGAATCGTAAGCCTTATAAACCTCACCCATTCCGCCCTTGCCGATCTCGGAAAGAATTTTGTAATGGGAGATGACCGTGTTTTTTTCGAGGTTCATTTTCTACCAGGTAATCCAACGCGTTTCGCGATAGCGGCAAACCGCGGATCATCGCGAATATCTTCAAAGTATGGGTGGACATTCATTTTCGTAACATCAACGTCACGGTCCTCGAAGGCCTTTTCGAGCTCGATGATCGCGCGGTCTTTTTCGCCAAGGGCTCCGTATATTTGAGCGAAGTATGATCTTGGCACCCATCGGCTCTCTGAGATCGCCCGCAATCTTTGAATAACTTCTTCGGCCTTCCGACGCTGGCCGGACTTTGCATACGCATATCCCGCATTGACCAGGCTGTCCTGATTCTCGGGATCTTTATTAAGGCCTTGTTCGGCAAGTTCGATCGCCTTGTCGTACATACCCGCTTTGTTGTAAACGACGCAGGAATGATAGACAACGGTGGGATGGCCGGGAGCAAGGTAGTTCGCCACCGCTGTTTGCTCCAGCGCTTTGTCCATTTGACCGTCGTACATATAGGCGGAAGCCAGGTGTGATACATATACGGCCGAAAGTGGTTCCAGTTCTAAAGCACGTTTCAATTCGACGATCGCTTCGCTAAAACGCCCGATCGTCACGAGAAATGAATAGCCGTAAGTTTTGTGGATCTCAGCGACATTCGGGCCGAGTTCGATCGCTTTTTTATATTCGCTTTCCGCTTTCTGCCAATCCCAATCAAAAATTATGGATTCTCCCGCAACCGCGGCGTGGGCTTCGGCGAGATCCGGATCGATCTCTAGCGCTCTTTGGGCAGCGGCTTTTGCTCTTGCTGCGACCTCTTTCGGAGCCACGTAGCCATAGCTCGGCATTGTCCTATAGGATTCCGAAATACCGACGTAGGCAAGTGCGAAACCCGGGTCACGGACGATAGCCTGTTCGAAGTACTTGATCCCCTCCTCCAGGTCGACTTTTGTGCGTTTTCCATAATGAAACCGCCCTTTCAGATAATGCTGATAGGCTTGGTTGTCAGCTGTGTAGGTCTTAGTTAGTTCTTTTTCAACTTCACCGGCCAATTTCATCCTAAGTTTTTGAACTATTTCGGTCGTGATCTCTCGCTGGGTCGCCAGAAGATCGGACATCTTTCGATTGTATCGCTCGCCCCAAAGCGTCTTGCTGTTGCGTACATCAACAAGCTCTACGCTGATTATGAGATCTTCGCCCCGTTGAGCGACCCGCCCCGTCATCACAGCCTCAACCCCGAGTTCCTTTCCCGCGATGACTGAATCGGTCTGCTTCCCCTTATACCGAAATACGGAACTCGTCGGGCTTACCTTTAGGCCCTCGATCTGGGACAAACTATAGATAAGGGATTCCGCCAGGCCGTCCGTAAGATACTCCGAGTCGATGGAGTCGCTGCCGTTCTGAAACGGCATCACGGCGATCGATTCGATCTGTTTAGTTGGCGAGAAATATCGATACCCGAAGAATCCGCCGACAAGAATCACGACCACAACGACCAACGCCGCAAGCGGCTTCGCCGCCCGATGTGCGTGAACGCTCTGCCTTTCCGCAGATCCACCTGAACTTCCCCGAGGCTCCGCCTCACCTTGCGTTGTATGAACAAATGCCCGAGTCGCGGCCTCGCTCGGAGCATCAGTCGAATGAAAGATGGCCGTCAGCGGCTCGTCGAGCGAACTCGGGCCGAACAGAAGCTCTGCACCGTCATCGAGGCAATAGCTCAACGAATCGTCGTTATAATCTCTTCCGCAATCAGGGCACCGTTTCATATAAGGCTATTCAAGAAGTCGCTAACGATCTTGCGATCGAAAGCTGATGAGTTACTCTCATTTTCTGTCAGGCAATCCGGCGCGTTTTGCTATCTGGTCGAGACGCGGATCTTCGCGAAGGTCCTGGAACATCGGATGTGTTCTCATACTCGCGATAAAGAAATCCCGCTGTTCAAAGGCCTTCTCAAGTTCAGCAAATGCTTTGTCCTTCTCCCCGAGGGCTCCGTGTATCTGGGCGACATATGAATCCAATACATACTGAGTTTTAGCGAGTTCCCGAAACTGGCTTATGATCTTCTCGGCCTTTTCTCTTTCTCCATTCTTGGCGTAAATGAAGCCTGCGACCACCAACGAGTCTTGATCATCCGGCATTTTTAGTAATCTAGCGTCAGCAATTTCTAGAGCCTCCTTGAACATTCCTCTCGAAATGTAGATCAACATTACCCAATACCCTGTCATATTATGTCCCGGTTCGAGATTCTCTGTTGCGAGGATCTGTTCTAAGGCCTTGTCGCTTTGTCCGTCCGCCAAATACGCAGCCGCCAGCAAGGTACCGGCCACGATCGAAACGGGTTCCAACTCCAGGGCGCGCTTGAGCTCGGAAACAGCTTCGCTCGTCCGGCCCATCGGTGTCAGGTAATTGCTTCCATATCTGATGCGGGTTAGCGCAACATCGGGATTCAATTCGAGTGCCTTTTTGAACTCGCGTTCCGCGTTCTCCCAATCCCAAGCGACGGCTAAAATGTTGGCCAACGCGGCGTGGGCCTCAGCCAGATTTGGATCGATCTCCATTGCCTTTTGAGCTGCCGCTTTTGCCTTTGGTCCTGCTTCTTTCGGAGCCATAAAACCGTAGGAAGGCATTACCTGATAGGCATTCGCGATGCCGACATAAGCGAGAGCAAAATTCGGGTCCAGGGCCAGAGCCTCGTTGTAGTAATCGATCCCTCTCTCAATATCAGCCTTCGTTCGCTTCTCGTAATGAAATCGGCCCTTTAGAAATAGTTCGTAAGCCTTGCTGTTCGTTGTATAGGACTTTTGCAAACCGGAACCGGGATCGCCCACCAGTTCTATTTTCAGCTTCTGCGCTATTTCATTGGCGATCTCCCGCTGGGTCGCCAGAAGATCGGACATCTTTCGATTGTATCGCTCGCCCCAAAGCGTCTTGCTGTTGCGCACATCAACAAGTTCTACGCTGATTATGAGATCTTCGCCCCGTTGAGCGACCCGCCCCGTCATCACAGCCTCAACCCCGAGTTCCTTCCCTATCTTGATCGAATCGATGTCCTTACCTTTATAGCGAAGAACTGAAGTGTGACCTCCCCCCTATTCTTGTTACCGATCTAAACTAGAGGATTTCGGGTTTCCTGGTAGTTTTGAACTGCCTCGTTCGGGGTCAGGCCGCACAGTGCGGAGTGCGGCCTGAATCCGTTGTAATCATCCTTGAATGCCCGGATCTTCTCGACCGCATCTTCGATCGACAGGAACCAGTTGACGTTCAGGCATTCGTCGCGAAAGCTGCCGTTGAAGGACTCGATGAAGGCGTTATCCGTGGGCTTTCCCGGCCGTGAGAAGTCCAGCGTGACATCGTTCTCGTATGCCCAGTGGTCAAGCACCTTCGAGATGAACTCGCTGCCGTTATCGACCTGTATTCGCTTTGGCACAAGCCCTCTCGTCTGTTTGATGCGCTCCATCACATTGACAACATCGGGGCCTTTCAAGGACTGGCCGACCTCGATCTCCAGACATTCGCGACTATAATTATCGACTAAAGTTAAGACCCGAAAACGGCTCCCGTCGAACAGCTGGTCGGCGACGAAGTCCATGCTCCAGCACTCATGCGGACCGGTAAGAACTGGCCGCTCCATTCTATGGGCCGCCGCCTTTCGCCTTCTCGGCCTCTTCCGTCTCAGGTTCAAGCCCTCTTCCTTGTATATGCGGTACGTACGCTTGTGGTTGTCCCGCCAGCCTTCACGTCTGAGAACCGTGTGGATCCGCCAGAAACCGTATCTTACCCGCGTTTCCGCGATCTCCTGATCCGCCGCCTCACTGCCCGGTCATCTCTCGGCCGCTCGATATACCGGAACACCTTCCGCGAGATCGCCACCACCGAACACGCCCGGCGTTCCGAGACCCGGTAAGAATCCAGCAACCACCTTACTAACTGCTTTTTCTGCTTTGCACTCAGACACTTTTTTAACACGTCCTGCAGCATCTGCTTGTCCAAGCTCAGATCCGCCACCACCCGCTTCAACTGCAGATTCTCTTCCTCGAGCTGCCTCAACCGCCTCAACTCCGCCGTTCCAAGTCCATCGTACTTCTTCTTCCAGTTGTAGAAAGTCGCCTCGCTCACACCCATCTTCCGGCACACCTCCGCGACTGGAACTCCGGTCTCCGCCTGCTTCAACGCAAACACGATCTGCTGCTCCGTAAACTTCGATCTCTTCATGGTAATTATGTCTCCTCATATTGTCATAATTACCCGGCTTCCTCTATTTTAGTTTGGTATCTTTTTTCGGGGGGAGGTCAAGTGGAAGGGCTGACCTTCAAATCCTTTATTTGCGAAAGACGATAGATCAAAGATTCGACAATGCCATCCGAAAGATATTCGGAATCCGAAGAGGCACTATCATTCTGAAAAGGCATGACCGCGATCGAGTTGATCTGCTGAGAGGTCGTAAAATAGCGATAGCCAAAGAACCCACCTACAAGAATCACGACAGCCACGACCAACGCCGCCAGCGGCTTTGCCGCTCTATTTGCGGTAAAGCTACCCTTTTCCGTAAGGCCGCGCAAACTCTCTTGAGGCTCCGCCTCCGCTCCACGCGGAAAGACGGCTGTCTGTTCAGTAGTGTGAATCTGGGCACGTGTCGGAGTTTCACCCGGAGCAGCGGTCTCATGGAGGATCGCGGTTTGCGGTTCGTCAGTTGGCAACCCAGTCGCTATTGCCCCCGGTTCTGACCCGGACGCAGGGCCGTCAAGCAAAGCATTTCCGTCATCGAGACAGTAGAGCAGCGTTTCGTCGTAATAATCTCGTCTACATTCAGGGCATCGTTTCATATAATTCTATTCCGGCAACCCTATCCGATTCAGCAGGTCTTTGAATCGCAGGTCGTCGCGGAGGTCGTCGAAAAGCGGATCGACCTTCATTCGTGAAAAGTCCGCTTTTGCTGCAATACTTTTCTCCAGTGCGGCAAATGCATTATCTTTATCCCCGAGCGCTCCATAGATAATGGCAGCATTCCCTCCAAGGAATGCCGGGTCTGAACTGTACTTTGCAAGGACGGCCTCTGCCTCTTTACGGCGTCCGGTTTTCGCGTAGGCGTAACCGAGAAAGCGAGCTAATAGGCGCTGAGTAGTTTCGTCCTTCGGCGCCGCATCGACCAACGCGATCGCCTCGTCGTATTGCTTATTTGAACAATAAGCATATGCAAGCCAAAATCGGGCCGAGATAAAGTTAGGGTCGAGATCGAAAGTTCTTTTGGCCTGCTCGACAGCATTTTCGTACTGTCTATCAAAAAGATATGCGCCTGCGAGGTTCGCCTGCATTATCAATGACATTGGCTCGAGTTCCAACGCCGTCTTGATCTCACGTAACGAGTCACCGGTCCGTCCGAGGCTCTGAAGCAGCAAACCGTAATAATAGTGCGTATTCGCATTATTCGGATCCATTTCGAGTGCCTTCTTAAATTCACTTTCAGCCTCGGCCCATTTCCATTCTGACCGCAATGACATACCCAACGCAGTGTGAGCCTCGGCAAGATTCGGGTCTATCTCGCCGGCCTTTATCGCCGCATTCTTTGCTCTGGAATAACCTTCTTCGTTGGAGACCGGTAAGAAGCTGTTCCCCGTTCCGGTATTGTAGGTATAGCTAATGCCGACGTATGCTAGGGCAAAGTTGGGGTCGAGCTTTATCGCCTGCTGATAGAAATCGAGAGCCTTCTGAAGGTCGTCTTTGGAACGTCTCGCTAAGTGATATTGACCCCTCAAATAGAGCTGATACGCCTCATTGTTTTCGGTGTACTTCTTGGTCAGCTTTTGTTCACCTTCGCCTGAGAGCTTCAATTGCAGCTTTTGAGTGATCGTCGTCGCGATCTCACGCTGCGTCGCAAGCAGATCCGCCATTTTGCGGTCGTATTGCTCCGCCCAAATAAGTTTGTCGGTCCGCGCATCCGTAAGCTGGACGCTGATGCTGAGGTTCTCACCTATCTGAACAAGCCTTCCGGTCATGACCGCATCGACATTTAGCTCTTTGGCGATCTGCGATGTGTCGCTTCCCTTGCCTTTGTATCGCATCACCGAACTCGTCGGGCTGACCTTGAGATTCGGCAGTTGCGAAAGCCGATAGATCAGCGAATCGGCTAACCCATCGGACAAATATTCGGTATCAGTACTATCACTCCGATTCTCAAACGGCATAACCGCGATGGAATCGATCTGGCCGGCACTGACCGCTGAGAAATATCGGTAGCCAAAGAACCCGCCGACGAGAACCAGAACGGCCACGACCAAAGCGACCAACGGCTTTGCCGCTCGACGTGAGTCAGAACCACCTGCGGTAGTGGGTGGTTGAAGTATTGCGGTTTTGACATCCGGCTCGTCTGTCGGCTGCGTCAATCTAACCGCCGAAGGTGGTGCCGACAATATCGCGGTCTGAGGTTCGTCGGGCTCAGAAGACCCGGTCGCTACCGCTCCAGGTTCTGACCGGCCGCTCGCGGGACCTTCGAGCAGTGCATTTCCATCGTCGAGACAATACAGCAACGTATCGTCGTAATAATCCCGTCTGCATTCAGGGCATCGTTTCATAAGATCCTATTCCGGCAACCCCATTCGCTTCAGTATTGCCGCGTAACGCTTGTCGCTCTTGAGTGAACCAAAATTCGATTCCCGCCTGATCAGCAAAACCAATTCAAAGCCGCGGCTTTCTACATCCTTTTCTATCCATTCAAACGCCTTGTCTTTATTTCCCAGGGCCGCATATACTACGGCGACCTGGACCCCAACTGTCTTTTCTGGATAGGCATCTTCCAGTTCTTTGATTATCGCCTTTGCATTTTCCGCCTGCCCGTTTTTTGCATAGGCAACTCCAAGATAAGAGACGAATCTACGGATCTTTCCATTCGATAATTCGACCGCCTTTTTCGCTTCAGCCAAGGCATCGGCACCGCGTCCTTGTTGCAGATACACACACGCCATTAAATTAGGTGCCCCAGGGAAATTGGGATCTAGATCCGCAACCCTCTTGGCAAACTCAAGCGCAGACTTAGGATCAAGTTTGTCCTCGCAGTAATGATTTGCAAGGTTGTAATTGACGATCACTGACAATGGCTCAAGCTCGTACGATTTCCTTAGCGTCTTCGTTGCTTCATCGACTCTTCCCTGCGTTATCAGGTATTCGTAGAACCATCTGCGCGCATTCGCATAGTCCGGGCTCAATTCGATCGCCCGCCGGAATTCCTTCTCGGCTTCAGCCCAATTCCACGAGTATAGATTCACGTATGCGAGCGATGCGTGAGCTTCTCCAAGCGAATCATCGATCTCAATTGCTCGATTTGCGAATTGCCTTGCTTTTGACAAGGAATCAGCCGGAAAGTCGCTATCCCACCACTGGAATACTGCATAGGAATCGGCGAGACCGACGTAAGCGAGCGCATATTTCGGGTCTTTGTCAATGGCTGCTTTGAACTGCTCGATCGCTTTCCTGAGGTTCACTCCATCCCTTTTATTCCAGTAATAACGTCCCTGAAGATAAGCTCTGTAAGCCTCCGCATCAGCGGTGTAGCTTTTCGCGATTTTTTCTTCTTCAGCACCCGTTAGCCTTGTTTTTAGACGGCTTGAAACATCTTTGGCGATCTCGCTCTGGAGTGAAACGAGTTCCGACTGTTTTCGTACATATCGCTCGCTCCAAAGCACCGCGTCTTTCCGAACATCGACGAGTTCCAGACTCAGCGTCAATTCGTCCCCGCGTTGAACGATCCGGCCATTCAATACCGCTTGCACATTCAATTCCTGTCCAATAGTTTTCGCGTCAGTTTTCTGTCCTTTGTAGCGAAAGACAGATGAGCTGGGCTTCACGTTCAAATTTGGCAGTTTGGACAAACTCCCGATCAAAGTCTCGGTCATTCCGTCCGACAGATATTCGACGTCCGCATTTCCACTCTCATTAACAAACGGCATCACGGCGATAGAGTTTATTTGGTTCGCACCGAACGGCCCCAAATATCGATAACCGAAATATCCGGCAACTGCGATCAACACCGCCAGCAATGGGGCTGCGATCAGCCGTTTATCAAATCCGTGAGGTTTAGAAGAATTACCAATAGCTCCAGTCGGCAGAACGGCCGTTTGCTCTGTTGTATGGATCTGTGCGCGGGTCGGTTCATCGCTGGGTGCGGCCGTCGAATGCAATATTGCCGTCGCGGGTTCGTCAATCGATGCCGAACCAGCTCCTGGGCCATAGAGCAACTCGCTACCGTCATCGAGGCAGAAGCTCATCGTGAGATCGTATTCACGGCTGCATTGCGGGCATCGTTTCATAAATTTCTAAGGCGGAGTTCCTAACTGCACTTACTATCGACGCGTTCCTGTCATTGGCATCGTCTATTTTACTCACCCTTTCGAAGAAAGAAATCCCGAGATCGCGTTGGCGATGCGGGCTTCGCGGTCGTGGGTGTTGAACATCGGGGCCTCTTCGCGGAGGGTCTGTTCGCTGACGCCGGTTAGGAACATTCCCTCTTGCTGCAGGACGACGAAATACGAGTAGCTGGTACCATTCGATTCGCTGTTGTAACTCGTTTCCGTCTTCACGTAGGCTCCGGTGAACTGGCTCAGGCTGCCCTCGATCACTTCGCGGCGGTAGATGAACTGGCGGACGAAAGCGTAGGTGTCTTTCGTTTTGTCAAAATAATACGCTTCGCGGATCGAGCCTTTTAGCGAGATGGCTAAACACGCAAGAGCTGGTATCCCCGTGAACCACAACCCATACGAATCGGGCATTTCCCATACAAACAAAAAAAGTAAAAACAAAACTGTTAACACCACAAAACCGACAGCCGCGAAGAACCCTAACACCGTCGGCCTGTAGTCCATGATGATCAAGTAATCCGGCCGCCGTGCGATCCACACCGGAACAAGAAAATCGAACCTGTCCCCAACGATCTGCGCCCATAGGCGGTCAGATACTGAATATTCGTCTTCACTCATAAACTCGATCTCCCACGCTGACAGGGCAACGTTTCATAGATTTCTACTCCGGGATCCCGACTCGTCTGACCAATTCCTTAAATCGCGGGTCGTCTCGCAGGAAAGTAAATGGTAATCGAATTTTGAGTTCTGCGATCTGCGGTTCGCGTTGATCATACGCTTTGTTCAGGTATTCAAGCGCTTTATCTTTGTCCTGACGACGGGCATAGGTTTCCGCAATTCGAAAGGCTGGCAGATAGGCATTTTTGTCTTTTTCCACGCTTGATCTCTGACTGTCCAGTTGAATGTCTATTTGCTTTTGCACAAAGCCCTTATAACCGTCTTTTTCAAAAGCTAGTTGGAGGTCTTTAATGTTTTCTGGAGTGAGGCCAAAGAGGAGTTTGACCTGGATAAGGCGTTGCTCAACGGCCTCAGAATACATGCCGTTGGCTTCATAAACGTCGGCGAGGTTATTGCGAGGACTCGCTGCGTCCGGAAACAACTCAATGGTTTTCTTAAACTGAGCAATTGCTTCGTCCCGCTTACCTCCAAGTTCAATCACTCTACCTTTTTGGTTATTTATGACCATCGACAACGGGTCAAGCTCAATAGCTTTATTTATCTCCGATAGCGCTTGGTCGCCATTTCCCGAAAAATGATAGACCTCTGCAAGCCACTGATAAGCTGACGGATACTTTGGGTTGAGTTCGATCACTCTCTTCAGCTCTCTCTCAGCACCTTTGAGATCATAATCATAGTTGGTCAGTATCTGACCGAGCGAAGCGTGTGCCTCCGCCAGATCTGGGTCAATTTCGAGGGCTTTTTGTGCCGCCTGCTTTGCCAACGGCATGTATTCACTCGGTCTGAAATTGCCGTAATACGGCATCAAAGCCAATGTATCGGCGAGTCCCGTGTGGGCGAGTGCATAGTTCGGGTCAGCAGCGATCGCTTGCAGGAAATACTCTCTGGCTTTTTGAAAGTCCTCAGTCTTTCGTTTGTTCCAATGAAAACGCCCTTTTAGGTAGAGCTGCTGTGCTTCGGAACTGGTCGTGTTGGTCTTGCTTACCCGCTCCTGTTCGGTCGCGGTTAGTTTCGAACGAAGTTTATCCGAAACGGTTCTCGCGATTTCGCTCTGCAATGAAACCAGGTCGGATTGTTTGCGATTGTATTGCTCGCTCCAGATCACATCCTGAGTATCGGTGTTGACGAGTTCCAGACTCAATTTCAGATCATCACCGCGTTGTGAAACTCGGCCTAACAAAACGGCTTGCACCTTTAACTCTTCCCCGATCTTCTTCGGCGAAGTCTCCTTGCCTTTGTAATAAAAAACCGTGCTTCGTGCCTTTACCGACAAATTAGGAATGTTCGACAAACTGCTGATTAGCGTTTCCGTCATTCCATCGGACAAATACTCGACGTCCGCATTCCCGCTCTCATTAACAAACGGCATCACGGCGATCGATTCGATCTGGTTTGCCGGCGTGATGTATCGATAACCAAAGAAACCGCCGACCAAAACAGCAATAGCAACCACCGTGGCAATCAGCGGCTTGGCCGCCCGGTGAGCGGAAAGGCTCGGCCTTTCCGAAAGCCGACCCAAAGACTCCCGAGGCTCCGCTTCCGCTCCCGTGTTTAAAATGGCGGTCTGTTCCGTAGTATGAACCTGCGCACGGGTCGGAGCCTCGCCAGTCGCATTCGTCGAATGCAAGATCGCGGTTTGCGGTTCGTCATCTGGCAACCCGGTCGCTATCGCTCCCGGTTCTGACACGGAGCCGCTCGCCGGGCCCTCGAGCAGCGCATTGCCGTCATCCAGACAATACAGCAGCGTATCGTCGTAGTAATCCCGTCTGCATTCAGGGCATCGTTTCATAATTTTTCAAGAGCGGATCGTTAATCCCCGCTGGTCACCATAATTGCGTCGCGAGTATAGTTTCCGCGTGCAATGGCGATCTGCTTGCCGTCAGTCGAAAATGAGAACGAGTAGATAAAGCCCTCTTTAAAGTTGGAGATCTGCCGTGGCGTCCCGCCTGCTATCGGTTGGCTCCAGAGGTTTGCAATGTTGTCTTTTACCTGATTGTAAACGATCGATCTTCCGTCTCGTGACCATCTGACAAAGGTTCCGGCCGTGGGACTATCCTGAATACTGAAAGTCTTAAGCGGCACCCCGCCGTCGATCGGGAGAATAGCGATCTTATCGGGCCGCGCATCGGGTGAGCTGGCAGACTCCAGAAAAAGTGCGGCAATTGACTTGCCGTCGGGCGAAACGACAGGCTTGTTATAATAGCCCTCCGTTAGGCGGATCGGGGCGCCGCCATCGACCGAAACTTTCCACAGCCCCCGCGTTTCCGGTCCAAAAGAAGCATAGACCACCCACTGTTCATCCGGGGTAATATCGGGGTGGTCATCTCTACCGCGATCCGTAAGTTGTTTAGGGTTGCTGCCGTCAATCGCGGCGATCCAGATCCTGTATGCTCCACTTTGTGTCGAACCATAGACTACATACTTTCCGCTTGCCGAAACCTCCGGAAATATGTTGAGACCCGCATTTGATATCAATGGCTTTTGCTGGCTGCCGTCGGCATTCATGATGCCCATGTCAGCTTTTCCTCCCCTTATATCAGGTGAATAGACCAGCCTGCCGTCCGGCGTCCAGCTTGTGTCGATGATGCCTCCCGAGGCCGCGGTTGATATCTGTTGTGCCTGGTCGATGTTCGAAACCGGTGCGACCCATACGCTTGCCATACGGTCGAGCAGCGCCGTTACAAAGCGGGTTGAATCACTCGTGAGACTCAGGCTGCGATGCTCCGCAAAACTACTGGTGATCTGTCGCGGTATGCCGCCCGTAAGTGAAATTTGCCACACCTGTCTATAAGCAGATCCCTCTTCGCGAGCGATCATCAACATGTTCTGGCCGTCCTTTAGCCACGCAACGTTTCCAATGTATTCCCAGCTTTCCCTTGTGAGATCGCGTTCTTTACCGTCGCTAACATTTACGCCGAGGACCTTAAATTTGCTTCCGCTCTCAAACCCGCCAAGTGATACGGCAATGGTTTTTCCATCGGGTGACCATGATGGGCCTGTAAAATATATTGGATAGAATCGTTCCGGCAATTTGCGCGAGGCCAATACCTTTTCCCCGGTGCCATCCGAGTTTGCCACCATCAGTACGCTCTCATTCTTTTCAGGAAACTCTCCGCGCACAAAGGCAATTTGTTTGCCGTCAGGCGAAAAAGAGACGGGGCTGTCTAAACGCTCCATCAGTTTTTGCGGAGTGCCGCCCAATGCCGGTATCCGGTAAAGGACGCTGGCCTGGTTTAGCTCACGCGTTATATAGAAAAGATCGTTGCTGTCCGGGGTAAAAGTGATACCCCAATATTCAGCCGGCCCTTCGGGTACTGCGACAATGTCGTTATTTGCGCTGGCCTGTCTGACCAGCAGGGTCTGCTTTCCGGCATCGCTCTTGATGTGGGCGATATATTTGCCGTCCGGCGAGATCGCCGTATGGATGACCCGCCCATTATTTGTAAGTTTGGTGATCTTTGTTCTCTCAAATAGCGGCCCGGTAGTTGTATTGGTTCCGCTCATCATACGATAAAGCCCAAAAGCTGCGGCAACGCCGATCAGCCCAACCACACCCAGCGCAAGAAACGCCATCTTCCTGTTCTGCCTGATCCCGGAGATCAGATATTCCGCACTGGATATTTGTGTCGGTGCCGCAGGCAGTTGTGTGCTGACTATCCGGGTTGGCTGGCTGTCCGCACCGGCCGTAGCATGCATCAAAAGTGTTTCGCTGCGATTTGGCGCGGCGGTGGCATCAAGCTCGGCTCCCCCTTCCATTTCGCGCCTGACTTCTTTTAATTCGATGGCCACATCCTTGATCGACTGATAGCGTTCTTCAGGGTCCTTAGCCAGGCAGCGGCGCACGATGCGTTGTAGGTCGCTGGGTGCCGTCGGGGTAAAATCCTTTATCGGCGGAGCGGGTTCATAGATGATCTTGTGCAGGGACTTAACAACCGAATCGCCCTTAAATGGCTGCTCTCCTGCTACGGCCTCAAAAATAATGCAGCCGAAAGAGAAAATGTCCGAGCGGTTGTCTATCTCCCTGATTCTTCCCTCAGCCTGCTCAGGCGACATATAGCCGACGGTGCCCATTATCATACCCGGCTCTGAATGCTGATTGATGATGGCGGTGGCGGCTTCGGTTTCCGGCGTTTCGGCGAGCGGCTTAAACTCCGTCGATTCAACCAGCTTGGCCAGCCCAAAATCGAGTATCTTTGCATATCCATCGCGCGAGACCATGATGTTTTCCGGCTTCAGGTCGCGATGCACGATGCCCGCGGCATGTGCCTTTGCCAAACCCTCGGCAGACTGCGCGAGGTATTTCAAAAGGCGTTTCAGGTCGGTCTTATTTTTGTGCATTGCATCGCGCAGGGTAATCCCATCGACAAACTCCATTGCGATATAGTGAATATTGTTCGCTTCGCCAATTTCATAAACGTGAGCAATGTGAGGATGGTTCAGTGCAGCCGCGGCTTGGGCCTCCTGTACAAATCTGCTCATTCGAGCTTTGTCCTCGGCGAACTCGGACGGCAGGATCTTAAGCGCAACCTTGCGTCCGAGTTTTGAATCCTGCGCTTGATATACCTCACCCATTCCGCCTTTACCGATGGCTGAAATGATCTTGTATTGATTGATTATTGTTCCAGTTTCCATCTTTAGTTTTTAACCAGGAAACCCGACTTTCCTGATCAATTACTTAAATCGTGGGTCGACTCGCCGGATAATGCTCTCGAATGAGGCCTCGCCGACGACGGCCTCGAGAAGCGCATTTCCGTCATCGAGACAGTACCGCAAACTGTCGTCGTAATAATCTCTTCTACATTGAGGACAGCGTTTCATAGGGTTAAACGCCGCTAGTATAGCCCAAATCAGTCAAAAAGCTGCCATTTGATGAGCGTGCAGGCGATCTGAAATCCATTCTTCTGAGCGTTCTTTTGCGATTGACTACCTAAAGCTGCTCCGATCATTGCCAGTTTGCATCCGCGTTCCGCAGCGAACCGGAGACGATCATTGAGAAGCACGTTCTGCTCCCCGCGGTTGCGGCCTTCGGGGATGGTGCTTGCACCGGCTAGGATGCACATTTCGCCACAAATGAATAGCATTCCGGTCGCGATGGGACGGCCCGCGAGTTCCGCCAAATATGGGAACGCTCCATCGCATCTCGCACTGACGCGGCCAAAGTTGAACATGAAATCCGCCAGTCCTTCGTCTTCGGTCGCCCAGCCGGCGGCAGACGTATGAGCCCAGAGGTCGGCCTCGTCGTCGGCGACCACCCGTGTCGTGAGCTCCGGGTCCCGGCTTCCTCCCTCGGGGATCTCTCTGCTGAGCTCTCTATAAAGAACCGAGGTCAACTCGATCGGCCGATAAGCCCGTTCGCGAGGCAGTGTAAGGATCGAAGGATCCGCCATGGGACTCACGTCGTAAAAGACCGGAGACTCGCGCTCATTAAAGGAAGCTTCGGGCTCATTGAGATACTCATCCTTCGCTTCCTGAAGACTCCCGAGGCCGAACGTCTGCGTCAGCGGCGACTCAGCACCATCAAACATCGCATGGGCGCCACCGACCTCGATCCACGCGGCACCGCCCTCACGATGAAGGCGGGCGCGTGTTTCAGCGAAGTCGGAATTCGCCCGAGCCTCCGTCCGCTCAAGCGATCTTGAAAGCTATACATCCGAAAAGAACCGTTGATCCATAAGCAACTATCAGAGTTCCCATGGTCTCGTATTACTCGTTCTTCGTCCGGCCGGATATATTGCAGCTATCTCCTTCGGGAATGCAAATATCACCGCACGGTTTCGTGCCGGCCTGGCAGCCACCATCCCCTGGTTTAAGGCTGTCACCCTGGGCGGGCTCGGAATCCCGGAAATTCTGAACGTTGATCATCACTACGCACTTGGTCGAAGCGACGATATTGAAGGCGTCTTTATAATCGCCCCTTGAGTCGGTCCAGCCCTGGAGCTTGATCACGCGGTTAAAGGAGATCACATTGATGTGCGAGAGTTGCCCGGCAAGGTCTCCATGTGCCTTGAACTTGGCATAGATCTCCTCGACCAATTGAGCATCGGTTACGGCTTCGCATTGAGCGTAGGCAGGCCGCTCGTAGGCGGAAATTGTCATGAGCAAAAGGCCGAAGCATATTGCCAAAATGATTTCGATCGGTCGTTTAATTTTCATTCTCTCCCTCTACTTTTCCTTGTACGTAAGCATCGAAAGCAAACTGAAACGCGACTGCTTACCAAATACGACAGCGTTCCCGTCGTTAAGCCATGCAAGCCTTGAGATATTAAGGCTTGAGTCATTGTTCTTAGTAGCTCGCTTCGGCTCACCGCCGTCGAGCGATACCGTCCAAATGTCGTCAAGATCCTCGTTTCGGGCGCTGTACGCTGCCATTCTTCCATCCGGGCTTAGAAGAATATTATAGAAATACGCATTCGCTAGGATAGATATCTGTCTGGGTCGTCCGGTAATCAATGGAATCTCGATAAGCCGGACCTCTTTCGCAAGGCCCGAACGGGAATCGGTTTCGACCGCTATCAGAGCATCCTCGCCCGCAGACCATCCGAGAAGCCGCAAACTAGCGACTGTACTGTACACCTTTTCTTGCCGAAGGGTTGAACGGTCAAGCACTAACAGACTCGTAGTCTTTTCGCCGTTTTCGCTTATAGCCTGGTCCTGGCCCGAAAATGCGATCGCAGTTCCATCTGAGTTCCAGATCGGCGAGTAATAAGACACCTTGGTGTCAGTATTAGTGGTTACCTGACGTTCGTCCGTCCCGTTCACACCAACCGTCCATAGATTTGAGGCCCCGGAACGATCCGAAAGATAAACGATCTCTTTGCTATCCCGGGTCCAATCGAACGAATTGTTCTGTATAGGGTTATACGGCGACACCGAGTAGCCTGGAACCGAAACGCCTCCGGCGGCGACCACTCGTTCACTGCCTCCATTCCGATTTGCTATCCTCAATTCCCGCGTTTGGCCGTTGATCCGAATGAACGCGATCGTAGAGCCGTCGGGCGACCATTTCGGCAGAACGCCACTTTCAGCGACGACCACTGCGTTGGGCTCAGCACGCGGCCCGTTAAGCTCGATAGACTTGATCGTCGTTCGGTAAAGGCGATCGCCGCGGTTCATGTTTCGGGCCGTCTGAAACACAAGTGCAGAATCATCGCCGGAGACTTCAGGCCAGAACGAGACGTCCAGTCCACGAACCAATGCTGTTTCCTTGCCGTTAAGGAGCGAAACCCCCCAAAGAGATGATTCCTCTTTGACCGAACCGTAAAGTATCGATCTCCCGTCCGAAGATACGTCGAGCACCACATTGTCAGACTCACTCGCGGTAAGCCTTTGCGGCTTGCTGGCCTTTCGGTCGATAACGAAGATCTGATTCGCACCATTATCAACCGAACTGAAATAGATCTTCTCTCCATCATCAGAGAGATGAAAGCTCTCGATCCGGGCCTCTGAATCAAAGACCGCTTCCTCACGGTCGCCAGCGATCACTTTTCGAAACATCGACCAATTGCTTTCCCGCTCAACGACATACGCGATCTCGGTTTCGTCCGCTGAGATATCCACAAATGTTACCTGGACCTGGTCGGAGGCGAAGTTTGTCACATTCTCTATCCGGTTGGAGCCTAGATCAAGAGCGAAAAGATCACCGTTAGATTGAAAATAGATCTTGCCGCTGCGGCCCCACGAGCGAATCTCAGCACCGCGATCTGTTAGCACCGCAACGGAACGAGGCGTTCCGCCTAGCGCCGGCGAACGCCAGATGCCAAACGAAACAGCTTGGCCCGGGGCGATCGGTCGTTCTGAAAAATAGGCGACCTCGTCGCCTTTTGGCGACCAGACCGGATCGCGGTCAGAGAATTCGTCGTTCGTAACCGGTATAGAATCGACAGAACCAGACTGCGTTACCCAAATATCCTTACTCCCCGACCGTGTGGACGAGAACGCGATCATCTTTCCGTCCGGAGAAAACTTCGCACTGCTGAATAATTCGCCCGGAGCGCTCACCCAATTTGCGACCTCGCTCGAAACGAACGAATCCGGCGTCAGCCTATCAGTCCCGGCGAAAAGGCCAAAGTACCAGAACAGGCCTCCGATCAAAACAAGCCCCGCGGCGAAGAGCAACGCATGCAGCACCGTGAACCGCCGCGTTGTAACAATTGATGCCGGCAAAGTGGACGTCGAAGGGCTAGAACCCGTTTCTGTCGAATGAACAGCCTGTTGAGCGGTCGACTCCGACAGGCGATTCGCCCTTGCCTGATATTTGATCTCGTCACGGAGATCCTCAAGGTCAAGCTGGAGATCGCGAATGTTCTGGTACCGCTGCTCACGTTCTTTGCGCAACGCCTTCTCAACAATTCGATCTAGCTGTTTCGGCAATTCCGCGACGTAAGCAAGCATTGAAGGCGGATCATCTTTGATTATCGAACTGATGAGGTCCACTGCCTCCTCACCCGAGAATGGCCGCACGCCGGAAAAAAGCTCGTATAGAACGATCCCTAGGCTAAAAATATCGCTGCGAGGATCGACCGCATGTCCTCGGGCTTGTTCCGGTGACATATATTTCGGCGTCCCGATCATCATCCCGGGCTGCGTACTGCCCATCGGAACCGTTGGCATCTCCGGGTCGGTCTGTTCAGTCGAGAAATTTGGCCGGATCTTGGCGATCCCAAAATCAACAACCTTAACGATACCGTCCTGTCGCACCATTATGTTCGCCGGTTTGATATCGCGATGAACGATCCCAAGTTTGTGGGCGGCATCTAAAGCAGAGGCGATCTGGATCGCGATATCCAAGGCCGCGTTCAACCCGGGTGGGTCATCCCGCATTAGTTCCTTAAGAGTCCGTCCCTCGACGAGTTCCCCAACAATGTAACGTTCGCCACCGTCCTCGAGTACCTCAAAGATCGTAAAGATATTCGGATGATTCAATGAAGATGTCGCTCGAGCCTCTGAAATAAAGCGCTCTAGCCTTTCTTTATCTGCAGAGAATTCGCGACCGAGCCGCTTGAGCGCGACGTTTCGATCCAGACGACTATCGCGTGCAAGATACACTTCACCCATGCCGCCTTCTCCGATCTTTGAAAGGATCTGATAGTGTCCGACGCTTTTCTCGATTGTCGGCCCGTCCGTCATATGTAGGGTTCAACAGGTGAAACGGCTCAATTGTTGCACACACTTGTCCCAAATTGAACTGTGTCAGATGAAACGAACTGTGTCCGGTCGCCTTGCTCGTGCCGCTCGTGGCACTGATCCGGGGCGGCGACCCGCTCAATTGAACCTCGCCTTTTGATCAGATCATCATGTCGCCTGACGGACTACCTCGGCAGGCCGATCTTTGCGGTCAGTTCCAAATAACGCGGGTCATCTCTGAGGAAATCGTAAACCTCTGAGGTCCGAATTGTAACGAGGAGCGGGTCGCGGGCTTCATATGCCTTGAAAAGGTATTCAAGAGCCTTTTCTTTATTACCGGTTGCGGCATAGGCATAGGCCAGGCTTTCATTGTCAAAATATATCGGCTTGTCTGCATTAACGAGGGCATCTTGTAGAGTTATCAGGCTTGCCAGATACTCCATCCAAAACCCCTTCCAACCCTTTAACTTGAATGCATTCTCGTACCGTCGGATCTCATAGTCCTTTCTGCCGTCCAGCCGAAAACCAGTCAGAAACTGCTCGATCGCATCGGCATACATCCCCTTGGCGGCGTAGGCTTCGCCAAGATTAAATCGAACGATCGGGCTTTCCGGATAGAGTTCAATGGTCTTAGTAAGCTGCTCGATCGCCTCGTCATCCCTTCCCGCAAAACCAAGAATGTTGCCCTTCATTCGGTTAATGACGAGCGAGAAAGGATCGAGTTCCAAAGCTATTGAGATATTGGCCAATGCCTCTTCGGTCCGGCCACGAAAGGCTAGGTGCTCGGCGTACCATTGGTGCGCTGTGGCGTAATTGGGACGCAGTTCGAGTGCTCTGAGATACTCCTTTTCCGCGCTGTCCCAATCATATTCATGGGTCGTGATGATGTAGCCGAGCGATGCGTGAGCTTCCGCCAGATCCTCGTCGAGTTGGAGCGCCCTCAGCGCCGCTTGCTTGGCCTTTGGAATGTACTCGAGAGGATGGTAGTTGCCGTATAACGGCATCAGTGCGTAAGTGTCGGCAGTTCCGGCATACGCTAGAGCATAATTTGGGTCCTTTTCGACTGCCTGGTCAAAGTACACAATAGCTTTTTCGAAATCTGAAACGGTCCGTTTGTTCCAGTGAAAACGCCCTTTGAGATAGAGTTGCTGCGCTTCCGAGTTGGTCGTATAGTTTTGAGCGACCCGGGACCGATCAACTGCCGTCAATTGAGGCCGCAATCGGCCCGAAACATCGCGGGCGACATCCCGCTGGAGAAGAATAAGATCATCAAGCTCTCGAGAATATTCCGCTGACCAAAGCACGTTCTGTGTCGCTGTTTCTACCAATTCCAGCCCCAATCTTAACCCGTCTTCGCTTTGCTCCAGCCGTCCAAATAATACCGTGGCGACATTCAGTTCCTCTCCGATCGTCTTGGGCGGGACATCTTTACCCTTATAAGTAAAAACCGTACTTCGCGCCTTTACAGATAGGCCCTGAAGGGTCGAAAGGCTGCGGATCAGATTCTCGGTCATACCGTCCGAGAGGTAATCCATCTCAGGGTCCCCGCTTGCATTAGCAAATGGAATCACGGCAATGGACTGGATCTCCGTCGTGTTCGTAAGGTATCTGTACGCGGCGAACGAACTCAGCGCGATGAGCAACATCATCATTGAACCGGCAGCATACAAATGTCGGCGTGTCGGTCTCGAAGCACCCATGGAACTTGCCGATAAATTTTGTGTTACTACGGCCGTCAGATCTTCACGAGTAACGTTTGTTTCTATGTCGTCGAACTCAAGTCTCCGCCGCTCCGCTCGAAGATCGGCCAGAACCTCTCCGACCTGCTGATAACGTTCCTCGGGCTGCTTCTTCAGGCACTTATTCACTATCGCCGCGATGGTCCGGGGAACGGCCGGAGCCGCCTCCGAAAACGGTATCGGATGTTTATGAAGAATGGTCTCGAGCGCTTCGGATGCATCGCTGCCGGAAAATGCTTTATTGCCGCTCAGCATTTCGTAAAGGACCGAGCCAAAGCTGAAGATATCGGATCTCGGATCAATGTCGTCGCCGCGAGCTTGCTCGGGGGACATGTAATTGGGCGTTCCGATAATTGAACCTGCGATCGTTCCGTCGCCGTTTTGCAATGCGGACATGTCGGACTCGATTGGACCCTCCACTTCGGCCCGTTCCATCAGCTTAGCAACGCCAAAATCAAGCACTTTAACAAGCCCATCCGGTCGGACCATTATGTTGTCCGGCTTTATGTCGCGGTGCACGATGCCGACCGAATGAGCTTTCTCCAAAGCGGAAGCCACCTGGATCGCGATGTCGAGCGTCGATGCGAGCAAAAGCTTCCCCGTGGCGACCAGTTCTCTAAGAGTTTCCCCTTCAACAAACTCCGTCGCGATGAACTTTCTGCCTTCGGATTCGCCGATCTCGTGAATCGTGATTATGTTCGGATGATTGAGCCCGGAAGCTGATCTGGCCTCGAGGACGAATCGCTCCATTCGGCCCCGGTCACCCGAAAACATATCGGGAAACAGCTTTAGTGCGACCGCTCGGTTCAGTCGCGAGTCTTCGGCGAGATAAACCTCGCCCATTCCGCCGACGCCGAGCAGTTGAACTATTTTGTAATGAAGAATGGTTTTCCCGACGAGCTTTTTCGGCGACGTCCTTTCTGCCAACATCTCCGCCGCAAGAACTGTCGGGGCCTCGTCCAGAAAATGCTCGGCCGTTGATTCAAACTCGAGAAGAGACTCGATCTCGCGGCGAAGTTGATCGTCACCGCCGCATTCATGACTAAGAAATGAAGCCCGCTCGTCGGCCGGCACTTCTAATGCGGCGTGAAAGATCTTTTCGATTTTACCTAGTTGGTCCGAATCCATTTGTCTCAGGGCTTCTGGACGCCAAGCTCACGAAGCAGCCATGTCCGTGCAAATCGCCAGTCTCGTTTTACCGTCTCAGGTGAAACCTTCAGCACTTCGGCGATCTGGTCATTGGTGATGCCGGCGAAATATTTCATCTCAACTATCCGGCTTTTCCGGTCATCGAGCTTTGCAAGTTGCTGTAACGCGTCGTCAAGAGCAAGGATCTCTTTTGCCTGTTCTTCGGCGGCCGCAAAATCGTCATTGAGCGTAACCCTTTCCTGCCAACCGCCGCGTTTTTGGCTCTGCTTGGATCGGGCATAGTCAACCAAAATGTGCCGCATTGCCGTGGATGCAACAGCAAAGAAATGAGCACGATTCTGCCAGCCGGCTCCTTCGCGGTTAGCCAGCTTGAGATAGGCCTCGTGAATCAGGTCGGTAGTCTGAAATGTGTGTCCAACCGGTTGGCGCCGCATGTGGTGGCGGGCCATTTTACGCAGCTCGTCGTAAACAAGCGGCATCAATTGCTCAAGCGCAGCCGTGTCCCCGTCGCCCCACTCAGAAAGAAGGACACTAATCTGCTGCGAACTGCCTTGATGCATAGAATTTACGGCGAGAAGAGTAGCGTTAGTATAGACCCAAACCTGCGAAAAAAAAACCTACAGCCCATTACACTTTTCGCTCCCTTTTCTCGTTTGTATCGGCAGGGAATGAATTCGCGTCAGTACCTTTGTTTCAGCGGGAAGCTTAGGCTTGGCTGATAACGTCGAAGCCGCTTCATCCGGGTGCGGAACGCCCGAACAATGAACAGCTGCCTGTCACGATAACAACATTCTAACCATTCAAAACAAAGGAGATACGAAATGAAAGGACTATTTTCACGCATGCTGGCCATTGGCTTGATCGCTCTGGTTTTCAGTGCTGCGGAACTTACAGCTCAACGGTCGGAACACACGTTCATCGTAGTGAACAAGACCAATGTTGTTATCAACGCTCTCTATGTGACGCCGCACAACGCAAAAGACTGGGGCGAAGACATTCTTGGAGCCGACGTTTTAGACATCGGCGACGATCTCGGGATCGTACTTGCCCGCCGGGAGACTGCCAGGCTCTGGGACCTCCGCATCGAGGACAGCGACGGCAACTCTATCGAATGGGACCGGCTAAATCTTCGGGAGATCTATTCCGTCTCGCTCTATTACAAGAACGGCAAAGCGACGGCCATTTTTGATGAGTTCGTAGCGGATGTCGCGGGAACTTGGGACGGCTACTATGACGACGGGACCAGATCGCCGTATGTATGGTCGATCCGGCAGAATGGAGCCAATCTTACCATCACCGACGCAAAAGGCGGATCGACCCGATCGCGAGGAACGATCAAAGGCAGCAACGTCCGAGCCCTTGATTTCGCGACCCAGAATGGAAAACTTTCGGCTGATGGATCGCGCATCACGTGGTCCGACGGTGTTGTTTGGATCCACCGCTAACCGGAAGTGGCCCGAGCGGATTGAAAAGAAAAAGAATAGAACGTAAAGGAGAACAGGATGAGAAATTTAACGCGATTGACAATATTTGCCGCATTGGTGCTTGGGTTTATGTGCATCCCGGGCATCGGAACCACGGAAGCATCGGCACAGGGTAGACAGGACTTCACTCTTGTGAATCGGACCGGCGTCGAGATCTATGCCCTCTATGTTTCGCCGCATAGTTCAAACGACTGGGGTGAGGACATTCTCGGAGCTGACACACTTCTTTCCGGCGAGGAGCTTGATGTCTTTTTTTCGATAAGGGAACGAGCCAAGCTCTGGGACATCCGGATCGAGGATGATGAAGGCAACTATATCGAGTGGGAACGGCTTAACCTACTCGAGATCTCAAAGGTGACGCTTTACTACCGCAACAAGAAACCAACGGCCGTGGTGGAATAGCGGCAGATCGAAACAGATACAGGAGAGATGATGAAGAAAAAACTAATTGGAATGGTCGCGATAGCGGCATTCGGGATGAACACGATCGGCTGCTCATTTTCGGTAGGCACCGATATGGCAAACAGCAACACAGCGGCGAACACGGCAAATTCAGCCAAACCGGCCGCTTCGAACACCAATAGCGGAAACACCGCCAAAACGGATAGTTCAGCAAAGCCCAAACTGAAGGGTGAGGCCAAACCTGCCGACGGAACAGCGAAGACCGCGAGCAAGAACAACCCGGTCCCTTCGGACTGGATCTATATCTATGACGATGCAAAGGGATACGGATTCTCACTGCCGGAAGGCTCTGAGGGCGAAAGCGAAACGGTCGAAGGCATAGACGTTTTTGCGGCGACTACGCCCGCACCTTCCGAGATCGACATTTTCGTTCTTGCCTACAAAGACAAGACGCGAACGAAGGAAGATCTGCTGGCTGATGCGGTCGAGTTCCTTGAGGCTCTTGGGCAGCAGGTGACGCCCGGAGACCTCAAGGCAGAAGGCGGAGACTATGCCGTTGCGGATGCGACAACCATCCATCCTTCACGCGGCAAGGGCAAGCTCAGAATACTTGTCGGCACCGACATCACTGATAACTACGTGATGATCCTCGGCACCGAAGAAGCTCGTTTCGCAGCCAACGAGAGCATCATCGATGCGATCTGGGGCAGCTTCGAGATGTGGAGCGGAGGCAATTAAGAGGCAAAGAGCGGAACGACAAGACGTTCTTATCGTTCCGCTTTTTAATTCTCCGAACCGTCAAAGTAACTGGCGTTAAAATTTGCCGCACGCAGCCACGGCTGCCGCGTAAGAGCGGCACAACAGGAGAAGTAGAATTATGCGAAACATTATAAGATTCACACCTAAGGCATTATTAGTTCAGGCCTTTGCAGTTGCAATGCTGATCGGAACGATGAACTTGCCGGCCTCGGCTCAAACCCGGATCCGTTTTGCCCGCGGAGCTTCCTCGGCAACGGTTAACGGCAATCTTTCCGGCGGATACAGCCGCTCATACGTTGTCGGTGCCAGGGCCGGACAGATGCTCACCGTCCGCGTTAGATCGACCGGAAATGTGTGGCTCGACATCGGCGGGAATGAAGTAGGAACCGGGATAACGATCGAGTGTAACTCGACAGACGATTACATCATTACCGTAAACAACAGCAATAATTACGCGGCCAACTACTCACTTTTCGTCGCAATCAACTGATCGGACGCTAGGTTTCAAAACTAACCCGGCTGCTTCGTACTCGGCGGTGGACGTGTTTCAACTCACGTCGGTCCTCTGAACAATTGCCATTTCGTTCGAGTATACGCAATATTGAATCCGTTCTTCTGTGCATTTCGCTGCGACTGGCTGCCCGGTGCCGCTCCCATGATCGCAAGCGAACAGCCTTGCGATGCGGCAAACGAAAGACGGTCTTCGAGCAAGGCGGTTTGGGCCCCCTGGTTTCGAGCATCGGGGATCGTACTAGCCCCCGCGAGCATGCACACACTGTCATAGATAAAAAGCATTCCCGTCGCGATAGCTCGGCCGCCGAGTTCGGCAAGATACGGGTAAGAGCCTTTACATTGGGCGCTGATCTGCCCGAAATTGAACATAAAATCTGCAAGGCCTTCATCCTCAGTCGCCCACGCACTGGCCGAGGTTCTCGCCCAAAGGTCAACCTCGTCCGGGCCAATAACGCGTGTCAACAATGAAGGCGATCGCGGCTTCTGGACGACCGTTTCGGCAGCCAGTTCGCGATACATAACGCTCGTCAGTTCGACCGGCCGATAGCCGCGATCACCAAGAAGCGTCAACAGCGACGGATCGGCCATCGGGCTTACTTCGTGAAATACCGGAGCCCCACGTTCTCTGTAGAAATCTTCGATTCTTTCCAAGTGCTCCGACGTCGCTTCTTCAAAAACGCCTAGGCCAAATGTTTGCGTGAGCGGAGATTCGGTACCGTCGAACATCGCAAATGTCCCGCCGACCTCGATCCACGCCGCACCGCTATCCGGATCAAGCCGTGCACGCGTTTCGACAAAATCTGCATTGACCCGAGCCTCTGTGCGTTCTAATTTCCGAGAGAACGAGCGGTCAACGAACGTTTTCATAACCCGATTATTCTGCATTTGGTAGGCACGATTGCCACGAAAAAGCGACCGACGCCCACCGTATCACTTCACGGCAGTAGCCTCGGCCCTACGAAAAGCCATACGCCCAGCCCGACAGCTACACCTACTACGGTCATCGCTAGTTCAAGCCATCCACCATGTTTGAAAGCTCTCCGACCAAAATATGCAATGGCGACGATCACCGCAACCGCGGTCGGTATCGCAACAAAGAGCGGGTCGATCCCGACCGCCCTCGCAAAATTGAACTCATCGAAATTCGGATTCGGCTGATAGCCGGCGGCTCGCAGGTAGATGTAAACGAAATTCACGATACGCCCAAGCGGGGCGGCCAGGCCTATTATCACTAGAAACGGAAGATACTTGTATCTGAGTAAAACCCCGGCAGCAACTAGCGATACGTATGTAATTACCGGTCCGACTGCCGCTGCGAACGCGACTTGGCCGCTCGTCAACGCGGACTTGTCGGCCGAGACCGACGCCGAACGCAGCACCACACCTTCGACCCCAAAACCGATGTAGGCCAAAAAATGTCCCAGCTCATGCGAAACGATGGAAAACGGAACTACAAAAATGCCGATTATCGAATACAAGCCGATTTTTGAAATGAATTTCTTCAATGGCAAAATCTAGTTGCTTCTTTGGCGACCGAATCAGATCTTTACACATTCGCCGCGTTTGATGAACTGTCCGTAACCTTGTTTGCCGGAGTGTTCGCCGTTTTGGATAACGACGCGGCCGCGAGAGAGGACGGTCTCGACCTTTCCTTTGATTTTCCAGCCTTCGTAAGACGAATAATCGACGTTCATATGCTCGTGTTCGACGCCGAAGGTGGTTTCACCATCTGGGTCGAAAATGACGATGTCGGCATCCGAACCGACGGCGATCGTGCCTTTCTTTGGGAACATCCCGAACATCTTCGCGGCCGCGGTCGATGTCAGTTCAACAAAGCGGTTGAGCGAGATGCGGTTCTCGACAACACCGCCGTTGTAGATGAGGGCGAGGCGATTCTCTACGCCCGGGGCACCGTTCGGGATCTTTGTGAAATCATCTTTGCCCAACTCCTTTTGCTCCTTCATGCAGAACGGGCAGTGGTCGGTCGAGATCACTTGCAGGTCGTCCATCTTGAGGCCGGTCCAAAGGTCAGCGCAGTTGTGCTTTTCGCGAAGCGGCGGAGTCATCACATACTTCGCACCGTCCCACCCATCGCCGTAATCTTCGATCGAATGGAAAAGATACTGCGGACACGTCTCCGCAAAAGCCGCAATTCCGCGGTCTCTTGCTTGTCGCACCTGATTCAAAGCATCGGTGCAGCTTAGATGAACAATGTAAACCGGCGATTCCGCCATTTCGGCAATTGCGATCGCACGGTGAACGCCCTCAGCCTCTGCGATGGTCGGCCGCGTCAAAGCGTGATACTTAGGAGCGGTCCGGCCGTCCGCAAGAAATCGCTTGATGATCTCGTTGATGACGATGCCGTTTTCCGCGTGCATACAAATGAGGCCGCCTCGCTGTCCTGCCGCCGACATAGCCCGAAAGATCGTCGCGTCGTCCGCCAAAAACACGCCCGGATACGCCATGAACAACTTGAACGACGTGATGCCCTCGTCCATCAAGGAGTACATCTCTCGCTCGTTCCCGTCTTCGAACACGGTCGTGATCAGATGAAACCCATAGTCGATCGCCGTCTTGCCCTCGGCCTTTTTGTGCCAGGCATCGACGCCCGAGGTCATCGATTCGCCTTTCGTCTGCACCGCAAAATCGATGATCGTCGTCGTCCCGCCAAACGCCGCCGCCCGCGTTCCGGTAAAGAAATCGTCCGACGAATACGTCCCGCCAAACGGCAGCTCCATATGCGTATGCGGATCGATCCCGCCGGGAATGACAAGCTTCCCCGAGGCATCAATAACAACATCCGCCTCGATATCAAGTGACTTTCCAATTGTCGTCACCGTCTCACCGTCGATAAAAATATCCGCGACGTAATCATCAACCGCAGTGACAACCCGGCCATTTGTGATCAGTGTCTTCATAGCTTCATCACGATGCTTTCCGCATCCTCCAATAGCTTGTCCAACTCGGCTTTCGGCAAGTACTTTCCGTTCACGACGACTGCGTTGATCTTTTTTGTGTTCCTGATATCCTCGAGCGGATTCGCATCTAGCAGAACGAGATCAGCAAGTTTTCCTGCTTCGATAGTTCCAAGTTCCTTCTCTCGTTTGAGAAATATTGCGGGATTCAAGGTCGCCGACCGCAAAGCTTCGAGCGGGGAAAGCCCGCCCTTCACCAACAGTTCGAGCTCGTCGTGTAGGCTAAATCCAAAAAACAAAAACGCAAAGTTGGAGTCGGCGTCGGTTCCCGCAAGTATTTTGGCGCCGCCGCGATGAAGGTCCGCTGGCATTTTGATACGGTTTGCAAATTCGCGCCGCCGCTCGCTCAAGATCGCGTCCTCGCCGCGGTTGCCGTAAACCATTTGACCGCTAACGAAACCGACATCCCACTGGATATTTTCGCGCCACGTCTGCAGCTTTGCCTTGGGAACAAAGCGAAGCCGCGGATCCTTGAAGCGTTCTGAAAACTCCGGCCCTTCCCAATATTCGTTCCTGAACCGGGTCTGCATTTCGACCAATGTAGGGACGAACCAAGTTCCGTTCCGGGCAAATTTCTTTCCCAATTCGACGCACTTTTCAGAGCTGTAGGTGTTCAGGCCGAGCAAAAACGCTTTTTCCTCATTGAGCCAGTAGGCCTTTGGGTCATCATTGCCTAAATTGAATTGCTTCAATAATATTTCACGAATTTCAGTCTCAGCGGTCGCACACGCCATCCGGTGACGGTACGAATGCTCGATGCTCCTCATTCCGGCGTCGGAAGCCTCGACGGCGGTAAGGGAAAGGGGAACGTGCCCATCGAGCGGGATTCCCGATCGCTTCGTTTCATCCGCTGCTGCAAAGAAGACTTCGCGAGAAAGACGAGTATAGATCTTTATGAAATCCATTCCGAATTCTTTCCGCTTCTTGATCTCGTTGCGAATTTCATCGGCGGTGTTGGTTTCAATGTAGCTCGCTCGGCTTTTGGGTGAACCGTCAAATTGCCGTCCGCTCGCGACAAATCTTGGGCCGAAAACTTTGCCTTGCTCTACGTCATCGCGCAGTTTTGTAATTTCACCGGACGGCATGATCGCTCCGGGATCGCGGACACCGGTCACACCGTTCGCGATGTTGAGCAGCGATGACCACGCCCAACGGTCCAGACTGTGGCTGTGCATATCCCACATACCGGGGATCAGGAACTTCCCGGTGGCATCGATAACCTGAGCCTTTTCCGGGATCCGCGGCGTTTTGGCGACGGCAGAAATGCGGTTTCCTTCAACCACGACGGACAAGCCAGGAATGGCTAGACCGCTTTCCATGTCGATCACGGTGACGTTCTGAAAGACGACCGGCTGGACCGGTCGGCTTGGTGAGATCTGCGACGACGTGACTGTCAAACAAAGTAGCAGGAGCGTCAATACCGATATGAATCTCATAGTTTTTACTCCGGTTGAAGTTCTAGGTAGCCAATAATACCCTTCTTGTCCTCGCCGATCTCGACTATGACGTTCATGCTTTCAAATTCCACAGCATATTTGTATAGCACCACCTCGCCGATATCGGTTCGTTCCAGAAGTTCGAACTTCGTGATCGGGCCGATCGTCTTCAAATATGCGATCAATCGGTCGTTCGGATCGCTTAGGGCCCGAAAAAGCCGTGGCGAGAACCGCTTCTCGTCCGGCTTTCCGGCTAAGATGTCTTCAATGACCTTTCGGAAGCCTGCGGTTCGCTCGGGCTCCGGGTCTTTGATCGTCTTCGGCTTTACTGCCGAATCGAAAGCCTCTGCTATCCCATTGCCGAGCCGGGCCGGGTTTGCGTTCTCCGAATTCGCGAGGGCGATGACCGTAAGCCCGCGGTCCGGGTAACGGGCGATGAACGACTTAAATCCCTGCCAAGCCCCGCCGTGCTCGATGACCTTAAAGCCGTTTACGTCCCGAAGCGCCCAACCGAACCCGTACCGCCGCTCGCGGCCGTCATTGAGCTTGACCGGCGTCCACATCTGGTCGTAGGCGGCCTTGCTCAAAAGCTTTCGTCCGGCAAGTGCCTCTTCCCAACGGATCATGTCGAGCACAGAAAAATACAAGGCACCGTCGGCGGTCGTGTTCAGCACCGGGGAAACCCATTCCTGATTTTTCACCTCGCCGTTGCGGAGCACGTAACCCGCGGCACGGTTCGGTACGATATCGCTCTCGCTTATCACCCGTGCCGTCGTCATCCCGAGCGGTTTGAACACACGCTCGGTCAGAAAGTCGCCGTAAAATTTCCCGGTCACTTTCCGGATGATGATGCCGAGTGTTACGTAACCAAAATTGCTGTATTGCCACTTCTCACCCGGAGCAAAGGCGAGCGGAGTTTCCTTGATGATCTTGAGCAACTCATCCTCGGTGTAGTCTTTTCGAAAGTCGAAGCCTCTCGAGTAGTCGGTAAAGCCGCCCGTGTGCGTCAGCAGATGTTGGACGGTAACATTCGCCCAGGATTCCGGCACTTCGCCGAGATACTTGCCGATCTTGTCGTCCAGGCCGATCTTTCCCTCATCGACCAGCAGCATTATCGCGAATGCCGTGAACTGCTTCCCGACCGAGCCCGATTGGAAGATCGTCTCCGGCTTGACCGGCACGTTATGCTCGATGTTCGCGAGGCCGTAACCCTTTACTACAAGCGGCTTGCCATCCTTGATGACCGCGACCGAAACTCCGGGGATCTTCTTCCGCTCCATTTCGGCTTTAACAAAAGCGTCAACCGCAGCCTCGGCCGTTGCCTGAGCTTGGGCCGCAAATGAAGCGATACCGACAATGAGAGAAAACAAGACTAGACCTTTTAATTTCATATTTTACTTGACCCGGGTGAACGGCATATCCCGCATTCGCGACCCGCCAACATGAAGATCAACGATCTTTCCTTCCCTATCGCGGATGACCCACGCGACCGCATTGACGCCGCCGATACTGAAATGGTCCTTGTAGAGCGGGGTAAGCGGGAGTTTCGTGGTCGGGCGCTGTGTTAAAAAGGCTTTTCCATCCTCGACCACAAATATGAAAGACGCTTCGGCTTCCTCGCTGTGCCAAACGCCTGCGAAGGCCGATAGCTCGTTGGCCGACGGTGTCCACGCTTCCTCGAACACATGGCGAACGACGTCGCCGTTGGTGTCGACCTCAGCGTAGTCGGGCTTTCCGCCAGCGGCAAGCTTGAATGAGACCTTGCTCGGTCCGTATTGAAACGAGCCATCCGGAAGCGGGGTGAGCGGGCGGCCGTTGAGCAAGAGTTTGCCATTCTCGAGTGTCGTTCGGCTCGGGTAGCGTGTTCGCTCGTTCCGCCAGAGACCGACATACTTTTGCAAAGTTTCGGGGGCGATGGTTGCCGCCCGAGCCGTATCCGTAGGCTGCTGAGGAAAGGGGCCAAAGATCTCGTCGGTGACGTCGGCTGCGATCCGGCCGGCACTTGGACTTGTACCATTGCAAAGCACCGCGACCGAAACTTTCTGGTCCGGGTATCGAGCGAGAAACGTCTGGTAACCGGCGGTCGAACCGCCGTGCGATACATCTCGCATGCCGCGATAGGTGCTGACATTCAAGCCAAGTGCATATTCGATCTTTCGTCCATCGTTAAGCACGCCCTGAGTTTCAAGCGCATCGACAAGCGGTTTGCCCATCGACGCGGAATCCAGCATCGCGTTCCATTTCAGCCAGTCGCCGACGGTTGTCAGCATGCCGCCGTTTCCGTATACGCTCATGATCGGCATATCGAGTCGCCACGGAGCATTCGCACCCTGACGCGAGTAGCCTTGCGCACGCCCCGGTACGAGACGTTGATAGTCGTCGCGCCACGAACTGTTTTTCATGCCGAGCGGCTTGAAGAAGCGTTCGTCGATAAAGACGGGCAGCTTTTGTTTCGAAACACGCTCGGCGATGAGCGTCGCAAGTTGATATCCGCTGTTCGAATAGGAATACTCGGCGCCGGGTTTGAAATCGAGGCCTTTTTGTCTAAACACGATATCAAGCGCGACCTCCTGTGAGATGACGCGGTCGCCGCGTCCAACGCCCGTAAGTGCCATCACCGCACCCCAATCGCGAAGGCCCGCGGTATGGTTGAGCAGATGGCGGATGGTCATTTTCGAACCGTAATCGGGCAGCTCAGGCACGTATTTTCGGACGTCGTCATCGAGGTTTAGCTTGCCTTCCTGCTGTAGCAGTACAAGGGCCGCTGCGACGAACTGCTTTGCAACAGAACCCGATTCGAAGACAGTGTTCGGCGTGTTAGGTACGCTGTGCTCCATCTCAGCGAGACCGAAAGCCTTTTCAAAAACGCTCTCGCCATCGAGCGAAACCCCAACCGCACAGCCCGGAGCAAGCATCGGATTCGTCTTCGCCGCCTTATCGAATGCCCGCTCGGTGCCGGAGACTACCTTAACTCTGTCGAGAGTTTGGGATCGGGTGACCGACGCAAAGCATAAAATTATCAGCAAACCACTTAAGAGGGTCTTTCGCATAAAAATATCGTATCTGAACGCTATGGAAGATTACGGCTCTTGATCCTGAGTGCACAGTGCTCACACGCGAGTCGTATGTCCGCAAAGGCTTCCGACTCTTCGTTCCAACCACCCGTTTCAATTGCTTTTTTCTCGCACTGGTCGCACCAGGCATTGATGCACCCAAAGAAATCGTCGTCTTCTTCTTTGTCGTACTCTTCAGGTTCATTCCAACCGACATTAAATTCCGCTAGAAGATGCACACATAGAAAAGCGGGTCTCGATTCCCCATGGCTCCTACATTCTACAAACTTAACGTCCATTCATCTCCGACTTTTGCGTACACTAAAAGGCCTGATCCAACGCCTCAACCAACTGATCTACCGTATCTTTCCTTGCATTCAGCATCAGCCCGGTTCGGATCACGTTGCCATACAATCCGCCCTTTCCTATAAGCACGCCGCGGCGTTTTGTCTCTTCGAATACGCGGAGAACGGCTTCGGGGTTCGGTTCTTTTGTCTGGCGGTCTTTGACGAGTTCGATGCCGAGCATCAAACCCATCCCGCGAACGTCGCCGATGATCGGATGGCGTTCTTGAAGCTCGAGCAAACGCTGTTTCAGGTATTCGCCGACGACGCGGGCATTTGTTCGCAGGTCGTCTTCTTCGATGACGTTGATCACCGCAAGGCCGACCGCACACGAGACCGGATTGCCGCCAAAGGTCGAGAAGGTCAGGCCGGGAAACGCATCGGCGACCTCGGGCGTTGCGATCGTCCAACCTATCGGCACGCCGTTGCCCATACCTTTAGCCGATGTGATGATGTCCGGCTCGACTCCCCAATGCTCGATGCCGAACCACTTGTCGCCCGTCCGCCCCCACGCAGCTTGGACTTCGTCCGATATGAACAATCCGCCGTGGCTTCGGGCGATCTCCGCGACTCGCGGGAAATATTCCTTTGGCGGGATAATAAAGCCGCCGACACCAAGTATCGTCTCGGCCATGAATGCCGCGATGTTTCCGGTCGTCGTGGTGTTGATAATGTCCTCGACGTCGTCCGCACAAGCGACGCCGCACGATGGATACTCAAGCTTGAACGGGCAACGGTAGCAGTACGGAGCCGCGGCGTGGATGATCCCCGGAACCTGCGAGGCAACCGGCCGCCACGTCTTGTGCCCGACCGATGAAAGTGCCGTCGCCGAGCGTCCTGCATATGAATGCCGAAGCACGATGATCTCCTGGTTCCCGGTCGCGAGCTTTGCCGCGAGAACGGCAGTGTCGTCCGCCTCCGTTCCGCTATTCGAAAAGAACGATTTTTTGAGTTTACCCGGTGAGATCTCCGCCAGCTTTTCCGCCAGATCGCTCTGCGGCTGATTGGCATAAAGCGTCGAGGTGTGGGCGATCTTATCAACCTGCCCTTTCCACGCCGCATTCACCCGCGGATTCGCGTGCCCGAGGCTAACCGTCAGCACACCGCCGAAACAATCAAGGTACTTGTTGCCTTGATCATCCCAAACATATTCGCCCTCGCCATGCGTCAAGGCGATCGGTTCCTGGTAGTAATTTGCAACTGCAGGAAAAAGAAATTCTTTGTGCTTTCTCACGGCCCCGGAAGGGGTGTTTCTTTCTATTTTCGGTTCCATAGCGTTTTGTACGTTGGACGAAGTTTATGCGAATATTATCAGAAAAATGCTCTTTGTCCGATGAAGGCCGGAGAAGCACAGTTGATTCCCCTTCGGATTCCCAGTACGAGATGTTCAGCACTTTGAGGTCAACAGTCAAATGAAACACCAAACCGCCCTTCCCATAATCCTTCCGGTTCCGTTTCTTGTAGCCGCCACCTTTCTTTTGGCATTCGCCCTAGCTGCGAATGCGAATGCCCAGTCAAGCCTGCAAAACGAGATCCGTTCATTTAAGCTTTCCGGCTCGTCCGTTCAGCTTGAAGATCGCGTCTTTCAGCGGGATCGCGTCACGATGAAATTGAACGGAACGCTCTACTTTGCCGAGCCCGTTAATGGACGGGTTACAGGAGCGGTCTTCATTGGCAATGGCTCCTTTTCCGCGGAAACCGCTCCGATCGAGTATGAGCGAGCCTATGTAAACCGGCTTATCAAAGCGGACAACATTGAGAGCAGTTTCACCAACGCGGTTTTCAGGTTCTCGGACGATACTTTCGAAGTGCTTGGGAGCGGTTCTACTTCTGGCTCGACGCCGAGTCTCGCGGCTGAACTTGCCGCCGAGATCGATGCAAAGATGCTCAGGCAGACCGGAGCCAACCTCGCATCGCGCATAGCCGCATCGATCGCAAATTCAGAACCCGACGGAGTGTTTTTCGGTCACTTCCTCGGGGGCAAGTTCGGTGACTTTAGCTATTTGTTCGATCCGCAAACGCGGATCCCCGCGGCAAACTTTGGGCTGAACGGTGGCGAAAAGGGCGTCATCTTCAACTACCTTAGGGCGATCGGGGACAGTGAGGTCCTTACAGCATTCTATAGCCTAGCCGACTACCAACGTGGAGAGGTCGAGTACTCCGACATGGCCGACGTTATCGACGCGCTCCATCACGATATCGAAGTTGACCTCCGCGAACCGAAAAAGAAGCTCGCGATCCGTATGTCGCTCGAGTTGCAGCCGCTCGCTAAGAACGTACGCGCGATACCTTTTCTGATCGGTGAATCGCTCGGCGAATACGGCGATGCACGGCTAAAGAAACAAATGCGGATCCGATCGGCCAAGCTCGGTGGAGCCGATGTGGAGTTCGTACAGGAAGACTGGGAAGGCGGCTTTACGGTATTCCTTTCCGAACCTTTAGCGCTCGGCAAGCGAGTGGTTCTTGAGATCACTGCCGAGGGTGACTTCCTGCGTCAACCCGATGGTTTGGCCGATTTTTCGTACCCTCGGTCTAATACAGCTTGGTATCCGCGTCACGGATACCTCGACCGCTCGACCTATTCGTTGACGTACCTTCACCCGAAAAAGCTCAAGATCGGCAGTGTAGGCCGCAGGGTCGCGGAGTCACCGTGGCCGGAGGATAAGGATCTCAGCGTTACGACGTATTCTATGCCGCGCCAGATCGCTCTTGCGACATTCGCCATCGGCCCGTACCAACGCCACGCGGAGACCGTGACGTTTGACGGTACGGACCGTAGGATCCCTCTTGAATACAATTCCGTATCGGGTGCCGTGCTTGCGATAAAAGAGGATTTCATTCTCGCCGAGATCTCAAATTCAGTCCGCTATTTCGACAAGCTCTTCGGCGCTTATCCGTACGAGACGTATTCGGCTTCGTTTCACCCCTATGGTTTCGGCCAGGGCTTCCCCTCAATGTTGATGATCCCGCCGACCGACCGGGCAGGCAAGTATACTTACGCATTTATCGCTCACGAGACCGCCCATCAGTGGTGGGGGAACATTGTTGCGTGGCGTTCCTATCGCGATCAGTGGCTAAGTGAAGGCTTTGCCGAATATTCGGGGGTTCTATACACTTCGCTGAGAGAAAATCCGAAGGCGGCTCGGAACCTGATCGAAGAGATGCGTGATTCGCTTCGCCGTCCTCCATTGACCACGACGGGCATAGGAAAGGGTAAGCTGAACGAGGTCGGGCCGATCATTCTCGGCCATCGGCTTAACTCCAGCAAGACCTTCGGTGGCTATCAGACTTTGATCTATAACAAAGGCGGTCTCGTGCTTCGAATGCTTCATTTTCTCTTTACCGATCCCTCAAGCGGAGACGGAGAGCCGTTCTTCAACATGATGCGGGCATTCGTCGAAAAGCACAGAGACGGGACCGCATCTACCGATGATTTTCGAAAGGTCGCGAACGAACATTTTGCAAAGACCCCGATCGCGAGAAAATACAACATCTCGAATCTTGATTGGTTCTTCAAACAATGGGTTTACGAAACTCACTTGCCCAAATTCAGGCTTGAGCACACAGTAGAACCCCAACCAGACGGATCGGTGATGTTAACCGGGCACGTACTCGCGGAGAACGCTCCCGACGATTTCTTTATGCCCCTGCCACTGGCTATCGGTTTCGGCGGGAATCAGGCAGCAAACGGAACTGTTGCTGCCTATGGCCCAAAGAATGCCTTTCGGATCAAACTTCCTCGCAAACCGCAGAAGGTTGAACTTGACCCGAACAATTGGGTACTTTCCGAGAGCACGTCAACGAAATAGAAGACAGGATCTCTCGCGGCAGGTATGTCTAATATCTGCCGACAGGTATTCAAACGGTTACGCCGCGGTTAGTGTGTAAGGAACCAAATATGGAATGAAAGCGGGCGACTCGGTCAATAAAGATTTCCTTCGCGTTTGCGGCCTGTGTGGTCGACGTAAACTACTTTCATTTCACTATAAAAATCGAGTGCGACCGAGCCTTGTTCGCGCGGACCGATGCCGCTGCCTTTGATTCCGCCGAACGGGATGTGTGCCTCGCCGCCGGTTGTGGGCGAATTGATGTGGGTCATCCCCGATTCTATTTCGTTCACAAATCGAGTGATGATGTTGTAATCGTTCGAAAATATCGAGGACGAAAGGCCATATTCGGTGTCGTTCGCAACCGCCATCGCTTCGTCCAGATCTTTGACACGCATGATCCCGAGAACCGGGCCGAAGATCTCTTCGCGGGCGATGCGCATATCAGGCGTAACATGGTCGAACACGGTCGGCTCGACAAAAAATCCATTCTCCATGCCGTCGCCGGTAGCTCGATTGCCGCCGCAGAGCAGGGTCGCACCGTCTTCGCGGCCTATATCGACGTACTTTAACACCGTGTTGAACTGCGATTCATCGACCGACGGTCCGATCTCGCTCGTTTCGTCAGCCCCCGGGCCGAGCTTGTAAGCTTTCGCACGAGCGACGATCTTTTCGACAAAAGCATCCGCGATCGTATCAACAACTACGGCACGCGATGACGCCGTGCATCGCTGGCCGGTCGAGCCGAATGCACCGGCGGCCGTGTGTTCCACAGCGAGATCTATATCGCAATCCGGCAGAACTACGACCGGATTCTTGCCGCCCATTTCCGCCTGGAAGGGAATGCCGCGTTTTGCGACCTCGCCGTACATCTTCAGCCCGATCTCCGTCGAACCGGTGAACGAAACGGCCCGGACGGCAGGATGGTTCACGATCTCGTCACCAACCTCGCCACCCGAACCGATCACAAGATTCAGAACTCCGTCCGGCACGCCGGCCTCTTTGAACAGCTCAACTATTCGGACTGCCGTTGCCGGCGTGTTGGACGCAGGCTTAAAAACAACCGTGTTGCCGGCCGCAAGCGCAGGTGCGATCTTCCAGACGGGGATCGCGACCGGGAAATTCCATGGAGTTATTATCCCGACAACGCCATGCGGCTCTCTGATCGTATATGCCCAATTCGAGGGCAATTCGCTCGGTATCGTTTCACCGTTCAGCCGCCGCGTTTCGCCGGCACAGAATTCGACGACATTCGTCGCGCGTTGAACCTCGCCGCGGGCCTCGGAAATAACTTTGCCCTCTTCGCGTGTGATCATTTGGGCAAGTTCTTCCTTGTGCTGCTCCATCAGCCGTGACATCAACGTGAGGATACGCCCGCGTGCCGGTGCAGGGGTTTGTTTCCACGCCTTGAACGCGTTGAATGCTACCTCGACCGCTTTGCCCGCTTCCTCGCGTGTGCATAACTGTGCCTCGCCGATCACATCATTTGTGTCGGCAGGGTTAATGTTAGGAAGACCTTTGCCCGAGGCCGAGTCGGTCCACTTTCCGGCGATAAAACTACGAAAAACTTGCATAACTGATCACTCAAGATTAAAGGTACTGCTCATGTCAGATCATTTGAACTAACACCCTTTTGCGGATGCACATGGGCTCTCTTATACTTACGCCAAGTTGCTGAAAACAGCCTGATTCTATCGCGAAAAGAAATGTTCAACAACATCGTCGAACTCCTAAATTTCCGCGCCGCCGAACACTCGGACAAACCGTTTCTCTATTCCGAAGCGGATGCTCGCGAATGGACATATGACGAGTTCAACAAGAGTGTTAACCGAACGGCAAACCTCCTGATCTCCCGCGGAATCAAAAAAGGCGACGTCGTCAGCCTTCTGCTCCCAAATTCCGCTGAATACATCATCGCCTATTTCGCTTGCTGGAAGATCGGTGCCATCGCCGGGCCGGTCAACAGCTTGCTCAAATCCGAAGAGATCGATTGGATCGTCAACAACTCTGAATCCAAGCTCCTCCTAACCGCCAGCACAGGCGGAAACCCGAGCGGTAGGGAGGGTGTTGGTCAGGTCCCAACCATCGAATTCAACGACGTCGAAGCCGCAACCGCGGGCCAGAGCAGCGAACTTGCAGAAACCGACATATCCGAAAACGACGAGGCGATCATAATCTATACCTCGGGCACGACCGGCAAGCCGAAAGGCTGTTTGCTGACCCACGGCAACCTGATCGCCAACGCACGGCAGATAACCGAATGGCTCGGCTATGGCCCGGAGGACCGCCTGCTGACGGTAATGCCGCTTTTTCATATGAATGCCGTGACGGTAACGACCATGACGGCGCTTTACGCCGGCGGCTCGACGGTCGTCTCGCCAAAGTTCTCCGCATCGCGGTTCTGGGACATCATCGAAAAATACGGCATTACATCCTTTGGCTCCGTCGCCACGATGCTCTCAATGCTGCTAAAGGTGAGCAGTGGGCAGCAAGCGGTAAACAGATCGGACGAAGAACTGCTTACGGCTCAACGCTCACCGCTCACTTCGCTTCGCTTCGCGATGTGCGGCTCCGCTCCGGTTCCTGCCGAGGTCTTGCGGAAGTTCGAAGAGACCTTCGGCGTTTTGGTGATCGAGGGCTACGGTTTGAGCGAATCGACCTGCCGTTCGACGTTCAACCCGCCGAATGAGAATCGCCGTCCGGGCTCCTGCGGACTCCCGATCGGCAACGACATGCGGGTGGTCGATGAAGAGGACAACGAAGTTCCGGACGGAACTCTGGGCGAGATCGTACTCCGTGGGCCGAACATCTTCAAGGGATATTTCAAAAACGCCGAAGCGACCGAGAAAGCCTTCGCCGGCGGATGGTTCCACACCGGCGATATCGGCTATCGCGACGCCGATGGCTTCTATTACATCGCCGATCGCAAGACCGACATGATCATCCGCGGCGGTGAGAATATCTATCCACGGGAGATCGACGACCTGCTCTACACGCATCCCGCGGTCGCCCACGCAGCCGTCATCGGAGTTCCGGACGAGCTTTACGGCGAAGAGGTCGCCGCCTTCATCGTACTGAAAGATGGATTTGAAAGCTCCTCTCCTTACGAAGGAGGGGTGTCCGCCGCTCCGGGCGGACGGGGTGGTTCTCTCATCACTCAAGAGGACATTGTCGACTTCTGCAGACTCCACCTCGCCGATTTCAAATGCCCGAAGACCGTTCACTTCGTCGACGAGATTCCAAAAGGCCCGACCGGCAAGCTTCTCAAACGCGAGCTTGCCCGAACCTACGACCGGCATAAGATTTCAGGCTAATAGCTAACGGCTTACAGCTAAAAGCTTTACCCAAAATTGATTTGAGACTTGAAGGCCAAAATTGTAAACTTACGCTTCCTTATGGCCGGTAGAGTATTAGGTATTGCAGTTGTCGGCGTCGGCGGGGCGGTCGGGACGACCATGGCCGCTGGTATCGAGTTGCTCAAAAATGACCTTATCGGCACCGAGGGGTTGCCGCTGGCTGACCTCGAGATCGAAGGGCTCGCAGACTACAAAGATATAGTTTTCGCCGGCTGGGATCTCTTTCCGGAGAACCTTGCGAAGGCAGCCGAGAGCCACGAAGTTCTAACCTATAAACAGCATGTCGCGGTTGAAAATGAACTGGCGGGGATAAAGCCCTGGCCCGCTATCGGCGACGAGCGTTTTCTTTCGCTAATCGAAGGTCAGAATAAGATCGGAGCCGGCGGCCATCGTGCAACTATCGAAAAACTTCGCAGAGATCTCGCCGGTTTCAAAGAAAAATGCGATGCGGTCGTTGTCATAAATCTTGCCTCGACCGAAAAGCTCGTCGCAGAGGGCAATGAAATTTTTAATAGCCTTGCGGGATTTGAGAAAGCTCTCGACAAAGAATCTGCAGCCATCTCGCCCGGGATGCTTTACGCCTACGCGGCGATCGCTGAGGGCGTGCCGTATGGAAACTTCACGCCTTCGGTGGCCGCTGATATTCCGGCATTGATCGAGTTTGCCCAGGAGCGGAACGTCCCGCTCGCCGGCAAGGACGGCAAGACCGGGCAGACGTTCATCAAAACCGTACTCGCCCCCGCACTTCGAAGCCGGGCGCTGCACGTTGATGGTTGGTATTCGACGAATATCCTCGGTAACCGCGACGGGCTAGCCCTTTCGAACGAGGACTCGCTCGCCTCAAAGGTAAAGACGAAGCAGAGTGTGCTCGACGATATTCTCGGCTACCCGGTCGAAGACCACATCGTAGATATCCGCTATTACCGGCCTCGCGGCGATAACAAAGAGGCTTGGGACAATATCGATATCCGCGGATTTCTCGGCCAGACAATGCAGATCAAGGTCAATTTTCTCTGTAAAGACTCGATCCTCGCCGCCCCGCTCGCCATCGAGATCGCCCGTTGCCTTGACCTCGCTCAGCAGCGTGGCGAGGGCGGCATTCAGGAACAGCTTTCGGTCTTCTTCAAGCTCCCGATGGCCAAGACCGGAAAGCCCGAGCACGCTTTCCACCTACAGGAAGAAATGTTGATGCAGTGGCTCAGTCCTCGAAAGTAGCAGCCGTTTGCCGCGTTCGGTTCACCCGGAGTTCAAGGACATCCGGCCTTGAATAATGCCCGGTCGGGTCAAAGTTTTGCCGTTCCTCGCGGACCCGCGTGTGGTCCAGTGTGGCGATGAGAAGTTTTTCTTCATCGCAAAAGGGCTCTATCACCCAATTCCCGTCCGGGCCGGCGATGCACGAACCGCCATTTGCCAAAAATTCCGGCGCGTTTTCGATCAACTGCTCGATCCCTGGCAAATCCGCCGGCAAGTCGCTCCGCCGCATCAGGCCGGAGACCGAAGCCACGAACGATCGGCCCTCGAGTGCCATGAACCGCGTGATGTCATTCGTGTTGCGCTTGCTCCCGGGCCAGACGGCGACGTGCAGATCCTCGCCCTGTGCGTAGAGCGACGTACGGGCAAGCGGCATCCAGTTTTCCCAGCAATTCAAACCGCCGACCGTGAACTCGCCGAGCCGATGCGTCCGCAATCCGTTGCCGTCACCGACGGCCCACGTCATCCGCTCGTCGTAGGTCGGCATCAGCTTCCGGTGAACCGAGCCGATCTCGCCTGACTTGGAGATATAGACCAGCGAGGCGTAAACGCTCTCGCCACGGTCGCCTGGCCGTTCGATAATGCCGAGATAAACGGCGATCTTCTTCTCCGCTGCGAGCCGGCAGATGCCGTCAAGGTCCCCGCGTTCTGTGACTACCGCCTGCTTGATATACTCCGCATGAAACGCCTTGTGGAAGTGCGAATTGAAAGCCGTTTCTTTCGAATACTCGATCCAGAATGGATATCCGGGAACGAGTGCCTCGCCGAATGCGACAAGGTCCGCCCCGCTCGCTGCGGCCTCCGAAATGCTGTCCGCGACCTTCGCAAGTGTCTTCTCGCGATCGAACCAAACCGGAACAATTTGTGCCAGAGCTATCGTTAACGTGTCCATTCTTACTTACCCATCCGGCCAAGGTCGGTCTCCGCCGCGATATACCCAAAGCTCGCCCATTGGTCGCCGGCGACAATCTTGCGGAAAACCTCAGCCGCTTTCACCTTATCTCCGTTGTAAAAGAAGTAATTCCCGATGCCATAGCCGAGCGATGCCGAACCGAGCGTTTTCGCTTCGCCGCCGATGGTCGCGAGCAGGTCATCGGCTTTCGCCTCGCCCTTGTTGAGTTTGAGGAGTTTCAGATAGTCATCGTTTTCGATCACCTCGACGTTTGTATCGAACCGGCCGAGCACCTTCACGGCATCGTCCAGCTTGCCCATTCGCCGGAGCGTCATGTAGTGCCAATAGATGGTCGCCGCGAGCATATCCGGGTTCTTTGAGACCAACGTGCATTCTTCATATGCCTTCTCTGCCCGTTTGAAGTCGCCCTTCAGATAATACGCAAGCCCGAGGTGATACCAGATGTTCGATTGCAGAGTGCTGGTCGGAATGTTCTTCGCGTTCGGCAACCCATCGGGCTCGATCTCGTCCTGCTTGCCTTTTATCAATTTCGCCGCTTGCTCAAGGTCGCGGATCGCGTCGTCAAAGCAGCGGATCGTGATGAATCGATGCCCGCGATGGCGGTAAATCCGCGCATCGCCGGGAAACTTCTCGATCCCGATGGTCAGCGATTCGATCGCGTCCTTGTATTTTCCAAGGTAACCCTTCCGCCGTGCGTACCAGATCAGGTTGTCGGCCGTCGGTTCCGCAACGTAATTGCGTGCGGCGATCTCAAGGTTGCGTGAATACTCAAGCCGCACGCTCTCGGGCACCTGCTGTTCGGGAACTTTCGCGGTTGGAAGGCAGTCCTGTGCTGCGGCGATAGTGGAGACAACAAGAACGAAGAGAAAGATTATCGGCGGCCTCATAAGGCAGGATTCTGACACGAAACCGACAAAAATAAAAAGTGATCGTCTGAACGCCGGATGCATTCTGCGTAATTCGGTTCTTGGTCTTTGGATTCTGTGGTGATTGACTTTGATCGACCGGGCTACCACAGAATTCACAGATGCAGTCACAGACCTCTGACCTTCGATCGGCCTCTCGAAACGCCCTTACTCCTCGAAACACTCCAGATACTTCACACCCGCTCCGGTATTGAACAAAACGACCGTCTCTCCGCCTTCGATGAAGCCGTTTTCGATGAGTTTTCTGAGAGCGGGCAAGCAGGCCGCCCCCTCCGGAGCGGTGAAAATTCCTGTGAGTGCTCCGATCTCCTTCACGGCAGCCACGAGTTCTTCATCGGTGACAGCAACGGCAGTTCCGTTTGAAGTTCGGATCGCGTCAAGAATGAGAAAATCGCCGATCGCCTTCGGAACTCGAAGCCCCGACGCGACGGTCGCTGCATTTTCAAACTCCGCCGCAAAGCGTTCGCCGGCATGAAAGGCCCGGACGATCGGAGCGCATGTCGCCGATTGGACCGAGACCATCTTCGGCCGCTTCGAGCTGATCCAGCCCATCTGCTCCATTTCGTCAAACGCCGTCCACATTCCGATCAGCCCCGTACCGCCGCCGGTCGGATAAAGGATCACGTCGGGAAGTTCCCAGTTGAGCTGTTCGGCAAGCTCATAGCCCATCGTCTTTTTGCCCTCAACGCGATACGGCTCTTTCAGCGTCGAAACATCGAACCAGCCCTCGGCGTCCTTCCGCTCGGCCACGATCTTGCCGCAATCGGTTATCAGACCGTCAACCAGAGTTACATTCGCTCCCGTTTGCTCGCATTCGATGACGTTCGCCCGCGGCGTATCGGCGGGCATAAAAATGAAAGCCTCCATTCCGGCCCGTGCCGCATATGCAGCCATCGCACCCGCCGCATTCCCTGCCGAAGGAACCGCGACCTTGCGAACGCCGAGCTCCTTTGCCATTGAAATAGCAGCCGTCATTCCGCGTGCCTTAAAGCTTTGCGTCGGATTCTGGCCTTCGTCTTTAATGTAGAGGGTGAGTGGTTTCGCGAGCTTTTCCGCGACCGTCGAAGCGTTCAAAAGCGGCGTCCAGCCCTCGCCGAAAGAGACGATATTCTCCCAGCTATCGACCGGCAGGACCTCGCGATATCGCCAGAGCGAAGCCTCGCGTTCTTTCAGCGTTTGCGGATAAAGCGTTTGGCCGGCAGCCCTCAGGTCATAGCGGACAAGAAGCGGCTTGCCGCACTCGGTGCAAAGGTTCTGGAGTTTCCGTGCCTCATGGCGAAGCCCGCAGAGGGCACATTCAAGGTGAGTGACGTTCATAAGGGTTAATTCTATGTTCGACGCATCGCTTCGGCCGGGTCCAATCGCGAGGCCTTCAGCGCCGGATAAAATCCTGCTGCCAATCCTACCATCACTGAAGCCCCAAAACCGCCGGCGATCGCCCAAAAAGGCACCGCGGCCGGAAAACTAATGATTGTCCGAACAGCGAACGCAAGAAAGAGACCCACCGCGATCCCGATGATACCGCCCAACCCGGTCAACGTCATCGCCTCGATCAAAAACTGCGACAGTATCTCGCCTCGTGTCGCCCCAAGGGCGCGCCGTATCCCGATCTCCGCTGTCCGCTCCTTAACGGAAACCAGCATTATGTTCATAACGCCGACACCGCCGACGAAAAGGCTTGCAAGAGCGATCGGCACAACGACCACGCCGAGCCCGTTGATAACATCATCAACGAGCTCAAAAACCTGCTCAGAGCGATTCACGCCAAAGTTGTTCGGGTCTGACGACTTCAATCCGCGCCGCTGCCGCAGAAGAAATGTGACCTCGTCCGTGACCTCGTCTACCCTTCCATTCGGCGCCCGAACCGCGATCAGTGTCTCCTCGATCTCCGGATAGAATTTTTCCGAGGTCTCGAACGGAATGTATATTGTCCGCTCGTCGAGTTCGTCGCTGCCGATAACGCCTTCACCCGTCGATTGCCCGAGAACGCCGATAACACGAAACAGTTTTCCGTCGATCTTAATATCCTCCCCGACCGGTTCGAGGTCCTCGAATATCTGCTTTGCGATCCCAAAGCCGATGACCGCGACCGATGCCCTCGCACGCCGCTCGGTCTCGGTGAAAAAGCGGCCCTTCTCGATGGGAACGTTGATCACTGAGGGATAGTTTTCCCAAACGCCGAGGATCAGCGGATTGATGCCCTCGCGCGAACGGGCTGTGACCTTCGGGATATCCGCAGACGGCCCGTAGCTTCCGCGGACCTTTTGCGGAGACACCGCCTGCGGCGAACTGAGCTGCGAAACGGCGATCGCATCCGCAAGTGTGAAGTCCTTTCGCTGACGTTCTTCCGCCGTGGGCTGTTGAAGCGAAGGGCCGATCCGCGCCTGTTTGGTGAAATAGATCACATTCGGCGCGCTTTTCTCCGAGGCTTCCTGAACGCGCTGTGACAACCCTGTAAGCACTGCGCCGACGAGAGCCACGACCGCCGTTCCGACGATAACGCCGGTTAGCGTAAGGCCGGAACGCAGCTTGTTGCTCCGGATCGAATCGATCACGGTTTGCCAGGTATCGGTTATGCGCTGCCAGTTCACCTTAATTGTCCTGTCCGTTTGCTCGGATCATCACTCCGAGCGAAGTGCCTCGATCGGGTCAAGGGCGGCCGCCTGTCTTGCCGGAACCACGCCAAAAATAATGCCGACCGTACACGACACCGCGATCGCCGCGGCGACCGCCCAGACCGGAAGCGTCAGCGGCAGCTGAGTTGCCCACGCCAAAAGCCAAATGATCCCGGCCGCCGCCAAAATGCCCCAAAGTCCGCCGATGACCGTTAGGGTCGTCGTTTCGATCAGAAATTGAATCAGGATATCCCTTCGCCTCGCCCCGACCGCCATTCGAACGCCGATCTCGCGCGTACGCTCGGTCACGGAGGCCAGCATCATGTTCATGACGACGATTCCGCCGACAAAAAGGGCTATCGCCGTTAGGGGAAAGACGATCGCTCCAACGAGACCCGTCAACGAAGCCGAAAACGCCTGGATGCTCTTTGCCGTAACGACGCTGAATTCATCCTCTTTGTCCGTGCCGATGGTCTTACGCCGGATGCGCATCGCAACGCGCACCTGTTCCTCGACGTCGCCGAGCGACATTTTCTCCGTATCTTTTGCCTTGGCGAGGATCGCCAGTGACCGCGAACGCGAACCAAAGACCCGCGTGAAGGTCCCAAGCGGTATCTGAACGAAACCATCCTGCGAAGACCCGAACAACGAACCGCGGGACTCAGCTACCCCGACAACCGTGTAGCGGTCCTGTCCGATACGTATTTCGTTGCCGAGAGCACCGGTCGTCGGGAAAAGCTCGTCAACCAGGTCCTGGCCAATAACGCATACATTGCGCCTGAATTCGTCATCGGTCGCGGTCAACCCTCTTCCGTATGCGATCTTAAGATTTGTGAGGTCTGTGATGTTTGGCGTAACGCCCTGAACAGAAACGCCGACGAGCGTCTTGCCAAGTCGGCGAACCGGGAGAGAGGCATCCCCCTGGGCACCCAATTCGATCTCGCCGCCCAGCCTTTCGGCAAGGTATTCGAGGTCCTCAGTAAGTAGATCGGGACGTTTTGCCCGCGCCTCAGCGAATGCCTGGCCGTCGGACCCGAAGTCTTGAAAAGATGCTTTTTCGATCCGCAGAACGTCGGGAGCGAAAGCCGCTACAGAATCGACAATAAAAGCCTGCGCTCCCTGCAGAAGCGCAGCGACTATTACCACGACAGCTACGCCCACGGTAACCCCAAAGATCGTCAGCACCGACCGCGTCCGATTTGCACGCACCGAGTCCCACGCCAAAGCGAACGACTCGCGCAACAAATTAAAGCTCGCGGAAACAGACATCAGCGATCGGAAAAAGGGCAACGAAAATGTACACGCAGGTTACTACTTCAGAATAAACTCGCGGAAGAGATTAAGTGCAACATTGAACCCAAGTGCGACCGTGCCGTTTCGCATGCCGTCCTTCCAACTGTAGCGCTCAGGAAACCATGTTTCCGAGGCGATGACATCAGCGGTGTAAACACCGATCAGCCGCGGTGCTCCGATCGTCCGCTTTCCATTCGGCTTACGGGCGGTGACAACGGAAATGAACGAATTTGATATACGGGAACCGACGTCGCGCTTCTCGCTTCGGTAAAAGTAGCTGTCAACCTTAAAGGCCTCGTCAAGACCGTAAATTATCGTTGTGCGAATCGCATTTCTGCCGACGTTTGACGCAAACCGACGGCCATAGCCCTCCCACGATTTGCCCCATTCTTCCGGCTCGTTCGTTGCGGTCGCAAACCCCGCACCGATCCCGGTTCCAAGCAAAGCATACGGACCGATGGTCAAATTCAAATATCGCCGGAAACGCTTTTTCGCGTCCGGGCGGGTGTAGCCGCTCGCTGTCTGCGGCAGCATCGCCGTCTTTTCCCGGTCAACGGGAATCTCAGCCGGAATCTCTATTGCCGTCTTTGCAGGAACTTCTGGTTCCGAGGCGGTCGCAAGGCCCGAACCGGCTATTGCGGAACCGAGCGAATTGCCGATCGTAGGTTGTGCCGCGACAGTTGCGGCAGCGAAAATTAAGAACGAAAGCGATAAAAATAATTTCATAGGTTAACCCAATGCTCGTTAAATAGTTATTTGGTCAAAAGCGGCTTGAGCTCCGCGTATATATTCTCCATCATCAGCAGCGTTCCCTCTGCATTCGGGTGAATTCCGTCGGCCTGGTTCAATTCTTTCTTCATCGCGACGCCTTCAAGCAGGAACGGCAGGAACGCGACATTGTATTCATCCGCGAGGTCCGGAAACGCATTCCGGTAGTTCGTTTCGTAATCCGAACCCATCGAGGGCGGAGCAAGCATACCGCAAAGAAGTATCTTCATATTCTTTGCTTTCGCCTTCTCGATTATCCCCGCGAGGTTGCTTTTCAGCCGATCGACCGGCATTCCCCTGAGCAGGTCATTCGCCCCGAGTTCGAGTATCAGGATCTCCGAGTTCGGCTGGCTGAGCACCCAATCGGCACGCTCAATTCCGCCGAGGCTCGTGTCGCCCGAAACTCCGGCGTTTATAACCTCGTAGTCGTACCCCTCGGCCCTGAGCTTCTGCTGGAGCAGATATGGGTACGACTCATTCTCTGCCAGGCCGAATCCGGCCGTAAGGCTGTCGCCGAGGGCGATGATCTTCTTTCTCGCCGTAGCCGTCTCAGGGAGAACTAAAGGCCGGTCGAGCTCGTATTCACCGTTACCAAACGATGCGGGCCGCGAGCAGGCCGTCGCGGCAAGCGCCGCCGCGATGAAACCTAAAATGAACGCCTTGCGAAAGTATAAATGCATACGACAAATAGAGTTTTACGGTCTGCAACCGATATTAGATTCATTTATAATCAAAACCTTTGGACAAGATTTTAGCAAATTGCCCCGACGCACGGAGCAACCTACTTTCCGCGATTCCTCTTTATGATAAGCATTTCGAACCTAACTAAGACAGTTCGCTCGGGAACAGAAGACCTGACAATTCTTTCTGACGTCTCGCTCGACATCCCGGATGGCCAGTTCGTCGCCCTTACCGGGGCTTCCGGCAGCGGAAAATCGACCTTGCTCGGACTGCTGGCAGGCCTTGATTCCCCGTCCTCGGGCTCGATCTCGATCGACGGGGACGAGATCACAACGATGAGCGAAGATGGGCTCGCATCTTTACGTAGCAATAAGATCGGTTTTATCTTTCAGTCTTTTCACCTGATCCCGAGTCTAACTGCTTACGAGAACGTGCTTATCCCGATGGAGATCGCCGGAGCCCGCGACGCCCACGACCGGGCAAAGGAATTGCTCGATGAGGTCGGGCTCGCGAACCGCGGGCACCACTACCCGACCGAACTCTCCGGCGGCGAACAGCAGCGGGTCGCCATCGCCCGTGCCTTCGCAAATCGCCCAAAAATACTGCTCGCCGACGAGCCGACCGGAAACCTCGATTCAAAGAACGGCCAGCATATTTTCGAGCTCATGACAGCCCTCCATCAGGGGAGCCGCGTGACTTTGGTTCTCGTTACCCATGACCAGGAACTCGCATCAAGGGCTGAACGGCAAGTCATCCTGAAAGACGGCGAAGTAGTCGCGGACCAGAGCGGACAATGAAATTCATTCTTAACCTCACCGCCCGCGAGATCCGTTCGTCCTGGCGGCGGCTCGTTTTCTTTTTTCTTTGTATTGCCCTCGGTGTCGGTTCGGTGGTCGCACTGCGGTCGCTGATACAGAACCTGACCGCGGCGGTCGGGACCGATGCACGAGCTCTTCTTACAGCCGACCTCGTGATCGGCTCCAACAACGATTTCTCTCCGACCGACCTCGAGAAAATACAGGCCGTCGTCGATGGCTCGCGGATCGCCGATGGCCGCAACGAAACGATAACGACCTCCTCGATGGCCCGGCCCGCCGACGCCGCCAATGAACGCGTCCGCCTGGTCGAACTAAAGGGCGTCGAGCCTCCGTTTCCTCTCGTCGGCGAGTTCATTTTGGATGGCGGCGGAGCCTTCGAGCACCGTCTGCTGGAGAATAACGGCGCGGTCGTCGCTCGTATTCTACTTGAAGAACTCGGGGTCAAGATCGGCGACAAACTTAAGATCGCTGAAGGCGAGTTCGAGATCCGCGGCAGCTTTGACAAAGAACCCGGCGGGTCAAGCGGCTTTCGGCTCGGGGCTAGGGTCTTCGTTGAAAAAAGAGCTTTTGACGATGCCGGCATAACGCAAAACTCAAGCCGCGTCCGGCGAAGCATTCTTTACCGGACGACCGAGAACCCGACCGAACTCGTTCGCCGCCTCCGCGAGGAACTTCGCGGGAGCACCATTACCGTCCAGTCTTACCGCGAAACACAGGAGCGGCTCGGCGAGCAGTTCGCCCGCACGGAGAATTATCTTGCCCTGACCGGCTTGCTGATACTTGTCCTCGGCGGTGTCGGCGTTTGGAACGTCTCGCGGGCGTTCGTCGAGCAAAAGCGCAAAACGGTCGCCGTGCTCAAGTGTCTCGGAGCAAGCGGCGGCAAGATACTCTCCGTCTATCTTTTGCAGATCCTAACTCTCGGGCTCATCGGCAGCCTCTTCGGCATTCTTCTCGCTCAGCTCGGAATGCAAGGCGTTCGCTCAGGATTGTCCGAGCAACTCCCTGAGAATATGAGCTACGCCGTGACGGCCTCGACCGCGCTCCAAGGAGCCGTCCTCGGCGTACTTGTCTCGCTGCTCTTTTCAGGACTCCCGCTGATGCAGATCCGAAACATCAAGCCAAGGCTTCTGCTCCGCGACGAGAATAACTCGAATATCCGCCGTCTCGATCTGGCCAAATGGGCGATCGGGGCGCTGATCCTTGCGTCGCTGCTCGGGCTCGCGGTCTGGCAGGCCGGTTCGTTCCAGGTCGGTGCATTCTTTCTCGGCGGCCTTGCAGCAACGTCCGCCGTTCTTTATCTTGCGGCCATTTTGCTCACCAAGCTCGTCCGGGCGCTTCGGCCCTCGCGGTCGTTCTCGCTTCGGCAGGCGATCAATTCGCTCCACCGCCCCGGCAACCAGACGCGCATCATTTTGCTTGCCGTCGGCCTCGGCGCCTTTGTCGTTTTCACGGTCCAGTCGCTCCAGAGCAATCTCATCCGCGAATTTGATTTCAGCCGCAACCAACAACTCCCGACGCTCTTTTTCATCGACATTCAACAGAGCCAGATCGACGGCCTTGTCGAGATGATAAAAAAGCGCGTCGGCGAGCAGCCCGAAACCACTCCGACCGTTCGTGCACGTATCGCATACGTCAACGGAAAGCCGATCGATTACAGCCAGACCGAGACCCGCCAGATGCAGGGCCAGATCGGCCGGGAATTTGCCGTCACCTATCGGCCGAACCTTGATCTCAATGAAAAGGTTGTCGCCGGCGAATGGTGGCGGACCGAGGCAGCCGATGTGCCCGAAGTATCCGTCCAGGACCGCATGGCGAACACGCTCAAGGTCGTTCCGGGCGACTCAATGACCTTCGACATCTCCGGCCGGCTTGTAACGGTTCGCGTTGCGAACATTCGCCAGCTGGACCTGCGAAATACTCGAACGGCATTCGTCTTCGTATTCAAGCCCGGAGCGCTCGAGGACGCTCCGCAAAGCTACGCCGCCACTATCCTGAGCCGGATGGGAACGACCGACCGGCAGCGGCTTCAGCGTGATGTGGTCACCGCCTATCCGAACGTTCAGGTCTTCGACGTCGCGGACATCGTTGCCACCGTCACAGACCTGGTCGAGAACTTCGTCCTCGCCATCTCCTTCGTCGGCGGGTTCGTGATCCTGAGCGGGATTCTGATCCTCATCGGGTCGGTCGCCTTGACGAAATCTGCCCGCATCTATGAGAACGCCGTCCTCAAAACACTCGGTGCCGAGCGGCGTTCGCTAGGAGCCATTCTGATGCTCGAATACGGCCTGCTCGGCCTACTTGCGGGCGTAATCGGGTCGGTCTTCGCCGTTGCTCTTTCGTTTGCCGTCAGCTATTTTCTGCTTGATATTGAGTGGCAATTTGATGCGGTTCGCACCTTGGTTGGCATTGCAATAACGGCCCTGATCGTGATGCTGGTCGGGACGGCCGCGAGCTTTGACGTGATCTTTAAGAAGCCGCTCTCGATCCTTCGTTCTCAGTAAGATCAGATCGAAGCTTCGAACGGATGGTCGGCAAGCACGGCCCGCATACTGACCTGGCGGAAAAGGGTTTCGAGATAAGCTGAGAATCGATGCAGCAGCGGGACGAGCTCTTTGCCATCGATCGAGGCGGTAATTTCTTCACAAAAACGCTCAAAAGCCTCGCGGTCCTTGTAGTAAAGATACTCGATCGGCTCCTTCAAAAAGGCCGAAAGGATCGCCTGCAGGGTCTCAACATTCTCCGGCGTCGGCTTCTCCTCAGCACTGCGGACGGCCGCCACCACCTGATGCAGATGATTTCGGAGCATGAGCGACTCGGCGAGCTTGTGCTGAAATTCGGGAAAGACATCGCCGACCGCAACCTCCGGCCGCACGAGGCGGACAAAGCCGGTGAGGATCTCTTGAAAACCATCGTTGAGCAGGGCGTAGGCCGTTTCGACCCGGGCGTAAACCACAAGCGCAGAACGGAGCGTAACGATGCCAGCGAGCTCTTGATTGTAAGCCTTCTTTAGCTCAAGCGAGGCCATGTACGACGCTCCGTCAAGCATGCCGTAAAGATCCGCTTCTTCATCTTTCCACCGCGTCAGCGTGTCCCCGATCCGCCGATTCATCGTCCGCACCTGTTCGTGGATCCCGCAGAAGATCGCCATCGTCGGCTTAAGCGGATCATCTTTCTTCAGCATCCGCGAGATGGCTCCGAGGCTCAGAAGTATCCGGCCCAAACGGCTCGTAACCCAAATGATGGTCGAACGGTCCTCGACCGAAAAGGCAGGGTCTGCGGATAGCGAACGCAGTTGTTCGGGGAGCTTTTGAAGGCCCGCTTCGGCCGCCGCGTCTTCGAGCAATTCGACCGCGGCGAGCCCGTTTAGCTTTTCTCTCAGGAGCTTTCGCCAGCTTCGCCATTCATAGTAGCTGAGGCTATCGCCTTTTAAGAGCGCGGTGTTGAGAACAGAGTGGTCTTGAATGAAAGCCGAGAGTTCTGCGAAGGCCTTTCGCTCGATCCTGACGCCATAGAAGTCTTTCTGCTCAGTGTTCGCGATCTCAGCGAGCAGCCCGGAGAGCCGGACGAAGACCTCCATTGTGATGTGAAATTCGCCCCGCCGGTCGCGTGTGACGGCAACCGGTTTCTCTGAATCGCCGAGCACGCGGTCGTAGCTCGAAAGAAAGCTCAAAAGCCCTTGGACCCATATCCAAAGCTCGACAACGGCATCCTCAACCGGCCGCGGTTCGGGCAGGTAAGCGGAAACAAGTGCATCGCCCGTATATACGGTCTCAGCAAAAGGAGTTGTCGGTTCCTCTTTGGTCGTCTGCAATAGAATCTCCTAGGGCTTGGGAGCGGGCTAAATCAGGAAGGAAGGTTCGCCCTTTTCTTTTATACATCGTCTTAGGGTACGCTTGCAACGAAAATCGTTAGATTGCGATGCTTCGGCGGCGTCCGTGACCGTATTTTTTATGCCCCAAATCGACCAGTTAATGATCGCAACCCGAAACCCCGGAAAGGTCCGCGAAATTGCCGTGATGCTTTCGCGGAATGGAATTACTGCGACAACTCTCGCAGATTTCCCATCGCTTCCGGACGTAGAAGAGACCGGACAGACGTTCCTCGAGAATGCGATAATTAAGGCCGCGGCCTATTCTTCCGCCGCAGGCTGCTATGCTCTCGCTGATGATTCGGGTCTTGAGGTGGCTGCTCTTGACGGGCGGCCCGGGGTTCTTTCAGCCAGATACGCGGGTGAATCGGCCAGCTACGAAACCAAGATCCAGACCCTGCTTCGCGAGGTCGAAGACGCGGCCGCTCCGGACCGCTCGGCACGGTTTGTCTGTGCGATGGCCTTCGCGGATCCGTCGGGAAATATCATCTGGAGTGCTGAGGGCGTCTGCGATGGCAAACTAACGCGGTCGCCCCGCGGTGCGAATGGTTTCGGTTACGATCCCATCTTTATGCCGTTCGGTTTTGGCCAAACTTTCGGCGAACTCGAAGATGAAATTAAGTCAGCTATCAGCCATCGAGCGAAGGCCACCGAGGCATTTATGCGATTTTTCCCCGATTTTATCGGGGTTTGACTTGACCGCACCAATTTCCGCCTGTAAAATCCGCTACTTGAACTCGCTTTGCGGCGGATCAGAGACGGGGCGTAGCACAGCCTGGTAGTGCGCACGGTTTGGGACCGTGAGGCCGCAAGTTCGAATCTTGCCGCCCCGACCACTACGTTGCTCGGCTTTTGAGTACTTGCCCGCCATCAGAAGTTCGACCGCTGGCAACGTGAATTTGCAGAAAATCTGAATTTCTAATATTGACACCTTGGAGGTTACGTAAAAACTATGGCTCGAATGACACAGACGGAGATCATCAACAACTTGGCGGAATCGTCAGGCCTCAAAAAGACTGACGTGAAGGGCTTTTTCGATACTCTTGCAGCTCTTGCTGCTTCGGAGGTCAAGACTAACGGCGAATTTACCGTTCCCGGATTTGGCAAACTCGTCAAGGCGACCCGCAAGGCTCGCGAAGGCCGCAACCCCGCGACCGGCGAAACCATTAAGATCCCGGCGAAGACCACCGTCAAGTTCCGTCTCGGCAAAGCGATGAAGGATGCCGTAAGCTAAGCAACTGCTTAAGTTAGATAGAAGGCCGCCGGATCGCTTCGGCGGCCTTTTCTATGAAAAAAAGTCGCCTTGACCGAAAAAAAAGTAGTGACATATCGGTAACTTTCTGTTAATATTCTTTTACAGTGGTGATTAACGAAGGGTTCCTTTCCCGTTCAACTTGTTTTCTTGGTTGTAATGAACCCGTAGCCTTAAAGGGATTTCTAGTTTTCCCTCGGGGCTTTTGTTTTTCGCTCACGGCGCTTCGTAGTAATGAAAGTTCTAAAATTTCAATGGAAAGGAGAATTGGAAGTGGCAGCAGCTAAACCCATGACTCTGCAAGAAAGGATCTTGCAGATCGATCATATACAGGCTCGCCGTTTCGCTAAATTGCAAGGTGAAACGGTCGATATCGCCTCAGAAGGTATCATTAGGCACCTTCGGGCATGTGCGAAAATGGATGTTAATCCGGACGCATCGGCGGTTCGAGAAATAATTGACGACGCCCTCAATGGCAGGCGCGTTTTTGCGGAAACGTCGAATGACCTTCTTGCCGCATAGTTTTATTTAAGTAGTACTAGTCTAGCAATACATATTTTGGCCGCTCGATCTTCGGGCGGCTTTTTTATTGCCCGGCCCGCAGTTCGGCCTTGTAGATCGTGTATCCGGAAACGCGTTCGAGCTCGGTAAGGTCGTACCACCGCGTCACGTTTGCAAGATCGTTACCGTCGTCATCGGCGATCACGATGTACGAGAGCTTTGGCTCCGCTGCCCGCACGGCATCGAACTGCTCGATATACTCACGATAGAGCCTGACCTCTTCGGCGATCTCGCCCTCGGTGATCGGCTTATATTCCGAGTTGAGCCGATCGGTGTGCCGGCCCCATCCAAAAAAAGCAATTATCGAGACAAAATCGCGGCGAAGCAGGTCGTCCAGCCCATCCGCATCGACGTTACTGTAATTCAAATACTGGTAATATCGCTCCTTGCTTTCCTGCCACGAGAGCCCGGCAAAAACATGCTGATGCCGTGCCCAGAGCACATTCTGCGGTGCGACTGTCGGCAGGTCGTCAGCTAGAATGCCGTCAAATGCGAGGACCGTTTCGAGGTGTTTATTCGGCGAGGCTGCTGAAAGCTCCTCGAGCTTTTTCGCGACCGCGAGGCCTCTGTCGCGATGCTCATTTGCCCAATCGAGCACACGGACGGTGTAATGGCACTCGACGAACCCCCAGGCTATCGCTGCAACCGCAACACCTGCCCAAACGCCCTTCATCCGCCCGGATTCGCCACCCGCGGAACGCCGGATAAAGAGGCCGATCGCCGCTAGCAATGCCAGAACGGCGACATAATTGCCGATAAAGACCTGGTAGTGGATCGGCTGCAGCGCCCTGCCCGTCACCATCTGCTGGTTAAAAACGATGAATGGGACAAGAGCGAGTGCGAAAACAAAAAGAACGTCGCGGTCGCCCAATCGGAAGCGGCCCAACGCCATTCCGGCGATCAGGATCAGCAAGACACCAAAAGCTATGTATTCCGGAAAGCGAAACAGATCAGGAAGCCGCGTATAGACAAGCAACTGGACGTGGTCCATCGTCTGGGTCCGCTGCGAAAGCAGATAAGCGTAGGGCGCAAGCACCGCCGCACAGCCGCCCGCAAGCACAAGAGCATACCGAACCTGCGACCGCCAACCCTCGGGCCGTTCCATCAACCAAGCAGCAGCCATCGCAGCAAGAAACGCCGCGGCAGTCGTCCAGACGTAGAAATAACTGAAGACCGTGTACCCGAACGTCAGCACTGCAAGCCCGGTCAGGATCATGCCGCGATGCTTGCCCAATCTCGAGCTCTCGCGTTCGTCGCTTTCAGTTCCCTCGACGAAAACTTTCCAAAGCAGCGCAAGCATCGCAAAGAAAGCCGGAAAGGCCATCGCCGGAATGTATCGCCTAAAACCCGGGAAATACGGATACGAAAACCCGTCGAAAAGGACCTCAAGAATTGCTCCCTCGCCCGCCGCAAGCGACCCGAAACAAAAGGTCGCGAGTGCCCCGGCCATCGCAAACCAAGAGTTCCCCGTCATTCTTCCCAATAACCAAAACACTGCTAAAGCGGAAAGAAAACCCGCCACCGCTCCGGAAAGTATCATCGCCCACGGCGCACCAAAGCCGAAGATCCGTGCCAGGATCGCAAGAGTGTAAGGCGCGGCAAATTGAATAGAAAAAAGCGATTCGGGTTGCGGTGTTTCGGGGCTATGGTCGCGGCCCGTATAGGGATCGTTCTTCCGCGGCCGCCCGTCGATCAACGCCCTTACGTAAGCCGCATAGGCGACCTCATCGATATCATTGTATGCATAATGGCCGTTCCAATCGGCCCCACGCTCGTACCACATCTTCGCCTGCGGATACAGGCAAAAAAGGGCCAGGAAGATAGCGGCAACGATGCCAAAACGCCAGCGCAGTTTCATATCGGTTCGTGAGGACAAAGTAACCGTTATTTTCTATATTCAGCGGGAAGTTGTCGAACGCGGGAAATACGAAAAGCAAGGTTCAAGCGGCCGCTGCCGAAGCCTCGAGCCGGTCGAAATATTTGGTCATCGTGAGCCGAGTTCCGTCGTCAACGTCTTCCAGCTTGACCTCATCCATCAGCACCTTGATCAACTGCAATCCCCAGCCCCGTCGCCCTTCCCCGGGCTCTCGTGCGGGCATCGGCTTATCCGCCAAACGGAGTCCGCGGTTTGAGACCGTAATAGTGATTCGGTCTGGAGCTACGACAAACTTCTGATGTATCCGCCGGTCCGGGCTCAGGCTATGTTCGGCGGCATTGATGCAAGCCTCGATCAGCGCCGTCTTTATCTGATTAATATGCGCCGCCGGTATGTCGTGCCGGCGAGCAATGTCTTCGAGTGTGTGTGCCGCGACGATCTCCGAATCCTCATCGATCGGGATGACGATCTCGTAGCTATCGGCGGCCGGCGTGTCGGTTTCCCCTTCGCTTCCCTCAAGCACAATGCGAAGCAGATCCGCCTGCATTCGGCTCGAGGCATAACAGCCTCGCTCGTTCAAGACCGTAAGGGCGTCGTCGTTAAATCCTTCGGGAGCAATCAGCCAAAGTCGATACCGCTCGAAACCGCAATTGATAGCCGCTGCCTCAAGCCGATCGCACCAGAACTCGGCCTTGCCTCGTTCAGCTTCAAATTTAGAATCGATCTCCGCAGCTATCCAGGCGATGGGCTCCGTGCCTCCTTCATCTGCTTGAAAGCCGACGGCGACCGCTGCCCGCTCGGATTCTGAGATGGTACCAATTGCCTTATAAAACGCCTCGGCCTGTGCTGAGAAAACGATCTTCGGGAGCGAGATGAGCTTTTCGTCATCCCGAAGCAGGCCCAGTAGTTCATCCCGCGGAATGCCCTTGTAATTCTGCTTGAACCGGCCGTAATCGAACAACGCCGCCGGCACCTCACGCCCACCGAACTCGGCCATCAGCCCGCGGACGCCAACCGCCGCCGACCGCCGATAAACGCTTGCCATCTCCCTCGGTGCATTCGTCAGAAACCCGGCCAGCGTCTCGGCATAGACGAGAGCTCTGGTCTCATTCCGCACTTCAAGCCGATAGCTAATGGTGAGGAAATCGCGAAACGTCTTATTGTCCGCGGCGGCCTCGATACGGCCCGCGGTGAAACGGATAACTTCCACGGTGTTAAGAGCCTCTGCTGCGGCGACGGCCGCTTCGTCAGACATACCGAGCCGCGAGCGGAAAACGTCGAGCGGCACGAACGTGTTCTCACGAGCCGCTTCGTGCAGCAAACGGATCGCTTCCCTTTCCACGCCAGCACCCGGAAAAACCCTCTCCAGCACCTTGGAATAGATCTCGCGAACCGCACCGCCGAACACGGAATCGACATATGCCGACCCGACGCCACTAAAGTCCTCAAGCGAGACGCTATCGCACCGCGTTGAATCGAGAATCCCGTGAATAGCCGAGAGATCGCCGCTCGTCTGCACAGCCAAAAGATCTGCCGGAGCCTCGCCGATCGAGACGCCACGCTCTGCCGCGGCCGTTGCGATCAGCGTCCTCAAATTTTCATCCGTGATCTCCGGCAAGACCTCGCGTGGGACATCGGGAATCGCAAAGCCGCTCCTTCGCTGCGCGGCAAAGAGGAATGGAAATCTCTCGGCTCGGGCAAGCACCTCAAACGCTCTCGCGATGCTCGCATTTCGCACTTCTCGGTCGATCTCTTCAGCGTTGTCGATCATCACAAACGATACGATGCCCGCCGCGGCCGCCGCAAGCGGTATGCTGAAACATCGCCGGATGAAAGTCTCTTTCTCGTGTCCTAAAGGCTCCGCAGACAACAGCCGCACCGAGGCTGCAAAAAACGAGGCGTCGCCCGCATTCGCGATCGCGCTGATCTCGCCTGCCAGAGGGGGAAGGCTGACAAGCCCCGCGTCCTGCCGCCGGAAGGCAAGGACCTGAACCAAGTATTCACTTAAAAAGCTTCGAGCGATATCGATCGGTTGACCCTCGCGAGGAAACGAAAAATAGACAGGAGCAGCGCCTTGGGCGGAGTGAAACTGTCGGTCGAAAAATTGCTGGAGCAGTTCCGTCGCTCCCGATCGCGGCTTGTGCAGCACGATCGAACCGCGAAAACGCTCACCGCAGGCCTTCTCGGAAAGGTCTGTAAGCGCAGCTTCGCGGCCGATGAAACTCGCCGGCCGCCTGCTCGCCAGTATTCTGCTCTTTTGGTGTTCGGTCATCTAATGAACATTCTCTCTGAACGTTCGGCCCAGGTCTGCGTAGTTTCTGACGCGATTTTTCCCGAGTTCTTTCGCATCGTAAAGGGCCATGTCCGCAGCCGTGATCCAATCCCGCGGCTCTGTAAATTCGGGCGTAAATTCTGCAAATCCAACGCTAATGGTTACCTGCCGTCGTGGGAATTCGGTTCTCTCTACACGCTGCCGAAGCCGCTCGGCTATCGAGGCCGCTTCGTCGGCATCTGTCTGCGGAAGCAGGATGGCGAATTCCTCGCCGCCATAGCGTGCAGCAACGTCCGCCGCCCGCAGAGTATCCTTCATCGCCTTTGAGACCAACACAAGGGCCACATCGCCCGCCGGATGGCCAAAGGTGTCGTTGTATGACTTGAAGTTATCGACGTCGATCATCAAAAGGCTCATCTGCGTCCGGTAGCGGTTCGCCCGGCTCATTTCCTCTATCAGCCTTTCTTCGATATAGCCGCGGTTCATCAATCCCGTCAGCGAATCGGTGATCGACCGCTTCTCAAGCTCAACTGTACGTGCCTCGAGTTGCCGCCGGTCGATGGCGACTGCTAACTGCGGAGCTAGGGCCTGCAAGATCTCAAGATCATCGGCCGTAAAAGCTCCGCCATCGGCCCGATCGGCAACGTTGAGCACAGCCAGTTGCTTTTCGCCCATCGCGATCGGAAACGAGATGAAAGAGTCCGTGCGGTAATTCCAAGAATCGGGTGAACTTGCGATGCCCAGGTCGGCGAGATCACCTGCGACGATCGGCTTGCCCGATTCAAGGGCCGTCCGCGAGATACGGCCGCCGACGTTCCTTTCAGCAGAAAGGTCCACACTCGTGCCGATCATTGAACGAGCCCGAAGCTCGCCGCCCAAATTGGTCGGCGTCAGTATCGAGACCCGCTCGGCTCCTAGCACCTCCGCGGCACTCTCGGCCACCGACTGCCAGAAATCGTTCGAATCCGCGTGCCGCAGTCCCTCGTTAAATCGGCGAAGGCCGGCTGCAACCGCTTCGCTTCGCATCACCTCATCCCTAAGCCGGAGGATCTCCATCTGCGGAGCCGCCGCCCGAGCCAGCCGAGCGATGATCGCCGGCAGCTTGTCTGTCATTTCTTTGCCGCTGGCGATGCGAATTCCAAGTGCGGCCCGAACATCGCTGCCGACCAAAACCGGAAAAACACGCAGACCGCGTTCGCCCGCGTCGGTCCGCTTTTCTTTTAGGTCGATCGCTTCTCCGGCAAGAGCTCGCTCGGCAAGCTGATCTTGCGGAAGATCGAGCCGGACGCGTATCGTCTTGCCCCTGAATTCCCCGGTCGCGGCAACGCTCGTGTATCCTTCGCCATTCCGCTCAAGCCAGACGAGAGAGCTCAGGCCGAATCGCGAACCGACAAACTCGACCACCGAGATCGCCGCCTCCCTGTAGCGGAGTTCCATCATCCGCCCGAGCAGCGAACGGAACTCGGATACAGCCGCAGCCTCCGCCGTTATCGAGCCCCTTCGCTCCGGCGGCATCACCTCTGAGGTGTCGAGCGTGCGTCGATTGAATTCCTCGATGAGCTTGGTAATAGAGTTCGCGTCCGGCGGTTCAACCGCTTCGACAGGTACCGGAACTTCAGGAATTGCCACCGCACGTTCTGCAACGGGTGCCGTGACTGGTTCAAGCTCGAGCACCGGCGCTTCAACCTTCGGGACAAAGCGCTCAAGTTCGGCCGCTGCCTTTTCGATCGGCTCATCGGAGCCGCTGATAAGCACATTTGCGAAGAGTTCCGCCGGTGGCAGCGTTCGCCAATCGCCGCCGAGTGCCCGCTCGGTCCCCTCGCGATATTTTCCGACCGACGTGAACGTCCTTCCCACTATCGCGACAAAAGGCCGCCCGCGGTCATCGACCCGCATCGCCCGGCACCGAAGCCCGGCGTGGCAGGTATAATCTATCGGCTCGCCGGCCGCCTCAGCTCGCGCATAAGCCGTTCCGCAGTCGGCTGCACAACGGTGGCCAAAAGCGGCCGAGCCGTATAGTGTTTGGCAGATCGAATTATTGTTTGAAGCGGCCGTGACCTCGCCGCTTTTATTCAAAACGGCAATAGCCACGCCGTTTTCATCGGCAAGGCGCTCTAGGAACTTAAACTTTGGGGGTCGCTTATCGCTCATTCAGCCAATTTCGGCCGCAATTTCGGTCAATTTGCCCGAAAATCATTGTCCGGGCACGGTTTATGGGCACTAGGTTCGATGCAAGATAGTCTCAATCGGCATCGAGTTTCACTAAATTTCTTTACCGCCCCCGGACGAAACCCCAATTATCGCACAGATGAAGTTTTTCGCGGAAACGAGAGTTCGGTCGGCCTGAGATGCGGCGCAGTTGTGCATAGCATCCATACACTAGCGTCCCCTATCGAGTCACTTTTTTCTCTTATTTGGCTTACAAAATGGCGGTTTTACTGGAAATTGGCTCTGGCACGCTGGTTGTAACTACTATAAGCGACAGCAAGAAAATGGTCATTCAATTTTGAATGACGTTTAATTACCCATGGAGGGAATAAGTAATCATGATGAATAATTTTGGAAACAATACTGCGGCACAGCCGATGACGGACGCTGGTCAACCACGGGCCATTAGCAATGATGATGTGATCTCACATCTCAATGGCCTTATCGAAACATGTCGAGACGGGCAGGAGGGATTCAAGCAGGCCGCCGAAGGCGTTGACCGCGATGACCTCAAGAAGCTGTTTTATGAGTTTTCTCAGGAGCGTGCGAGCTTCGTCGGCGAACTTCAGGAAGTCGTCCGCGGACTCGGCGGAGACCCGGAGAATACAGGCTCTTTGACCGGAGCAATGCACCGCGGCTGGATCAACATTAAGTCTGCCGTAACCGGCAAGGACGAGGCAGCGATCCTAAACGAAGCCGAACGCGGCGAAGATGTCGCTCTTGGACAGTATCGCTCGGCTCTCGAGCAGCCACTTCCTGAGACGATCCGTCAGACGGTCCAGAACCAGCACACAAAGGTTCAGGCAGCACACGACCGCGTCAAAGCACTTCGCGACGTAGCGAACGCCAAGAGTGCCACAACCTAAAACTCCCCGCCCCGTAAAGGCGGAGCAGCAATAGAAACAAAAAGGCCGGCCGGAATCACCTTCCGGCCGGCCTTTTCATTTGAAACTTCGAAACTTTCGCTTGCTTCTAAACGCCGATCGCGCCGAGTCCGGCCTCGGCGTTTGCCTTGATGTCAGGATGCTCGTTGTTGATGCGGATACATGCCGCACGGTGAGCGGGCTTGATCTCGACGAGCTGCGGTACGACCTGTTTACACTCGGCGATGGCATACGGGCAGCGGGTGTGAAAATGGCAGCCCGAGGGCGGGTTTATCGGCGAGGGCACGTCGCCCTGCAGAATTATTCGTTCCCGTTTCGCCTCGACCTCCGGGTCGGGGACGGGCACGGCCGAGATCAGCGCTTGCGTATAGGGCATCAGCGGGCTGGAATAAATGTCTTTGCCCGGAGCCAGCTCGACGATCTTACCGAGATACATAACGGCAACGCGATCCGAAAGATGCCGCACGGCCCTGAGGTCGTGTGAGATGAAAAGATAGGTTAGCCCCTTGTCCGCCTGGAGCTTCTCCATCAGATTCATTATCTGAGCCTGGATCGAAACATCGAGAGCAGAGATCGGTTCATCGGCGACAATGAACTCCGGCGCCACGGCAAGTGCTCGGGCGATGCCGATCCGCTGCCGCTGACCGCCGGAAAACTCATGCGGATATCGCTTGATAAAACGCCGGCTTAGACCCACCGTTTCCATCAGGTCGCCGACCAGCGTGTCCACCTTCGCCCCATCTGCGAGTCCGAAGGTCTTGATCGGTTCGCCGATGATCTGGCCCACGTTCATACGCGGATTGAGCGAGGCGTATGGGTCCTGAAAGATCATCTGCAGATGCTTTCGCTGCTCCCGCATCTCGCCCGCCGGAAGGTCGGCGAGATTTTTGCCATTATAGAAGACCTTTCCGCCGGTCGGCTCGGTCAGCCGGAGTATCGCCTTGCCGAGTGTCGATTTGCCGCAGCCCGATTCGCCGACCAGCCCGAGCGTTTCGCCTTTCTTGATCTCGAACGTAACGCCATCGACTGCTTTTACGACCTTTGCATCGCTAAAGAGCCCGCCGCCGAGCTTATAGTGGACCCGGAGGTCATCGAGCTGAATAAAATTGTTGTTTTCTTCTGTCACAATATTTACGATTTAAGCGGATCCGGCTAACCCCAAGCTTTCAGACCAATTCCCTTTCCGCCTGAGATTCCGCATAGACCTGATCGGCGAAATGGCAGAGCGAGTGGTGATCCTCATTGATCTTCACGAATGGCGGAAACTCGCGGCGGCAAATATCGGCCGCACGGTCGCACCGTTCGGCAAAAGGACATCCCGGCGGCAAGTGGGCAACGTCGGGCGGCAAGCCCGGTATCTGATAAAGCTCCTTGCCCTGCTCATGGGCAGGGTCGGGGACGCTCCGGAGCAGGCCTTTCGTATACGGATTCGCGGGTGTTGCAAAAAGCTCGCGGGTCGGTGCCTGTTCAAACACCTTGCCGGCATACATCACGATGATCTTGTCCGTCATCCCGGCGACGACGCCGAGGTCGTGCGTGATCAAAATTACGCTCGTACCCATCCGCGCCTTGAGGTCCTTGATCAGCTCAAGTATCTGCGCCTGAATGGTTACGTCGAGAGCCGTCGTCGGCTCATCGGCGATAAGCAATTCGGGGTCGCAAGCGAGTGCCATCGCGATCATCACCCGCTGCCGCATGCCGCCCGAAAGTTCATGCGGGTAGCCGTCCATCCGTGAACGCGGGTCGGGAATCCCGACCATCTCCATCATCTTTACGCCGTGTTCGTAGGCCTGCTCTTTTGTATGCCCGAGGTGCAGCCGCGTCACCTCGGTCAACTGCGTCGAGACCTTAAGGAACGGGTTGAGCGACGTCATCGGGTCCTGAAAGATCATCGCCATCCGCTTGCCGCGGATCTTGCGAACCTCATCTATCGAGAGCGAGCGGACGTCGATGCCGTCAAAGATTATGTCGCCGCCGACGATCTTTCCGGGCGGTTCCGGGATCAGCCGCATCACCGAAAGGTTCGTCACGGATTTGCCCGAGCCCGATTCGCCGACTATCCCAAGCGTCTCGCCCTTCTTGAGCTCAAATGTAATACCGTCAACCGCCTTCACCACACCATCTTCGGTTTGAAAATAAGTGCGAAGGTCATTGACGGAGAGAATTGTACCGTTGTTCGTCATTCAATTACTATTGCCACAGAGCACACCGAGCGTTTGAGAAGTGGTCAATGCTTTCTCGGTGCCCTCGGTGGCGAAATACCCTAAAACTTCCGCGTCTGCGGGTCGAGTGCATCTCGCAGCCCATCGCCGAGGAAGTTAAGCGAAAAGAGCGTCAGCGCCATTGTCACGCCCGGGAAGATCATCTGCCACGGGAATATCTGGATGTTCTTGATGCCATCGGCCGCAAGGCTTCCCCAGCTCGCGTATGGGGCCTGCACGCCGAGCCCGAGGAATGAAAGGAACGCCTCGGTCAGCATCACGCTCGGAACCGTCAGCGTTGCATAGACGATCACCGGCCCGAGTGCATTCGGCACCAGATGCCTGAAAATGATCGCCGGGGTCGAAACGCCCGTCGCCTTAGCGGCGAGCACGAATTCCTGATTCTTAAGCGAGAGTATCTGCCCGCGGACGACCCGCGCCATTGTCAGCCATGAAACGAGCCCGAGGGCTAGAAAGAGGAGGAAGATCTGACTTAGGCCTTGATTTCCGGCGCCGCCGAAAAACGATGACATCGCATCAATGAAGTCCGGCGTGTTCGGCCCGCCAAACACCGAAAGAAGCACGATGACGATGAGGATATATGGAATTGCGTAAATGATATCAACAAAACGCATCATCAGGTTATCGACCCGGCCGCCGACGTAGCCTGCGACCGCTCCCCACGAGACCCCGACGAGAAGCGAAACGAGGGTCGAGATGATGCCGACCATCAGCGAGATCCGGCCGCCCTGAAGCACACGGGCGAGAAGGTCGCGGCCCTTATCGTCGGTGCCCATCGGGTGCTGAATCGAGGGCGGAAAGCTCTGCACTCGTGCACCGCCATCGATGTCCGAAGGGATGTAATCGGGCGTGAAGCCGGTCGTCAGCTGGATGATCGGCGGGCCGATGATAACGGCCGTCACCATCAACCCGAGGACGATCATGCCAAATACGGCGAGCTTGTTTTTCAAAAGCCGCTTCCACGCATCTTTCCAGAGCGAGGCACCGGCAACCAGTTCGCCCGACGATCGCTCGAGCACGCCGGATTCGTCCAAGCGCAGCTTTGGTTCGCCGCTGGAAAGATCAACCATTGACGTCGCCCCGCAGAAGGTACAAACCACAAGCCGCTGCGACGTAGAACCGACGCTGAGCGGTGCCGAACATTTTGGACAGCTAAGTTCCTTGATCATAGAAGAGCCTATTCGTACCTGATCCGAGGATCGAGAAATCCGTAAGAGATATCGACTGCGAGGTTAAAGATCATTATCAATATCGACAAAAATGCGACGATACCGAGCGTCAGCGGTTCATCTCGGTTGAGCACAGATTGAATAAAGATGTTTCCGAGCCCAGGTATCGCGAAGACGCGTTCGACGACGACCGTTCCCGCGAGCAAATGGGCAAGTGCCGGGCCGGTGAATGAGACCACCGGGACGATGCCACCGCGAAGTCCGTGCTTGAGCAAAACGGTCTTTTCATCGAGCCCCTTTGCCCTCGCCGTCCGTATGTAATCGGACCGCATCACCTCGAGCATTCCCGCACGTGTCAGCCGGGCTATGTAAGCCGCATAGATCGCCGCGAGCGTGATAACAGGAAGTACAAGGTTCGCGATACCGCCCCAGCGTGCCGGCGGCAGCCAAAAAAGCCACAAAGCAAAGACGATCACAAGAATAGGCCCAAGCACGAAATTCGGCACCGAGAGCCCAAGCATTGCCGTCGCCATCGATCCATAATCGAATGCCGAATTTTGCCTTAGCGCCGCGATAATTCCCGCCGCGAGCCCGATGAAGAGAGCGAGAAGGTAGGCGAGGACGCCGATAGTTGCCGAGTAGGGCAGATGGCGGAATATGATCTCGTTGACCGATTGCCCCTGATACTTGAGCGAATCGCCAAAATCGCCGCGGACGACGTTGCCCATCATTATCAAATATTGCTGATAGACGGGCTTATCGAGGCCGTATTTCCGCTTGATGTTCTCCTCGATCGCCGGCGGAAGTGACCGTTCGTCCGAGTAGAAATTGCCCGGGGCCAGCCGGATCAATCCCCACGTCACGGAAACGACGAGCAACGCCATCGGGATGATGATAAGAAGCCTTCGGAGAATGAATCCGATCATATTTTAGTACCCAAATTTCCGAGCTGTTTTGTAGCCCTGCTCACGCTCGACCAGTGAAGGCTGCGTCGCGATCAGCCTGTTAATGTGTCCTGCTACCCATTCGTCCTTAACGTCGAAGATCTTATCAACGTCCCGGTCCCATTTCGCCGGGTCCTGCTCGATGTAAACGAACTTCCACGCGTGAAGCGTTCCTGGATTCGGATATAGCCCTTTAACGTAAGGCTTCCGCAGGAAATTCGTTTTCTGGGTCTGCCAGGGCAGGACGGGCTGTTCCTGCATCACCATGAATTCGGCCTCAGCCATCTTCTCGAATCGCTTCTTCGGATCCGGCTCGCGGTTCGCATCATCGATAAGCTTGTCATAGGCAGGTTTGTGCCAGCCTGTCGAGCTGTCGTTGTTGGGGCCGTAAAAGAGCTTGAGGAACGACATCGGGTCCATATAGTCGCCGATCCATCCCGCACGCCCGAGCCCATTATATTCAAGCTGCTTTCGAGTGTTTAGAAACGTCTTCCATTCCTGGTTCTTCAATTGAAGCGTAATGCCGAGGTTTTGTTTGAATTGCGCCTGGATGAATTCCGCAATCGACTTGTTACTGTCACTGGTGTTGTAAAGAACCTCGACCTGATCGACCGGAAAGTTCGGACACGACCATCCGTTACCATCCTTGGTTACCGGGAATCCCGCTTCGCCCAAAAGCTTTCGTGCCATTTCCGGGTCAAACTTTCGTGCCTTCCATTCTTCAAGGCTGCTTCCGATCTTCTTAAGCTCGCGGGCATATACCTCGCTTCTTATTGCCTCATATTCCGGGAACAGCCCTTCCGGCGTAAAGTCGATCAGCGGCTGCGTCGTCTTTCGGAACGCCGCCATCGCATCGCGATCGACTGCCAGGGCAAGGGCCTTTCGCACCCGAACATCATTCATTGGCGGCTTGGTTACATTGACGGTGTAGTACTCGATCGCGACCTCAGGATGATTCATATACTCATCGTCGAACTTCTTGATCGAATCGACCCACGCGGCTGGTATCGTGTGGTTATAGATCGCATCGACCTCTCCGGTCATATAGAGATTGAGCATCGTCGTCTGCTCGTCGAGCGGATAAAACTCGATACCATTTAGCTTGACCATATCTGCATCCCAATATTGTGGGTCCTTTTCGACCACGACCTTGTCGTATGGGTCGTGAACCTTTAGCCTGAATGGTCCGCTCGTGACAATATTTTCCGGCTTTGTCCAATTCTTGCCGTGCTTTTCGATCGTCCCGCGATGGACGACCCGGAAAAACTGGTGCGGCAATAGACCTAGTAGGAATGGAGCCGGCTGGATCAATTTTATGCGAAACGTGTAGTCGTCGATCGCTTCAACGCCAAGGTCCTCGGCCTTTACCGGTACGAGCTCGGCTCCCTCGATCAAGGCCTTGAGCTTCGGATCCTTTTCGAGTGCGGCGATGCGTGATTTCTCGTCGCTTGGAACGCTCAGCCTCTTGGGGCCGTCGATGAATTTTCGGTATTCGCTAACGTCAGCGTCATCGGCAGGTTGTGCATTGGTTTCAACTGCCGGCGTTTCTCCGGTCAGGTCAGATTCAAGTAGGAATCGCCCGTTCTTGTCCTTAACGAACGACCGCATCGAGTTGTACTCTTCGGCATACTTGATGTAGTGAGCAAGGTAAGCGTTTTTTGCGGCAAGTTCCGGGTCAAGTGCCCGGCGGAACGAATAAGCAAAATCGTGAGCCGTGATCGGTTCGCCATTCGAGAACTTCGCATTTTTGCGGAGCTTGAAGATGTATTCCGTGTTCCCCTGGCCGACCTCCCAGCTCTCTGCGATCCCCGGGATCGGCTGCATGGTCCGCGGGTCGTACTCGATCAGCCCGTCGTAGAGAGACATCAAAAGCCGGGCCTCCGGCTGGCCGGTCGGGACGGCGGGGTCAAGCGATTCCGGCTCGGAACCCGTTATATATCTCAGAACGTTGTCGGGCGGTGCGGCCGTCTTTCCGTAGAATCCTTCGGACGCAACTCCGCCGCAGCCCGCAAGCAACGACGACAAAACAACAAGAGCAAATGCCGGGTGCAACTTACCTGATCGGATCAAAAACATATCAATTCACCGCTTAGGTCACCTTGCAGGAAGATCAAGGCTTAAATTTGTTCAAAGAGGAGAGCGAGAAAACTGCCCTTAAGTTATCACGACAGGACACTTACGGGCAATTCGTTTTTATCGGTTTCGGGCAACGGGATAATCGGCATCGATCGAAACCCGCTGCAACAACTGGATGTCGAAGCTGTTCGGCACAAAGCCGTTCACATATGGCCGAACAAGAGAATACGAGGTCGGAAAATAGAGCGGTATCGCCGTCAGTTCGTAAAGCGCATCCTCTTCGGTGGCTATGACGGCCGCCGATGGCGTTGGCGTTGCCTGCGCATTGGTAGTCGCTGCCGTATTCACATTCGACGGCGTCGGTGAGGGCTCAACCTCAAGAGCCGAGCGGAAACGCGATCCGAAAATGGCTGCGAGGTTGTAGCTAGTGTCCGGCGTTTGGAGCACGAGTCCCCGGCGAATAATGTCGAAGTTCCCGGCGGCCCGAGCCTGCTCGACCTCAGCCGCTTCCATGACGACAACTTCGGTCTCGATGTTGAGATTCTCTTTCCACATCGCCGCGATGCTTCGGGCAATGCGCTGCTGCGTGTCGTTTCGGTTTACAACCAGCCGCACCGGCGGAAAGCCCTGCCCATTCTCGTATCCGGCGTCGCGGAGACGCTCGCGGGCACGGGTCTTATCTTGCAGCAGGTTCGAGGCCGCCGAAGAGCCAAACGGGAAAAGTGAAAAGGCAGGCGTCGTCGTGCCCTCAAGTTCGCCCTCCGCAAGCCGCTCCCGCTCGATAGCAATCGCAAGGGCCTCGCGAACGCGGCGGTCATTGAGCGATAATCGCGACGTATTGACCTCGTAAAAATTCAGGGCAGCAAACTGCGTCCGGCGAAGGTCATCGTAGGGAATAAGAAGCTTCAAAAGCACCGGCGGGAACTCGGCGTTCGTTATGACATCGATCCGCCCGGCCCTATATGAATCGAGCGCCGATTCGATCGACTCGGCCGCAATTAGATCGACCCGTTCAAGCTCAACGCGTTCGCGCTCCCAATAGGTTTCGGATCGTATCAGCCGAACGGCGGCCGGCGAGACCTCGCTGATCACAAATGGCCCATTGGTTATTGTTGCGGCAGTTATCGAATCCGAGGCAAGCCCTTCGCCGCCCGATGGGACCGGCCGAAAGATCGTATGTGCGACCAGCTTTGGAAATTCCGGGTCCGGCCGGTTCAATGTAACGATCAGCGTCCGTGCGTCACTTGCCACTGCGCCGAAACCCGTCGCGCCGTTCGTATCTGCGGCTGACGCTTCGGCGAGTGTTTCTGGGGTCTGCGAGAGCGGCGATCCTGCGGCATTCAGCCTCGGCTGCAGCGAAAGCGAACTCAACGCACGTGAAGGGCCATTCACCGACGGGCTCGGCACGTTAGCAACACCGCGAGCTTTTTCGACTCCCGCTATCGTCTCGAGCAATGGCCGGTGCGGCACTCGCGGCACGAGGTCAGCTGCCCGCTTCCACGAGCGGACAAAGTCCTCCGCTGTAACCTCGGCGCCATTCGACCATTTCAGCCCCTCGCGAAGCCGGAATGTCCAAACGGTCGAATCCGCATTCGCTTCCCATGTCTCAGCCGCGGCCGGAATAGCCTCAAGCGTTGCCGGGTCGATGTCGGTCAGGCCCTCGAAGATGGCCCTTGCGATGTCAGCCTCAGGTGCTGCGGCGGCGCGTGCCGGGTCGACGGTCTTCGGTGAACGTCCGTTGCTCCAGCGGAGATGGCCCGCGGGCGGCGGCGGTGTATCGGCAAAGTATGAGTTGGCGTTTCCGGTTCCGAGTTCCGAACATCCGGCAAGCAAGGCGAGAGCGCACACCGCACTTAGAAGGCTAAGCCCTCTTAAGTTCGGCGTACACTTTTTCGACCTGTTTTCGGGTGGCATCAAATCCGGCGGACGTATCTATAAGATGATCGGCAAACCGCTTTTTCTCTTCCTGCGGCATCTGCGCCCTGATCCTTGCTTCGGCTTCTTCGTTCGAAAGGCCATCGCGCTTCATCAGGCGCCCAAGCTGAATCTCGGGCTCGCACCAAACGACTACCAGCTTATCAAATCGATTATAACCACCGGATTCTATCATCAAAGCGGCGTCAATGATCGCGATGGCCTTCGGATCCGTTGCTTCGGCCTCGCGTAACCATTTATCCTGGGCCGCAAAGACCAGCGGGTGAACTATCGAATTCAGAAGCTCGCGCTTCGCTTCGTCGGCAAAAACGACCGAGCCGAGCTTCTTCCGGTCAAGCCCGCCATCAGCGAGCAACACGTCTTCGCCGAATGCCTCGACGATCTGCTCAAGCCCCGGCGTCCCCGGTTCGACGACCTCGCGGGCGGTGAGGTCCGCGTCAAGCACATGGCAGCCAAGTTCACGAAATACGCCGAGGACAAAGCTCTTACCGACCGCGATCGAACCTGTTAGGCCAACCTTGAGCATCGCTCACTTCCCGTGCCGTTTGGCGAGTTTATCGACGTTGTAAGCGGCAACCTCGCTCAGCGTCAGGCCCAGCTCATCGGCGCAAGCCGAGATGTACCAAAGCACGTCGCCGAGTTCGTCCTTGAGCTTTGCTCGAGTATCGTCATTGAGCACGCCGCCGTGGTCGCGTTGGATCTTTTTCACGACGTTAGCAACCTCCCCCGCCTCTCCGGCAAGCCCGAGCGTCGGGTATTCAAGGTTCTCGAGCCGCCGCGGGTAGAGGGCCGTTTTGCTTGCGGCCGATTGGTATTCTTCAAAGGTCATAATTTAAATTTAGATGCCGCGTCTGAGCTTCGCTGCCTTAAGCGTATTCTTCATCAACATCGCCACGGTCAGGAGCCCAACGCCGCCGGGAACAGGTGTGAACGCTCCGGCACGCTCCATCGCCTCTTTCGGGTTTACGTCGCCGACCAGAGTAAAGCCTCGCTTTTCGATCGCCGCAAGCCGCTTCGGCATTTCGTCTTCAGAAAAAAGCTCCGCGGCCTGTGAAGTGTCCGAAACATTGTTGATGCCGACGTCGATGACCGTAGCACCTTCGGCGATATGCTCGCCGCGGACAAATCCCGCACGACCGATCGCTGCAACAAGGATCTCAGCCTGCGATGTCACACTAGCAAGGTCCCGCGTCCGCGAATGGCAAATCGTCACGGTTGCGTTCTCTTGCAGCAGGAGCATCGCCATCGGCTTGCCGACTATATTGCTCCGCCCTAGCACAACAGCATTTTTGCCCGCGATCTCAATTCCCGAACGCTTCAATATCTCGATCACACCCGCCGGAGTACACGGCACGAGAGCGTCCTGCCCCTGCGAGAGCCGCCCGACATTCATCGGATGAAAGCCATCGACGTCCTTTGCCGGATCGATCGCCTCAAGAATTTCTCGCTCATTAACGTGACCCGGAAGCGGAAGTTGAACAAGAATGCCGTCGATCTCGTCAGCTTCGTTCAGACGTTTCACGACCGCGAGTATCTCCTCGCCGCTCGTCTCCGCCGGCAAGTGGATATGCTCGGAGTGCATCCCGAGTTCCTCGGTCGTCTTAACCTTGCTGCCAACGTAAACCGAAGACGCGGGATCTTCGCCGACGCGGACCACCGCAAGCCCCGGTCGAAATTCGAGTTTTGCGACCTCGGCCGAGACTTCGGCTTTGATCTCATCGGCGATGGGCTTTCCGCTAAGCAGTCTGACTGTCATAAATTCACTGGATTCTACCGTATTAGTAGTAGAAAGTCAGTTCGGTTCGGTCGCACGTCTTCGCGAAAAATGTCGCGGTTTTTAGGAATATCAGCGAATTGGGTCTTTTTTTTCGGCAAGTTTAGTCAATTTTTCGCAAAAACACCGCCGAACAACGTCAAAAGCTTTATACGGGACATTTTTCGGTCGGTCACCAAAAGGGATCGAATGAACATCGCAATAAAGAAAACCTCTTCCACAACAGCAGCGATACTTCTCGCCGTCTTCGCTTTTTCAACCGCCATTTTTGGCTCATTGCCCGAAGATCCGGCGGTTTTCCGTCCCTCGGGTTCGACCTGGTTCAAGCAGAGTGCCGACGAAAGCGGCTCATTTTCTGCCGTCAAATGGGGAATGGAAGGCGACGTGCCTGTCTCTGCCGACTTTGACGGCGACGGCATTAAAGACACCGCCGTCTGGCGTCCCTCGACCGGCGTTTGGTACATCCTCAGAAGTACCGACGGAAATGTGGATCATTTCACATGGGGAATGACGACACAGCACCCGACCGGCGGCCTGGCTGACGTTCCAGTACCGGCAGATTTTGACGGCGATCGACGGGCTGATATCGCGGTCTTTCGCATGGATACAGGCATCTGGTATGTGCTCACCTCAACAAGCGGTTATGACCACCGGAAAGCAGTTTACTTCCCGTGGGGACAGTTTGGCGACGTGCCGGTCGAAGCCGATTACGACGGAGATGGCCGGACGGACTTTGCGGTCTTTCGTCCGCTCGGAAATCAATGGTTCATCTATTTGAGTTCAACTGGCGAACCGAAAATCGCCACCTTCGGCACCTCAGGCGATGACCAGCTTGTTCCGGCAGATTACAACGGCGATGGCCGTGCAGAGATCGCGATCTTCCGTGAGGGCGAATGGCACATGCTTGACCTCGCGAGCGGAAACGTTGAATCGACTATCTTTGGCCCCGCGGCCGGAACGCCGGCACCTGCCGATTACGACGGCGACGGCGAGATCGACCTCGCGGTTTTTGACCGCGGAATGTGGTACATATTCCGGTCCACGACCGGCGAGCTTTCTACGCTTCAATTTGGAAGCGATGGCGATTTGCCCACCAGCGGTCATAAGGCAAGACGGAGTATTGTCGCAGTGCCTTGACCGAATTTTCCCCCGAATGTCGCATTTGCGAATTTGAGAAGTTCTTCGGAACTTCTCTTTTTTTTGCCGAAACGGTAAGGTTTCGGTGTGCGTGTCTTTGCCTCGGCAGTAATCATTTTTAGCTTCGCGGTGCAGATGTCGCAGGCCCAACCGGCCGAGCCCGTCGTGGCCGTGAACGCCTTTACACGCGCTTTTCTCCGCGATGATATCCCAGCAACACTGGCTGAACTGCGGCTCGCCGAAACGTCTAACCCCGAATCCTTCGCCGATCAAGATCTTGATTACCTCGCGGCAAAGCTCGCTCTCGAATCCGGTCGCGAAGCCACGGCCGCTGGTTATTTCCTGAAAAATACCGCACGCCCGTCGGTCCTCGCCCCGCTTTCGCTCTTTCATCTCGCCGGCATCGCCCGCGTCTCCGGCGGACTGCTTCAAGAGCGGTTGCTGCTTCAGGAGATTGCTCTTTATTATCCCGAGAGCTTCGCCCGCGATGCCGCCAACCGCAGGGTCACAGAGAATCTGTTCGAGTCCGGCGATTTTCGGTCAGCCATCCGCCGGATCGAATCGCCTCGGCTGGCAACGGCAGATGCAAAGATGGACACCTCGCGGGCCGACCAGCTGATGCTCGCCCGTGCATATGCGGGACTTGGCGAGGGCGTTCGTTCGCGGCAGATCGTCGATGATCTGATCCGCTCGGGCAGTTCATCGGCACCGGACGATGTTTCACTTGCGGCCGTTCGCATGGCCGATACGGAAGACGGTGGCGACGCTGCCGTTCCGAAGCTCACGCCGGAAGAGCACATCACCCGCGGCCGCATTTATCAATTCAATCGCGACTTCACCGCCGCTCGCGGGCATTTTCTCGCGATCATCAATGGCCATTCTGAATTTGAGAATGCCTCCGAAGCTGCGTACTTGATGGGCCGCGGATACGCACAAGAGCGAAACTTTTCGGATGCGATAGTTTGGTTCGAGCGCGTCGCCGAGCAATATTCGGAGGAGCCGATAGCAAAGGATGCGTTGCTACAGCTCGGCTCCGCCTACGCCCGGGTCGGAAAGGCACGCGAATCGGCCGCCCGCTACTCGCGCTATGTGGACTCATATCCCGGCGATGATCGGCTCGACCGGGCATACTTGAATCCGATCGACGTCTCACGCGACCTGCGCACCGAGGTCGAAGCTCTGAGAAAGGCCGCTGCGGCCGCGGAGAAATTTCGCGGAAAGACGGCAGAAGCTCAGGCGGTCTTTGCCGAAGCAAGGATCCACATAGCTCTTGCGGATTGGCCAAAAGCACTTGATGCTCTCGAACGCCTTTCCCCGCTCAAGGACCTAGGCGGCTCGCGAGTGCCCGGCGGAGCGATACGCGATGAAGTGCAATTTCGTCGCGGTTTCGTGCTCGAGCAAATGGGCCGATTTCCGGAGGCGATCGATGCTTTTCTGGCCGTTCCAGAGGGTCGCAATTCTTACTACGGCTGGCGTGCGACGGAAAGGCTTCGGGAGTTGGGCGAATCGACCCTTGCGGCTGAAGCGATCTCGGTCGCGGCGTCCCAGCTCCGCAGTGAGGCAACGGCCAGCGACAGCGAGCGGCAGCGGAAGGCTCTTCAGTCTCTACTTCGGATCGTCGGAAACGAAGGGGAACGCGGGACCTTTCTCGCCCGCCTTCGCGAGGTCTATGCGCAAACGCCGGGCTATTCGCGGCTTCCTTCGCCAGAGCCGTTCGACCCCGCCAGTGCCTTCGCCGAGAGCGAGGACTCCGAACTGCTCGCCGCAGCAAAGCGCCTTTACGAATTTGGTATCTACGACGAAGCTGCTTTTCTGCTGACTGAATATCAGTCAGACCAACGCGAAGAGAAACCCTCAACGGTTGAGCTTTATTCCATGAGCGATCCTGCTTACATCGCCGTTCGGGCGGCCGAGCCGCTTTGGAAGTCGGTTCCCGATGATTATTTCCCTGATCTGCTTGCTGGCAGCCAGGCTCGGTTCGTTTATCCCGCTCCTTTTCGCCGCAAGCTCATCGAAGCGGCGAGTGAACGCAGCATCGACCCGCGTCTGCTGCTCTCGATCATGAGACAAGAATCGCGGTTCCGTCCGGACGTAAAATCCTCAGCGGCGGCCCGCGGACTGATGCAGTTTATCCCCTCGACGTGGCGACAGATCGCCAACGAACTAAGCCTGCCCAATTTCTCCGATGAGCATCTCTTTGACGCGAATACGGCAATACTTTTCGGGGCACAGTACATATCCGGACTTTTTCGGATGTTCCCCAACCAGCCCGAGGCCGTCGCGGCCAGCTACAACGGCGGCGAGGACAACATGCAGCGGTGGCTGACCCGCTCAAAGGCCCAGTCGCCCGATAGATACGTTTCCGAGATCGCCTTCGCCGAGACCAAGGACTACGTCCAAAAGGTGATGGCAAACTATCGGATGTATCAGCTTCTCTATGATGAGCAACTCCGCCCGCTGGGCAACTGATCAGGCACAACGGGCTTGATTCCGCGGCCTCTAAATCAGAGAATTGAATTTGGTCATTCGCAATATATGTACAAGGTAATTTTTCTTATCCTCGCTACGCTTTTCGCATTCGGCTGCGGGGCCGAAGAGCCTCAAAAAGCGTCCGAAACTGCAAAACGATACCCGCTGACCGGCAAGGTGATCTCGGTCGATAAGGCGGCCAAGCGGGCCCGCATCGAACACGAAGACATCCCCGGTTTTATGGAAAAGATGACGATGGATTTTCCGATAATGGAAGATTGGGTCTGGGAAGACCTCGTCCCCGGCGCCATCGTCTACGCCGAATTGGTCGTTGACAGCACCGCGAAAGAGCCTTATTGGCTTGAGAAGATCAGCATCAGTGCCGCACCGAACCCGGACATCGCCCAGCCCGAGGTAAAAGAGCCGGAACAGATCGGCAAAGAGGTGCCGAACGCCTCGCTCACAAATCAGGACGGTAAGCGCTTCAGCCTTCGCGACTATCGGGGAAAGGTCCTGGCCGTAACGTTCATTTACCGCGAGTGCCCGCTGCCGGAGTTTTGCATCAAGATGTCACGAAACTTTAGCGATGCGGCATTGAGGCTGAACGAAGACGCCGAAAACAAGGACAAGATCCGGCTCTTGAGCATTTCTTTCGACCCCGAGCGCGACACGCCGGCGAAGCTTCGCGACTACGGCATCGGATATATGGGCAACCCTGAAAAGCCGGACTTCACCGTCTGGCAATTGGCTGTCGGGCCCGACGCTGAGGTTCGCAAGGTGGCTGATTTCTTCGGACTGAAATACGAAATAGACGAGCAGGACAAAGCTCAGTTCAACCACTCGCTGGTGACGGCCATCATCGACCGCGAAGGAAAGGTAGCAAAGATGCTGCCTAGCAATCGCTGGTCGGCAGACGACCTTGTCCGCGAGGTCACGGCCGTCGCGAATAAATAGGCTCGCCGTTGACATAGGTCGCGAGTGTATCGCGGCCGTTGGTTGAGAATACAAGAGCGGCTTCGACGTCGCCTATCGGATTTTGCGCAGCGGCCTCAAGCGAGATGATGGCGAGATCTGCCTTCTTTCCCGCCTCGAGGCTGCCGATCTTGTCGTCTAACCCCAGGGCCTCGGCACCGCCAAGTGTTGCAACGCGAAGCATCTCTCGCGGGCCGATGAACCTTTGGCTCTCGGGCCTGGTTCTCGCCGCGAGGGTGGCAAATCTCGATTCTTCCAAAAGGTCGCAAAGGTTGTTGCTTGCCACCGAATCGCTCCCGAGCCCGACCGCTATTCCAGCATCAAGAAATTGCTCAAGCGGCGCAAAGCCGTGGCCAAACTTCGCATTCGATTTCGGGCAATGGGCGATTCGAGCCCCATTCGCGGCGATCCGCTCGATGTCTCGTTCGGTGACCTCAACGCAATGAGCAAGCAACGGCCTGGCCGAGAGAACCCCGAGCCGCTCGAGATACTCGATCGTCGTGCAATGCGGGCTCGCCCATTCGACGCCGAACCTCTCGTAAACTTCCGTAAAAAACCCCGTACCGCGGGTCATCAGCTCCGTTTCATTTGCCGACTCGGCGGCATGAATGGTGATCGGAACGCGGTTGATGATCGAGAACTGAGCGATCATCTCAAACAGCATCGACCCGACCGTGTAAGGTGCGTGCGGCGAAAGCCCGATGGAGACAAGCTCGGTCGCCTCGCCTTGAAGGATTTCGAACTTCGAGATCAGCTTCTTGAAGTCTTCCTCGGCCGTCCGATTATCAGGCGAGAACTCCGTCTCCTGAAACAAAATACCGCGAAGCCCCGCTCGCTTCATTGCCCGCAAACCCGCGTGGCCGCTCCGGCCAATATCGCCGAAACAGGTCACGCCCGCCTCTCGCCCTTCAACGGCACCGAGATAAGCCGCCGCCTCGATCTCATCATCGGACATCGCCGCCCGCATTTCGTTGAGTTTCAACAGCCACGCCCGAAAGTCATGTTCGACCGAGTCGAGTGCTCCACGCATCGCCGTGATCTCAAGATGCGAATGGCAATTAGCGAAGCCCGGTAAGATCGCGGCCTTGCCGAACTCGGTGACCTCGGCATCTTTAATTCGTTCGCGAATTTCATCAGCCTGCCCGACCGCGACAATGTCCGTGCCCGCTATCGCAACTGCTCCGTTCGCGATCGGCTCGCCAGTTATCGGCAATACGTGATCTGCTGTAAGGATTCTCATTTCGGACGGTTGGGCGTGCTTGCCCGATAGCGTTCGAGGATCGACGAGACATATGCCCTGGTCGATGCGATGCCGATCCTTTCGATGAACTGCGTTTCTGTGATCGACGCCGCGTCGACCTCGCGCGTCCATTCCTCAACGCGGCTTGGCCCGGCGTTGTAGGCGGCGAGTGTCATCGCCGTCTCAGCCGGCCGGCCGCGGTACCGCTCGCGGAGCTTTTCGTAATACCAACAACCGACCTGAAGATTGCGTTTAGGATCGCTGAGCAGCCCCTCGACATCCTCGGCCGCCTGCCGTTGGAGCTCAGTGAGTCCCGTTTCCTTCGCCCATTCCCGGGCAACGAGCGGCGTCACCTGCATCAGCCCGACCTCCTCGGCATCGCCTTTTGCACCTGAGCGAAAATACGTCTCTTCGTAGATCAGGCTCCAAACGAGCTTTTCATCGATGCGGTAAATGCGGGCCTGCTGTTCGATCAGCGGGTCGAACCGATGTTCCCAATACTCGCGAAAAAAATAGACGCCGGCGGCCAAAATAGCGGCCGCGATCATCAGGCATGCGAGCAAGTATCTGAACATCAATTAAAGGGTAAGAGCGAACGTCTCGGGCTATTATACTCGGATTCTTTGGAAGGTAACTATCAAGCTTACGGCGATCTCAACCACGGCTCTTGGACTTGCCCCGCTCGCGTCCGCCCGCGGGCGACTCCGCCTCCGCCAGCGAATAGCGCTTCCCGCCCTCGCCGCGGCGTCCAGAACGGACCGTCTCGGCAAAGAGGTCCGTATCATAATCCGCCTCGCGAGCCATCTCCTCGCGGATCGCGATCAAGATCTCAAGAAATTTAGAACGTCGATACATTTCAGACTAATCATTCAATACCGAGCGGAGCTTTTCCATCGCCCCATCGAGGATCTTGTCCTCGCGGGCGATGCAGATGCGGACGTGGGCGTCCCATGTGTCGCCATCGGCAAAGGCGGAACCGGGCGTCATCCCGACCCCGGCATCGCGCATCAGCATTTCGTTAAAGGCGATCGCATCGTCAAACCGATCGGGTATTCGTGCCCAAATATAGAACGCCGAGCCCGAGTCATAGATCTTGAACCCGAGGCCCTTGAGTCCCGCCGAGAACTTCACCCGCTTTGCGTCAAACTTGTCGCGAAGGCGGGTGTAATAGTCGCTGTCCGCCATAAGAACGCGGGAAAGAGCCGCCTGAAGCGGCGTCGCCGGGCAAACGTAGATCACATTCGCCGCGTTGTTGATCGGTGCGATCAGTTCGCCCTTGCCAAAGGCATAGCCAAGCCGCCAGCCCGAAATGTTCCATGACTTTGAGAACGAATTTACCGTAATCGTCCGCTCATGCATATCGGGCAGCGACGCGATCGGCGTATGCGGGTTTTCGCCGAGCACATAGTGCTCATAAACCTCATCCGAAACGACGAGCAGATCAAGCTCTTTGGCGACATCCGCAATGGCCTCAAGCTCCGTCTGCGACATCACTTTTCCGCTCGGGTTTGCGGGCGAGCAAACGATGATCATCCGCAGCGGAAACTCGCTCCGGTCGCGAAGCTCTTTGCACCGCCGAAGCAATGCGTCCTTTTCAAACTTTAGATTCTCGTCCAGTTCAAACCGCTCAGTCCGACCGCCAAATTCATCGATGATCCGCTTGTGATAGGGATAATAAGGCTCGAAAACAAGTGCCGACTTTCCGCGAAGATATGACTGCGCGATCCCGATCAACGCTCCCGTACCGCCGTTCGATATCATCAGTTCAAACGGCCTCGCGTCGGTGTCGATATCAATGCCGTTGTACTTCGCGATCTTCGCGGCGACCGCCTTGCGGAGATTCGCGTCACCTTCACTTCCGCCGTAATGGTTCTCGCTGGCGGCGATCACCGCTGCCGCCTCGGCCGCGAGCCGTGGGTCGATCGGCAACTCCGATTGCCCCTGAACAAGGTTCCCGCTCGGCGGCACAAGCCGGGTTATCGCCCTGATATCCGGCTTTACTTTCTGAACTTTTGCTTCGGTCATATATTTAGAAAGATATCAGCTTTTTCCGGTTTATAGAATTCCATGCCGTTCAACTTCCGCACAACGGAATGATTGTTGCGTCATATCTAGGTTAACGATAGAAGACGATTGTGTTTTGTATTGGTTCCGTACACGGGGCCATACGCTATCGGTCAATAGATGAGGAAGTAACAATATGAAAGTTAAAGAAATAATGACATCAGACGTGGTCTGCCTTACGCGCGACGCAAGCCTACAGGAAGCAGCCAAGCTGATGCGGGACAAAGACTTCGGGGCCGTTCCGGTCGTCGATAAACTGGAGAGCAAGATACCGGTCGGTATCATCACTGACCGCGATATTACCTGCCGCACGGTTGCGGATGGCAAGAATCCGCTTGACCTGACCGTTTCTGATGCAATGACGAACTCAGCGGTAACGATAACGGAGGACACTTCCGTCAATAAATGCTGCTCGATCATGGAAGAAAAGCAGATCCGACGAATGATCGTCGTCGATGGCAGCGGCGGATGCTGCGGCATTGTCGCTCAGGCCGACGTCGCGCTCAACGCAACGGAAAAGCAAACAGGCGAAACCGTCCAGCAAGTCTCAAAAGCTACGGCATAGATCAAAGCGAGCCGGAGCCGTCGTTTATTCGGCGGCTTTGGCTTTGCCAAAATCGGCAGGAAAGTAGATCAACTCGACGATCTGCCCGCCGACGCCCTTTGTGTAAAAGGACGACGTTCCGTCGCGATGCGGCTTTATTGGCCGACCCTCTTTTGCAGCGGCGGCCTCGAGTTCTTCCATCGTTTCGACCCGCATCGCGATGTGCGGCGGATGCTTTGAACCGGGCGGCAAGAGGGCGATACCAAAGCCCTTCGCATCGCGTACCATCGCCCAATCTTCAAACAGCGATTCCACCTCGAAACCAAGCTGCTTGTATCCTTCAACGTCCCCGGCAAGATCCTCGCTCTTAACCGCGATATGATCGACCGCACCTGTAAATCTGATATCAGTCATTTCCTTCACCTCTGCTTGGATTCTATCAAAAGCGGTGCGGTTCTTTCTGCGGCATCGGCGGTGTCGGTTATGATAGGCTTTTCGTCAATGCGGCAAGCTCATGAGCGGCAGTTCGCATCTCAACGACTGAAACAGATCTTATGACCAAACGCGCCGTCTTTCTTTTCATCTTCATCTTGGCATTGGCCGCGGGTGCCCTCGCCCAAGGCCAGACCGGCGAGGTGCTTGTTACGGGCAAGGGTGTCCGCATCACCGCCGCCGACCTTATGCCAAAGACCAAGGCCGTCTTCGACGCCGTTGCTCCGTCGATCGCCGCCGGCCGCTCGCAGATACTTTCGGGCTATCTCGCCGAGCAGCTGCTTGAGACCGAGGCGAAGGCCCGCGGCATTTCGGTCGAGGCTCTCGAACGCGAAGCGACCGGCAAAGTCCCCGACCCGACCGCCGAGGTCATCCAGCAAGTTTACGACGCGAACCGTGCCGCACTCGGCAACAAACCGCTCGCCGAGGTCCGCGAGCTGATCGTCGATTTTCTCCGCCGCGAGCCCGAGCAAAAAGCCCTGCAGGAGCAGATCGATTCGCTGCAGAAAAAATACTCTTTGACTTTGCTAAAGAACGTCAACGCCGCAGACATCCGCCCGGCCGATGCCATCGCAAAGATCGGCGAAAAGCAGGTCACATATCGCGAATTCACCGAGGCGAATCGCCTCGCTCTCGCCGATGCCGCCGAGCATGTTTACGACGACCTCCACATTGCCCTTGAGGACGACGTGCTTTACACATTGCTCGCACTCGAAGCCAAAGAGCGAAACACCGATGCGAGCACGATCATCGCCCAAGAGATCACCAATAAGATGAAGACCTTCGAGCCCGAGGAGCGGCTCGACCTTGAAGATGCTCTTCGCCGCCGACTGATTGCAAAGTATGCTGTCCGTTATGTTTACAAGCGGCCGGAACCGCTCGTGCTGAATGTTTCGGCGGACGACGACCCGGCCTTCGGGCCCGCCGCCGCTCCGGTGACCATCTTGATGTTCAGCGATTTTCAGTGCCCGGCATGTGCCCGAACTCACCCGGAACTCAAACGCGTCATCGCTGAATACAAGGACAAGATCCGCTTCGTCGTTCGCGATTTTCCGCTCGAGAATGCGCACCCGAACGCCTTCGAATCCGCCCTCGCTGCCAATGCCGCCCACCGGCAGGGCAAGTTCGTCGAATACATCGAAATACTGTATCGTTATCAGGAAGCCCTCGATGGTGCGAGCCTGCGGAAATACGCCGAACAATTGAAGCTCGACCTCGCGAAATTCGAAGCCGCCATCGCCGATCCGGCCGCGGCCGCTGAGATCAGAAAAGACCAGGCCGACGGGCGTCTTTATGGCGTCGGCGGCACGCCAACGATCTTCGTAAATGGCGTCAAGGTCCATCGGCTGTCCGCTCCGGCCTTCCGCGACGCGATCGAAAGGGCACTAAAGAAATGAGTTTTATGAGACCTTTGCTTGTCATTATGTTTGCCATCGCAACTCTCGGATGCGGTTCCGAACCGGCCGGCAGCAACAACGCCGCTCCGGCGAACACGGCCGCGAGGCCCACTCCGGTAAACACCGTGCCGACCTATACTTACGAGGTCGTCAATACATTTCCGCACGATTCGCGGGCATTTACCCAAGGGCTCTTTTTTCATAATGGCTTTCTCTATGAAAGCACCGGGCAGTATGAGGAATCGACCTTCCGCAAGGTCGACCCAAAGACCGGCCGCGTCGTCGAACAGCGAAAGCTCGGCGATGATTTCTTCGGCGAAGGGCTCACCTTTTTCCGCGACAAGTTTTACCAGCTAACGTGGCGCGAGGGCACGGCGTTCGTTTACAACGCCGATATGACGCCGGCCGGCGAGAAGCGATACCTTGGCGAAGGCTGGGGCTTGACCCACGACGATCAGCACCTGATCATCAGCGATGGCACGCACGTCATCCGCTTTGTCGAGCCGGAAACGTTCAAGACCGTCCGCACCATCGTGGTCAATCGCGAGGACGGCCGGCCGCTCATCAATCTTAATGAGCTTGAATACATCAACGGCGAGATCTGGGCGAACATCTGGCACAGCGAAGAGCCGCGGATCCTCGGGCGGCCAAATCACATCGCCCGCATCGACCCCGCGAACGGAAAGCTCCTCGGCTACGTCGACCTTTCCGGCATTTCGCCTGACGACGAACGCCGCGGTCAGGAGAACACGCTCAACGGCATCGCCTACGACCCGGCGACCGAACGCATTTTCGTGACCGGAAAACAATGGCGAAAGCTTTTTGAGATAAAGATCAAACCCAAACAATAGATGAGCGGTTTTGAAGAGAGGTTTATGCTGCGGGCGATCGAACTCGCCCGGCTCGGCATGGAGGCAAACGATGGCGGGCCGTTCGGCTCGGTCGTCGTCCGCGGCGGCGAGATCATCGGCGAAGGCAACAACGAGGTGACCTCGACCAACGATCCGACCGCCCACGCCGAGGTCGTCGCCATCCGCCGTGCCTGCCAGCATCTCGGGACCTTCGATCTCAGCGGCTGCGTCATCTACGCCTCATGCGAGCCCTGCCCGATGTGCCTCGCCGCCATCTATTGGTCGCGTGCCGAGCGGATCTACATCGCCGCCGACCGCCACGACGCCGCCCGAGCCGGATTCGATGACGCTTACATTTATGATGAACTGTCGTCTCCGCCCGATAAACGCAACGTCCCGCTCGAGCAACGGCTCCGCGAAGTGGGCATTGCGGTGTTTGATGAATGGATAACCAAACCCGATAAGGTCGAGTACTGAAAGTGTCGAATCAATATCTCCTCATCGCAGTTGCCCTACTCGTCGGCGCGGTGCTTCCGCTTCAGGTCGGCGTTAATTCAAAGCTGGCCGATTCGGTCGCGAGCCCGCTTGTTTCCGCATTGCTCTCGTTCTCCGTCGGCACCCTCGCTCTTCTTACTTACATCATCATCACCGGAGTCCCGCTCGCCAATGCGGCCGGGGCGAAGAATGCGTCACCCATCGCCTGGACAGGCGGCCTGCTCGGTGCGTTCTTCGTCGCGATGTCGATAATCCTTTTGCCGAAGCTCGGCGTCGCCATGACGGTCTCCCTGATCATCGCCGGGCAAATGCTTACGAGCGTCGTCATGGACCACTTCGGCCTGCTCGGCGTCCCTGTTCGAGAGGTCAGCCTCGCAAGAATTTGCGGCATTGTTCTCGTCTTCGTTGGTGTATTATTGATCAAGCGTTACTAGACGGCAGCGAGACTTCATCTCGGCTTGGAGGTTTTTCGTGTACAAGCTCTCATTATTCTTCGTCCTTGTTTTAATGCTCGGGACTGCCGAGACACTCGCCCAGCAATACATCTACGACCTCAATGGCTTTCGCCTTCGGCAATACCGCGAGGCCGTTTTCAACGAGCTCGGCGAGCCCGCCCAGAACGGCGCAATGGGCGACAACATGGCCTATGAGGCCTTCCACCTGAGCGAAGAGCCATTCGTTTATATCGTCTTTCAATATCGGCTGCCCTTTGACGGCCTAGTTTTCAGCATCCAGATTACCGGCGACGACCCGCGTGTCGATCTTGGCTTCCGCGGCCTCCGCTTCGGCTCAAGCGAACAGGATGTGATAAAGGCCCTCGGACAGCCCATAAAAAAGATCGACGTCGGCGAGCGAGGCACTCGTTGGGAATTTGATAAGGCCAATTTCTCCGTCGAGATAAATACCGAAAAACGCCTTTCGAGCGTCCGGATAATGGACGACGAAGACGTCGTAACTCTCCCGGACCCGAAGGCGATCCCCGAGTTTAAGGATCTGGTCAAGACTCTGAACTCAGGGACGAACGCCGAGCTTTCCGAGCTGCTTGCGCCGGACATGGAGCTCTACGTTGACGGCAAGGCGAGCTTTTTCGGCCGTCGTCTCCGGAGCGAAGTCGCGTCCGATACCTCCAAGATCTTTGCGAACATCCGCGATCTTTCAAAGGAACTCGCGAAGGTCGATCCCGCCAAGGCAGATGAGTATGAAGCAAACCTGCGGCTTCGGTTGGGCTCTGACCCGATGCACGTCATCAAGTTCGAAAAGACCAAGAAGGTCCGCGAGATCGTTCTGAAGTGGAACGGCAGACGCTGGCAGCTTTGGGAGTTTGATGCCGGTCGGCCCGTGCCTGAAGAGGAGTTTGATGAAGCAGCGTATGTCCCGCGGAAGCTAGCGGATTTTGCCGCAAAGCTCGGGCCCGTGACAGAAAACTCACCGAAGTACGCTCTTTATGACCGGGAGAAGAAGCCGGTGCTTATGATCCCGGCGGACCCGAACCGCTCGCGTGCCGTTGTTCGATTTACCGGCGAGACGCGTCCGCTGCCAAAGGCGAGAAAAGACCTCATCGAATACTCGCTAACGATCTTCGGCCGAGACAAGACGGCTGCTGCGGGCTACGCAACGGAGATCGGCGTCACCGAGGACGGCAAGAAATACTGGCTGCTGATCGATGCAAAAATGCTCGAACGGTTTCAGAAGGAAATTGGGAAAGGCAAGACAGTTCGCGTTTTTGTGAGCTGGATCGGTATCACCTTTTCAGGCGAAGATCGCGACCACGTGCTTTTCGTAAATGAGTTTGAGAGCGAAGAGCCCATCGGCCTGCCGGTCGCCGAAATGCGGGGCGTGCATATCAGTCCAGAACATCTGCAACCACCGCAGCGACCTCTTTATGGATCTCTTCGACCGAGCCGTTTGCATCAATGACCTGAAACCGCTGCGGCTCGCGTTCCGCGATCTTTAAATAAGCAAGCCGCACGTTCGAGTAAAACTCCGCCGTCTCGCTGTCCATCCGGTTTCGCGATCCGCCTTCCGAGTCGCGGCTACGGAGCCGCTCAAGCGCCTTCTCGACCGAAATATCAAAAAAGAGCGTAAGGTCGGGTTTTAGTCCGCCGGTTGCAAATTTCAGTATCGAGGCGACAGTCTTTTCATCGAAGCCGCGTCCCGCTCCCTGGTAAGCCGCGGTCGCATCTGCGTAGCGGTCTGAGATAACTATTCGGCCCTGTTCGAGTGCGGGTTTGATCAGGAGTTCAACGTGCTGGGCACGGTCGGCGGAGAAAAGCAGAAGCTCGGCACGCGGTGCGACCGTCTCTTCAGTTTCGAGAAATGCCTCGCGAAGCCGACGCCCGAGCGGTGTGCCGCCGGGCTCGCGGGTCGTGATTATATCGACCCCGCGAGAGCGCAAGTCTGCGGCAAGTCGCTGCAATTGCGTTGACTTTCCGCTTCCGTCAATACCTTCTAACGTAATGAATTTTCCGCGCAAAAAGATGTACTAAGCTTCGGCCCGCGTCCCGTGCGAAATGGTCGAAACGGCGTGTTTAAATACTAAATAATCCTGCCCGCCCGAATCGAAAAGTACCGAGAACTTGTCAAAGCTCTTTATCCGACCGGTCAAGGTGGTACCGCTTAGTAAATGGATAACTACCGTCGCTCTCTCGCGTCGCGCCGAGTTCAGAAATGCATCCTGAATATTTTGGGCGGTCGGTTTTTCCATAGCTTTTTCTCGTTTATCTGCTTAATTTAGCGGTCTATTTTCTGAGTATAGCAGATTTCAAGCCAGTCTCAAGGATTTCTTGCAAAATGCGCAGTATTTCAATGCAATATACCAAATATAAGGTAATTATGACCGCCTGTCCAAACGGGTCAGGAGTTCATCAAGTACATTTTTTTCGCTGCCAAAGCCGCGCAACCAGATCGCGTCCTCTTCCTTGCGAAACCAAGTCCATTGCCTCTTAGCATAGTTTCGGACGTCCTGCTTCGACTTTTCGATCGCACTTTCAAGCGTCCGCTCGCCCCGAAGAAACTCGCAAACCCGCCGATACGCGTGTGCCCCAAGAGCGTTGCCATATTGGTTTACGCCGCTCTCTAATAGATGTTTCACCTCGTCGATCAGTCCAGCATGGAAATGAGCCTCGGTTCTCAGGTTTATCTTTTTGTAGAGACCTTCCCGATCAGGGTCCAATACAAAGAGCCGGATCCGAGATGCAAATTCGGGCGGTTCGGCCCGCTCGTGCCGAACCTCGGAGATCCTCTCGCCGTTCTGGAAAAAATGCTCAAGCGCACGCATCACCCTGACATAATCGTTCGCTTCGAACTCATCGGCGGCCGCGGCATCGACCCGCCGAAGCATCCGATAAAGGTGATCATTTCCACGGTGGGCGTGGATGTCCTTGAGCCGCAGGCGAAGAGTTTCATCCGTCTTTGGGCTTTCAAAGAGGGGTCGCCTTAGCGTTCGAAGGTAGAAGCCGGTTCCCCCGACGAGTACCGCCAACTTGCCGCGAGCTTCGATCTCGCGGATCTTCTCTCCGGCATCGCAAGCCCAATCGGCCGCCGTGTAATTCACGTTCGGATCGACGTACCCAATTAGGTGATGCGGAACGCCGTCCATCTCGGCCTCGGAAGGCTTAGCGGTCGCGATCTTAATGCCGCTATAGACCTGCACAGAATCGAAATTTATGACCTCGCCGCCGAGCCGCTTCGCAACGCTTACGGCCAAAGCGGTCTTGCCGGAACACGTCGGGCCCGAGATGGCTATGATCGGCTGATGCGGATTTGGATCCATTGGCGGAAGCGGGCTCAGAACGCGGCTCTTAAAACCGCAACGAAAAGAACGGCCGCGAGCACGATCAGCGCACCTTCGACCTGTTTACGGGAAAATCTCATTTCATCTCAAAAACAAGCGATGGGTTCATCTTGAACTGCAGCATCTTCGCCGTCTCGCGGCCGCCGTCGCCGCCCTTTCGCTGCATCGTGATCCGGCCGATCTTAAGGTTACCGCTGCGGGTGATCTCGACCGGCCCTTCCGCGAAAAAGCGTATCGCTTCATCTGTTGTTACGATCTTCCACCGCGTTTCGCGGCCCGGCTTCCAGGCGACCATGAAAAGGTCCGCTCGGCCGGTTCCCTCGCCACGAAGCAGGTCGGCGATGATCCGCTCCTTGTTTGCCCGAAAGAATTCGACGACCGCGATTCGGGCCTCTTCGGAAATCTCCGTCAGGAACATCCGCTCTGGCCTTCGCGTCTTCCCGACCGGCGGGTCCTCACCGAGGTAAAGCCGAAGTCCAGCGACCACGCCGGGCGGCATCGCCCACATCTTCGCGTATTGCCGCAGCCAGCGTTTGTCGATCTGATTGAATCCATTCGGGCTGCTGACCAGCTTGATCGAAATGCCGTGCCGCCGCGGCGTCCCATCGTTCTTGGTCACGGTCACGACCACATCAGCTTTCTCGCCGTTCGGCTTCGCCGCCGAGACATCCTTGATCGCCGATGTTTCGTAACCAATGGCCGTTAGCCATGCCCGGGCGTCCGCATCCTCTCGCCAGTTGATGAACTTGTCGCGAATGTCATTCTCATTCCGAAACCCGCCCTTCGCCGTCGCCGATCCACGCTCCGCCGCAGCCTTAGGTGCTTGGGCGCTGACGACCATAAACGCCGCCGTAAGTAGCAGGACCGCGACAGCCGTGAAAAGACGTCCACAAATGTTAATTCGGCTTCGCAATGAATTCTCCAATGCCGTTGAGCAGCATCTGTACGGCAACTGTGATCAGCAGCATTCCCATCAGCCGCTCGACTGCGACCAAGCCCTTCTCGCCGAGGAAGCGTGCAAAATAGCCCGAGAAATAGATGATCACTGCCGAGGCGAACCACGCGATCAGCACCGCAAGCAGCCACTCAGGCCAGCGGCTGGGCTCGCGGCTCATCAGTAGCAAAGCCGTCGCCATCGCCGAAGGGCCGGCCACATAGGGAATGGCCAGCGGCACGATGAACGGCTCGCCTTCGACGTCCTCCTCAAGCGAAGCATCCCGCCGCGGAAAGATCATCTTAAAAGCGATGATCATCAGGATGATGCCGCCCGCGGTCGTCAGCGCCGTCTCCGAAAGCTGCAGGAGCCGTAAAAGATACTGCCCAAGGAAAAGAAACCCGACGAGCACGACGAGCGCGATCAAAAGCTCCCGCACGACCACCAGCCGCTGCCGCTTCACTTCGACCTTCTTAAGCGTCGTCATAAAGAGCGGGATGTTCCCAAGCGGGTCCATCACAAGGAAAAGCAAAAGTGCAGCGGAGAACGTATCCATTGGGGCAATTGTAGCCGAAAACGAGTTTCTGTCGAATCCTGCCCGGACTTCCAGAAGAGAACAAGGAACCTGACCTATAATGTCAATCGCAGATCTCGATCGCTCGCCCTAGGTCGCGATCGAGACCTATCGGGTTGTGCTCGTTGGTTTCGATTTGGACGAAATTCCGCGGCCTTGGTTTTCCAATAAAAATCCGGATTCGGCTTGACACCGGTCGCTGCTTGCTGAGACAAGCCCGATTAGCCCATCGTTAAGCCCTGATCAGAAGCCGACATTACGGGCCCCTTCGTGGTGACCTACAAACGCCGAACAGATCCTCGTTAAACGTCAATTGCGTTCGCTCCAGATCTAGGTCCTTGAGCGAAAAGAAGAGCCTCTGTTGGATGCGGGTGATCTTCCCTTCTTTCGAGTTTTGTTTAACGACCTGAACGAACGAGAACCCCTTTTGAAAAATCTATAGGTTCGATGGTCTCTCTCCAGCTCAGCGATTTCACCCCCACTTCCCGGATGGGAGGACCGTTCAAGGTTCATTGCTCGCGAAGGCAAACTCGATTTTTTTCATTACGATGCTTACGCCTCCTCGAAGATCGAGGTGGACCTCAAGATGTTCAAGTTCGTTGCTAGGTTCCGGCTTTTTGTCAATACTATTTGTCTTACCTACTGTTTCTATCTCGAGCCTCACGAAAAATAAGAGGGCTATCAGAATGAATAACTTCATCAGAAATTCTCCCTGTACTCAAGAAATACCAGCCACGATCAGTAAGCCTTTGTGACCTCGACTCCGGTGTAGTAGTGCCGGATGATGTCATCAAATTTTACGCCCATTTTTGCCAGCCCGAAAGCACCGTATTGGCACATGCCGACGCCGTGGCCCCAGCCGCGGCCGGTGAACGTGTAGCTCGTAACGCGGTCGCCCGAGTAGCGCTTGTCGATAACGAATAGCTGCTCCCGCAGCCGCAGTGCCGAGCGGATCCGCCCGCCTTTCAGGGTCTTTGTGCCGTTCGAGCCGATGATCTCTATTTCGGTCGCCCGACGCGAGTAGCCCCGAGTTTTTACGTTCACATCGTAGAGCGTCCCGATGCCGCGGACGTATCGCGAGAGCCTTTGCTGGACCGCACCGGCCGAGAGCGACTCGCGCCAGTTGGTAAATGGCGACGCATTTTCCGCAACGGTCGGCGTGGTCGTCGGCACGATCTCGAGATACCAAACCGCACCCGAGGCATCCGTCTGATATCGAACCTCCTCGCCGCCGACGAGTGCCGCCTCTTTCACCTGATACATATCCGTACCGAACTGCCGGAAGAGAAAAACGTCCGGCCTGACCGCAAGCGGCCTGTCCGTCCGCCCGACGCGGAGCACGAGCTTGCCGTCCACTGAGGGCCGCGTCGTCCCGCTCTGAAGCTCTGGCATCCACTTCTGTTTCTCGAGGACCTGCCGGATCAGCCGCAGCATCTTGCCTCGCGAGAACGGCCGGTTCGGCTGGAGCGTCAGGTCCGGCCGCAAGGTAAAATAACCGTCGCGCATAAGCATCGCGATCTCCGCCCGGCGGTTCAGCGGTATCTCGCCCGCATCGTCAAACGCAAGGTGATAATTCACGTCCGAATCGCTCATCAGCGCATCCGGCGTTCCGGGCGTGTATAAAAAGCTGCTCAACAACGCCGCAAGCTCGACAGGCTTTGCTGTGTTCACGGTCACGTTCGGAAACGTCTTCCCAAACCGCCCGGCGAGATTGTTCATCCAGTTCGATATCTCGCCGACGGTCGGAGCGTCCTCAAACCATTCGTCGCTCATCTGATTCGCCGTCAGCGAATATCCGTTGACCGCCAGCATCGACATCAGCCGCACGAGTTCGACGTTCGCTTCGTCGCGGAGCTTTGCCGGAACGCGGGCCGTCCGAATCATGAACGGCTCAAAATGCCGCCGCCCTTCAAGCGAACACTCAACCCCGCGAAGATACGGCTCGCCGTGCTCAAAAATGTTCTCCGAGTTCTCCGTCCGCCCGCCGCAGGTCGACGTGTAATACGCCATTATCGGCTTGCCGCCGTGCGTCGCGATCATGCCTGCCGTCTCGCGGACCGCCCGCGTGCCCATCGCGGTCTCGATCGAAACGCCCTTGTAAACCTGCGACCAAACGTCCGGCCTTACGTCAAAGCCCTGCGTCGCAAAGCCGTTGATGTTCGCCACCGCGTAGGTACGAGCGGCAACCGCCTGTGCCTTTTGCGCCTCGATCGCCGGGAGAGAAAGCTCCGAGGGCACTACGCCGAGCAGGTACTCCTCAAGCGGCACTACGTTTACGACCGTCAGCGAACCGCGGGCATTTACGAAGACCTCGATCTTGCCGCGATACGCCTTGCCGTTGAGCCGCACCGGGTTCGCCCGCTCGTCAAACGAACCGAACGAGACCGCCTTGAGCGAGCCATATTTCGCCTCCGCGCTAGCTCCGTTTACTATCACCTCGCGAAGCCCGGGCACAATGTCGTCGGCACTCGCCGCCGGAGCGCTCGAGCCCGTCGGGCGGATCAGGCTCCGCACCTGCGAGCGGCCCGCCGTCCGAACCTGCTGCGAGAGTGCCACCGCATCGGGCGAGACCACCGTCCGCTTTTCGGTCCGAACCGCGACATCCGCAAATCCATTCTCCGCGAGCTTTGCCTTAAAAGCGTCGGCCTCTTCCTTTGAATCAATCGGCTCGCCGATCCAAACCCGCCAAGTGTTCGTCGCGGTGTCGATGCTGGCGATCGCCGGCTCCCCCGTCGACTCGCGGACGTCGCTCGCGATCTCGCTCGCCTCGGCCGAACTCGCAATATTCTGTATCTCAAAGATGAATTGCTCGACCTCGCCGGGCCTGTAAGCCCGTGCCGAAACCGTCACGCGGTTCGTCGCCAGAAACCGCTCAGCCTCATCCGGCGAGCGGGCAACAAGCTGCGTGTCCGGCGTAGTTATCGTCACCGAAGCCACATTCGTCATCAACCCAACGCGGATCATCGGCTCGCCCGGCAGGAGCGGAAAACTCAAAAAGCCCGCATTGGCGGGAAGAGCTACGAGCACGGCAATAATTATGGTGAAAAAGAGCTTTTGAGGTCGCACAAATTTGATAGTACCAGATTATCGCCCGGCGCTTTCAGTCATATTGTTCGAAACCTAAACCCGCCGTCGAGCGAACACCTTTGTATGACCGCAACCGCAGGCAGACTCGCCGCAGATCACTTCCCGACCAATCTCGCCTCGATCCTCGACCGCGTTGAACGCATCGACCCCGTTCGCTACGCGCAGAGTCGCAATTATATCGATGGCGCCGTAACGCGGCTTTCGCCGTACATCTCCCGCGGTGTGATTTCGACCAAGTACGTGCTCGCGCGGACGCTCGAACGCGGCTACGAACCGCGGCGTATCGAGAAGTTCATTCAGGAACTTGCCTGGCGTGAATACTATCAGCGGACTTGGCAGGTCAAGGGCTGCGAGATCGACCGCGACCTTCGCTTTCGCCAGCAGAGCGTCGCGAACAATGCAGTGCCGCGTGCCATCACCGAAGCCGCGACCGGTATCGATGCGGTCGACATTGCCATCAATGAGCTTTACGAGACCGGCTATATGCACAACCATGCCCGCATGTACACGGCCGCCATCGCTTGCAACATCGGCCGTAGCCACTGGCGCGAGCCCGCCCGCTGGATGTATTACCACCTGCTCGATGGCGACTGGGCGAGCAACGCAATCAGCTGGCAATGGGTCGCCGGTGCGGCGAGCTCGAAAAAGTATTACGCGAATCAGGAGAACATCAACCGCTATTGCCACACGCGGCAGTCCGGCACTTTCCTCGATGTCAATTACGATGAGTTCGAGGAAATGCCCGTTCCCGAAGTGCTGCGGCCAACGAGCATCCCGGAGCTCGAAACGAAGCTCCCCGAGCCGAAAGATCTCACTCTCGCCGCCGATCGCCCGACGCTGATCTATAACAGCTACAACCTCGACCCCGCGTGGAAAAGCGGCATGGAAGTGAACCGCGTCCTGCTGCTCGAGCCCTCGCACTTCCGACGTTATCCCGTCTCGCCAAAAGTCATCGAGTTCGTCCTCGCCCTTGCCGCGAACATCTCGGATATACAGATATTTGTCGGTGAGTTTGATGAGCTGGCGGCAAAGATCAGCCGACCGATCATCTTTAAAGAGCACCCGTTCAGCCGCCACTACCGCGGAACCGCCGAGGATCGCGACTGGATGTTTAGCGTCGCCGGCTACTTCCCTTCTTTCTTTGGATTCTGGAAAAAATGCGAACGCGAACTTGCGGGAGCGCAGCTCAGCTTGGGATTCTAGCCTTATGCGTATCGATCACGAACAACTTGCCGCACTCGACCGGATCTACCGGCTGAATATCATCAACTCCGTCTCCGGCATTAAGCCCGCGAACCTTATAGCGACCCGCTCGGCCGACGGAATTTCGAACGTTGCGATCTTCAGCTCCGTTGTCCACCTCGGCAGCGATCCGGCATTGCTGGGCTTCATCGTCCGCCCGGCCGGAAGGCTCCCGCGAAACACCTACGAGAACATTCTCGAGACCGGCGAATACACCATCAATCACATTCACCCGGCGATGATCGAGCGGGCCCACTACACCTCTGCAAAGTTCCCGAAAGACGTGAGTGAATTTGAACGCTGCGGCCTGACCGAAGAATACACCGAGGGCTTCGCCGCACCTTTTGTGCAGGAAAGCACGCTCAAGCTTGGTATGCGGTTTGAAGAGGAGATCCCGATTCGCCGTAACAACACAACGCTCATCATCGGCTCGGTTAGGCTCGCCATCATACCCGAACACGCCGATTCCGGCGAAGGCCACCTCGACCTCGAAGCGACCGAAGCCATAGGCATCTCCGGCCTCAACACCTACTACCGCCTAAGAAAACTAGCCCAATTCCCCTACGCCCGCCCCAACAACGTCCCGCCGGACCTTTAGTTCCTTATCGCGTCGGCGTTCGGCGATGTTGGCGGGTTGTGGCAAAATAGCGAAATGGCAGCTTTCCCCGTCTCTGAGAATGTCGCCCGGATGCAGGCTTCCTCCACGCTCAAGGCCGCACAGGCCGCCGCCGAACTGCGGGCGAAAGGCGTTGATGTGATCGACCTCTCGGTCGGCGAACCCGATTTTGACACGCCACAGTTCATCAAGGACTACGCCATCGAAGCTCTCGGTAAGGGCCTGACCAAATACACTGCGAGCTCGGGTCTTGCGAGTTTTCGCGAGGCGATCGCGAATTTCTACAGCCGCCGTTTCGGGGCAAGCGTGAACCCGGCGGAGATCGCCGCCGCCTGCGGAGGCAAACAGGCGCTCTTCAACGCCGCGGCCTGCATACTCAACCCCGGCGATGAACTCCTCACCCCGCGGCCATATTGGGTGACGTTTCCGGAGATCGGAACCTTCTGCCGTGCCCGAAATGTCTTTATCGATACCGAAGAAACGGACTTTATCCTAACCGCCGATCAGGTCCGCGACGCCATTTCGATACGGTCGAAGCTGCTGATCATCAATTCACCAAACAACCCGACTGGCCGCGTTATCCCGCCGGACGAGATGCGGCGGATCGTCGAGGTCTGTGCCGAACGCGGCGTTTATGTCCTGACCGATGAGTGCTATCTGCTCTTCGTTTATCCGCCGGCCGAGGCTTATTCGCTCGCTTCGCTCGATGCGGAAACGAGAAAGCACGTCTGTGTTGCCGGAAGCTTCTCGAAGACCTATGCGATGACCGGCTGGCGCTGCGGCTATACGATCGCGAATCCCGAATGGACGCGGGCGATGATCAAATTGCAAAGCCACTCGGCGACGCACCCGACGTCGTTCGTTCAATACGCCTGCGGAAAGGCGCTCGATGATGCAGAGCGTTCGCGGGTGGCGGTCGAGACAATGCTTGCCGAGTATGAAAGGCGTCGGGCGTACCTGGTACCGGCGCTCAATGAGATCCCCGGTTTCAAGGTCTCGGTGCCCGAAGGCGCGTTTTATGCGTTCGCGGATGTGCGGGCGTTGGTAGGGAAGCGTTGGGCGTCGTCAGAGAAGTTTGCAGAGAGCTTGCTAAAGGACGCTCACACGGTGGTCACGGATGGTGCCGGTTTTGGCGCCGATGGCTTTATTCGTATCTCGTACGCGACCTCGCTCGAAAATCTCGAACGGGCTATCGCAAACATCAAACAGGTGATCGAACGGGCGTGATCAGCCGCCGGTCATCAGCAGGCCGATCTCCTCAATTGTTGCCGTTCGCGGATCTACCTCGCCGACGATCTTTCCATCGCGAATGACCAGCAAACGATCGGCCAGGGCCGTCACTTCTTCCAACTCAGCAGAAACCAGCAGCACCGCAGCACCGCGGTCGCGAAGCTCGACCAGTTTACGGTGGATGAACTCGATCGCCCCAATATCGACGCCTCGGGTCGGCTGAGAGACAAGCAGCAGCTTGGGCTCGAGTTCAAACTCGCGGCCGATTATCAGCTTTTGTTGATTGCCGCCGGAGAGCGACCTCGCCGCAAGGCTTGGATCGGTCGGGCGAACATCGAACCGCTCGATAATGCCCGAAACGCGAGCAGCGACCGCAGCGGAATCGATAAACCCCGCAGCGGCGATCGGTGGTTTGTAATGCGTACCGAGGATGGAGTTTTCGGCGAGGTCAGAGTTCTTTAGCAGGCCTCGCTTCAACCGATCTTCCGGGATATGGCCGATGCCGAGTTCCTTCACCTCGCGAGCATTGGCGTTCGTGATGTCGCGGCCGGAGAATTTGATCGAGCCCCCAGTGGGTCGAATGAGCCCGGCAAGGCATTCGATCAGCTCGGTCTGCCCGTTGCCCTCGACGCCGGCGATGCCGACGATCTCGCCCGACCGGACGCTGAACGAAACATCCTCGACCGGCGGGCCGTGCTTTCGCTCGATCCGCAGGCCCGAGACCTCAAGCACAACATCGGCGGGATTTGCCTCGCCCTTCTCGACACGAAGCAGCACATCGCGGCCGACGATCATCCGGGCAAGCTCGGCACTGTTCGTCGTTGCCGTCTCGACCGTCCCGACGACCGTTCCATCTCGCATGACGGTCACTTTGTCCGAGATGGCGAGCACTTCCTCAAGCTTGTGCGTGATTATAACGATGGTCTTGCCCTGTTCCTTCATTCGGCGAAGAATGGCGAAAAACTCGGCAACTTCCTGCGGCGTCAGCACGGCGGTCGGCTCGTCGAGTATCAGGAAATTTGCATTGCGGAAAAGCGCCTTAAGAAGCTCAACCCGCTGCTGTGCTCCAACCGAGAGATCTTCGATCAATGCGTCCGGATCGACGTTGAGTTTGAGCTCGGCCGAAAGCGTGCGGACGCGCTCGCGGGCCTCATCAAGGTCAAGCGAAATGGCCGAGCCCGTCTCGGCACCGAGGATGATATTCTCGGCGACGGTCATCGTATCGACCAGCATAAAGTGCTGATGCACCATGCCAATGCCGAGTTCGATGGCGTCGTGCGGCGTGCGGATATTTACCGGTTTGCCGTCAAAGCGGACCTCGCCTGCGTCCGGCCGGTAAAGCCCATAGACGATCTTCATGATCGTCGATTTGCCGGCACCATTTTCACCAACAATGGCGTGGATCGTCCCCTTCTCCACCGAAAACGAAACGTCCGCGTTAGCGACACAATCGCCAAAGGCCTTCTTGATCTGTTTAACTTCGAGCATTCTACTTCCCTAACTCCGGTTCCGTATCTGTTGTTCCAACCTGCGAGAAATGAAAAACCCTGCCTCGATGATGCGATCGAGCGTGTCATTGATGTCTAGCAAACCACGCTCACCCGCCGCCTCGATCAACCCAAGCGTGCCGATCACCCTCAGGCCCCGTCGGGAAGCGATGGTCCGGCCCGCGAGATCATCGATCACAATGCCATCAGCAGAAAGTTCTTCCGCGAGCAAGATGGCTGCCCGTTCGCCCGGATCGATCTCGGCCAGATCTTCGTCAATCACTACGCTTGGGGTGCGAATCGAAAGCCAATCCGGGACGACCGCCAAATAGTCCTTTATCTTTTGCGGCGTCTTTTCAGCCTGAAGTTCACTAAACACTTCTGTCGGTATAACGATCTGCCCAAGCAGTTCCGGCAAGATGCGGGCTTCATCGATCAAGATCAGATAATGAAGTGGAGTAGTGTCTGAGATGATGATCATTGATCGAGGAGTTCTTTCAGATCATTACGCTCTCTTTCAAGGTCCTCAACCGGATAATCTACCCATGGTATGCCATGCTTGGCAAGAAACTCGTGCACTTCAAAACGGCTCTCGAAACCAAGCATTTCCCTGATCTGAAAAAGCGAAAGTTGTCCGGATTGGAATCCTTCCAGAGCAACTGTTTCGAGCACCTGCCGCCCCAACTGAGGCCGCGGCAGATTAAAAACACTTTCGGGTATATTGACCTGAACCGACATGACCTGATTTTACATCAATTAATCCGATTTGGGCGCCATTGCGTCCGTGACCTTGATCTCGCCGGCGATTATCTTCGCCTTTGCGGCTTCTACTCGTTCGAGCAATTCGGCGGAGACGAGCGAACGGTTGAAATCATCAAGCGAATAGGCGACGCCGTCCTTGTCGAGGCCAAAGACGTGGAAGCCGCCCTGAAAACGCCCTTCGAGCACTTCCTGCACGGCGTCGAAAACCGCGTTATCAACCCGCTTGACCATCGAGGTGAGCACGAAACCGGGCTTGACCATATTCTGGTTCGAATCGACGCCGATGACGAACCGATTCGCCTCGCCGTCGGCGTTTTTCCCGAATTGCTCGACCGCATCAAATGCCCCGAGTCCCGAGTTGCCCGCCGCTGTGAAGATCACATCAGCACCCTTTTCTATCTGCGAGAGAGCCAGCTCGCGGCCCTTTCCGGGATTGTTCCATGCATGGTCAGTCACGCCGACGTAGTTCGTCACGACGCGAATATTCGGGTTTACGGCCTTCGCCCCTTCTTCGTAACCCTTGTTAAATCGATGAATAAGCGGGATGTCCATTCCGCCCAAGAAACCGAGCACGCCGGTCCGCGACTTGGCCGCGGCGATCATCCCGACGAGATACGAGCCCTCGTGTTCGCGAAATACAAGCGAGGCGACATTGCTCCGCGGCGTCTTTCCATCGGCCTCAAAGATAACGCCGTCAACTATCGCAAACTTCACATTCGGGTAGTCAAAAGCCACCTTCTGCATAATCGGCCCTTGAGCAAAGCCGACGCCGATCACGAGGTCAAAATCCTTCTCGGCAAACGCCCGCATCGCCGGCTCGATCGATGTTGGGCTGCCGGGCTCAACGTCGTAAAGACAAACGCCAAGCTCACGCTCGGCACGCTGAACGCCTTCCCACGCCGCTGCGTTGAACGAGCGGTCGTTCTTGCCGCCGATATCGAAGACGATGCCGATCTTGCCCCGGCACCCCTCGCGGGCCGCCTCATTTCGAAGTGCGCAAGATGACGTGAGCATCGCGGCAGCTGCTAAAAGGACTGAAAAAATTAATGCTTTGCGTTTCATTTTCTTCAAACAATACCGTGGACAAGCGGCGAAGGTGTGACCGGTGTTTCCGCTATTTTATACGCAGCCCGCAACTTCTCGCTAACGCAATCGGCGTCTTCCTCCGTGCGGGAATAGAGCACTCCGAGCACATCGCCCTCGCGGACCTCGCGGCCGACCTCGGCAAAACACTCAAACCCGACGTTAAAATCGATGCTGTCCTCGGCATGTATCCGCCCGCCGCCGATCGCAACCACCGACTCGCCGATCGCCAGAGCATCCGCCGCCTCGAGCCAACCGGAACGCTCGGCCTTTATCTCAAATGCCGTCAAGCCTTTACCGCTAAACGGATCGATTTCCGGTATCGATCCCGAATCGCCGCCCTGCAGCATGCAGTTCTCGATGAACCGTTCGTAAGCCTCGCCGCTTCCGAGCTTTGCCTCGGCGAGTGTCCGGGCATTCTCTAGGTTTCCTTCGACGCCCGCGAGCACTATCGCCCGTGCCGAAAGCTCGAGCGAGAGTTCGCGTGTCGGTTCGGCAAACTCAAGCGGCTCATTCCGCAGGATCTTCACGCACTCATAAACTTCGCAGATGTTTCCGGCATAGCGGCCAAGCGGGCGGCCCATCTCGGAAACAACCGCCTCGGTCCGGACGCCGAAATTACGTCCCGTCTGCACCATCGCCTCGGCCAGTCGCATCGAATCTTCGATGTTCGGCATAAAGGCTCCGCTGCCCGTTTTTACATCAAGAACAAGTGCATCGAGCCCCTCGGCCAATTTTTTTGACATTATCGAGGCGACGATCAGAGGGATATACGGCACCGTCGCCGTCGCATCGCGGAGCGCATAGAGCTTCTTGTCAGCCGGAGCGATATCGGCCGTCTGGCCGGACATTGCGAAACCGCATTTACTGATTATCTCTCGAAAACGGCCGGTTGAAATATTCACATCGTAACCGGCGATCGCTTCAAGCTTGTCGAGCGTCCCGCCCGTATGGCCGAGCCCGCGTCCGGAGATCATCGGAACAGCGATGCCGCATGCAGCAAGGATCGGAGCAATGATCAGCGAGGTCTTATCGCCGACGCCGCCGGTCGAATGCTTGTCTGCCTTCGGGCGTGGGATGTCGGAGAGGTCAAGAACCTCGCCGGAATGGAGCATCGCGTAAGTGAGGGCGTTCTGCTCTTCGTCGCTCAGGCCGCGGGTGAACATCGCCATCACCATTGCAGAGATCTGATAGTCCGCCCACGAGCCGTCGCAGACGCCCGCGATAAAGGCATCTATCTCAGAACGGGAAAGCTCGCCGCCGTCCCTTTTGACCGCAATTATCTCCTGTGGCCGCATCGTTTACGCAAAAAGAAAGCTGCCCAAGTTTCGCACAGGGGCAGCCCGCAAGTCCATTTCGACAAGTTTCAACCTGCCCTTTCCAGAAGAATCACCGCATCGGCCCGCAGCGCTTTCCGCTCCCCGACCGCATCGACCGCTTCACCGGTCTTTGCCTTTACGCTGACGTTCTCGATCGCGGTTTCCAAAAGCCCGGCGAGGTTTGCCCGCATCGCGTCGATATGCGGCCGAAGCTTTGGAGCCTCAAGGTGAACCGTGCAATCAAGATTCGCGGCCGTATAGCCTTTCTCGCGAGCGAGCGAGACTGCGTGCGAGAGAAACACCGAGCTCGAGGCGTCCTTCCAACGCTCATCGCTATTAGGAAAATGCGAGCCGATGTCGCCTAGAGCAAGTGCACCGAGGATGGCGTCCGTCACCGCGTGAAGCAGAACGTCCGCATCGCTATGCCCATCGGCTCCAAGGTCCGATCCGATCTCAACGCCGCCAATGATCAAAGGCCGGCCCTCGACCAGCCGGTGAACATCGCTCCCTTGTCCGATGCGGTATCTCATACTTCCGTGCCCGCGGCGAAGAGAGCCTCGGCGATGACCAGATCGAGCGGGGTCGTTATCTTTATGTTTCGCGGGCTACCGGCGACCGAAAGGACCTCTGTCCCCGACTCTTCGACCAGGAAACACTCATCCGTTACCGCCTCGCCGAGAACGGCTTCGTTGTAGGCTTCCTTTAATACTTCGTAACGAAAAACCTGCGGAGTCAGTGCTCGTCGTAACTCACGTCGGTCGAGCGTCCCGACGACATAAGCCCCATCAACGACCTTAACCGTGTCCGTCATCTGAGCGGAAAGGCAAGCCGCTCCGTAGTCCGCGGCCGCACGGATGGTGCGTTCGATCTCGTCTTCCGAGACCAGCGGCCTTACACCGTCGTGGACAGCAACTATCTCTGTCCCTTCGGGCACAGCAGAAAGCCCGGCATGAACCGATTCCGAACGCGTCTCGCCGCCGGCAACGATCTTCCGGAGCTTCGTCAAGCGTTCCTTCCCAAGCACGGCTTCCGTCTCCTCGAGAAAATCCGCCGACGCCACGACGACTATTGCATCGATCATCGGCGACGCTTCGAATATCAAAACCGTCCTCGCGATGATCGGCTTCCCCGCAAGTTCTAGAAACTGTTTCGGCCGGTCCGCCCCAAAACGGGAACCCGAACCGGCCGCAACTATAATAGCTGTATTCATTTAAGGAGACGCGAGAGGCTACTTCACCTGCTCGATTATCGTCGATTGGCGCAGGTCGCGGGTCGCCCGCTTGAACCCGAGCGAACGCGAGTCATGTATAACGCTGTCGCCGCCCTGTTCTTCTTTCTCTTCCCAGAGCCGGCCGAAGATCATCTTGCCGGCCGTCGTCTGCAGCACACTGGTCACGGCGATGTCCGCCGTTTTGCCGATAAGCTTGCGGGCATTATCGATAACTACCATCGTCCCGTCGTCGAGATATGCGACGCCCTGGTTATATTCCTTGCCTTCTTTTAGCACGAAAACACGCATCGCTTCGCCCGGAAGCACGACCGGCTTGAGGGCGTTGGCAAGTTCATTGATATTAAGCACCGCGACGCCGCGAAGCTGGGCGACCTTATTAAGGTTAAAGTCGTTGGTAACTATTATTGCGTCAAGGCTCTTGGCAAGCTCGATCAGCTTTAGGTCAACTTCCTTTACCGACGGAAAATCCGTCTCGATTATCTGCACATCAAGCTTTGTGTTGCTCCGAAGCCGCTGGAGCATATCAAGCCCGCGGCGGCCGCGTTGCCGCTTTGATGAATCGGCAGAATCCGCCACCTGCTGCAACTCGGTAAGAATAAAATTTGGTATCACGAGGCTGCCGCCCAAAAAACCCGTTTCCGCGATGTCCGCAATGCGGCCATCGATAATGACCGAGGTATCGAGAACCCTAAAATCAAGCTGCGGCGTCTTATCAGCAAAAATGCCGCCAAGTGCCGAGAGGTCAAGATAATCGCCCTTCGCCGCACCGACCATCAGCCCGACATAGCCCATAAAAAAGGCCAGCGAAATGGTCAGAAACGTCTGCATTTCTGCCGGGACCGCTTCCACCTTTTGGAAGGCGATAAGAATGCCGATCAGGAAAGCTCCGATGATGCCAAGAATGGAACCGATCGCGGCGCCGATCAGCGTCTTGAGCGAGGCTCGGCGGACGCGGATCTCAAACGCAATAACGAGAATGGCGATCAACCCTCCGAGGGCGGCCGAAGCGAACTTCCGGGTGGTGAAATCGATGTCGCCCAACCAAGTGGTAAAGGCAAGCGGGTTCAGGAGGAAACCGACCACCGCGAGCAGGCCGATAAAGGCTAGTCTAATGATCAAAACGTCCAGTTTCATCGGTAAAAGTCTATCACGAAACCTAGATCAGCGTTAAAGTTCTGTTAACCGGCGGATCACCTTATTTTTATCGTTTCTCCGCGAATGGCTTTCGACTCGCCGGAGAGCAGAAAAAGCACGACCCTCGCAACGTAGTCAGGTGCCGCGGCATCTGCCACGAAAGCGACGGAGTTGACCTGAAAACGAGCCGGAAGTTCCGCCCGAAGCCGCACCGTTGCCGCTTCGATCGGCTCAACGCCGCTCATATCCGCGAGCCGATAAACATTGACGATCCTAGCCTTCGGCCGCGGCTCCATCAGCCCAGATGCAGCCTTGATCATGCCCTCCGCCGCTACGATGCCGTCATCATCGCCGGAAAACACGTTCACTAAAAGGTCTAATCGCTCGAATTTTTCATCAACACCTGCCGCAAGTGTCTTCGCACCTTCGGCGGAAGCTCCATCAGCATTTATCGCGGAAGCAAGCGTACCCATATCAAGCAGGTCATCGAGCCCATTTGCCCCTTCGCCTCCGGGGTCGCCAACGATGACATAACTCCCCTGAAGCGCGAGCTGAAGAGCCGCTGCCCGCCCGACCGGGTCGTTCCCATTGGTAATCAGCGAGACCTTTTCCGCAAATGCGTGGATCGACGTGACTTGCACACATAGAGAATAGCGGATTCCGGCTCGCATTGAGAAAGGTAAAGGGTGTGAATCCGTTCGGGTATCTGATACGATTCCCTTTGCGTGAAACGTTTCCTTCGAAAATTGCGTTTAGCAATTCCTCTGCAGGTCGCCGTAGCTTGCCTTATCCTTGCGCTCACCGCATCAGCCTCGCCCTATTTTACGCTTGAATCCGGCAGGATACTTCTCGGCGGCACGGCCTACGACACGCCCGACTACCAGACATACATCGATTTCGCCATCACCGGCCGAAGTGCAAACCCGAACCGCCAGCTTACGTTTACGGCCAATTTACCTTTCAGCGTATATCTTGATCACCCCGTACAGCCGGAAGGCGATTTCGTTTACACGGTCGTGATGCCTTACAATCCGAACCAGTTGAGCATCAATGGCGAGCCGCGTTATCCGGTTTGGTTTAATGAAACCAATTGGACGATCCGTTCATCGGCCGTGACGCCCGAGGCGACCGGAAATTCTCCGGCGGTCATAACGATAACCTCGCCATTCACAATGTCGGGTGTAACGCGGGGCTACGGGGCTTATCCGCTCGCCCTGCGAACTCGAGGGAGCGGAACGGCCACGATCAGGTTCGAGAAGATCGAGGGCCGCTACTACTTCCGCGAGGCCGAATATACGTTCGAAAGCCCGCGGCTGCTTGACCGCAAGGATAATGGCAAAGTCCCCTTCAACCATCTTCGTTTGTCAGAACTGCGGTGAGTCCGCCCGAAAATGGCTCGGCCAATGCCCGGGCTGCCGCGAGTGGAACACGCTTGTTGAAGAGCGCGTCCGAACCGCTGCCGTCGCCAGCCGAAGCTTCACCGGCCGCGCAGTCGGGGCAGCACCGCTTGCCTATTCAAGCATTGAATCGCAGGACGACGCACGGACGACCGCCGGCATTGCCGAGTTTGACCGCGTGCTCGGCGGCGGCATCGTTGCGGGTTCGCTCGTGCTCATCGGCGGCACGCCTGGCATCGGCAAATCGACCATCGTGCTCCAGATCGCCGACCGGATGACCGCCGCCGGCGAACGCGTTCTTTACGTCTCGGGCGAGGAAAGCGAGCGGCAGATAAAGCTCCGCGGCGAACGCCTCGGCATCTCGGCAGATGGCCTCTTTGTCCTGCCCGAAACCAATCTCGAGTCGCTCCTAGCACAGACCGCCGAGCTGCGGCCCACGCTCGTCATCATCGATTCGATCCAGACCATTTTCAGCGAGCGCGTCGAATCCGCACCCGGCAGCGTTTCGCAGGTCCGCGAGGTCGCCGGCCAACTGATGCTTTTTGCCAAGAGCACCGGAACATCGATGTTCATCACCGGCCACGTGACCAAGGACGGCTCGATCGCCGGCCCAAAAACGCTCGAGCACATCGTCGATACGGTGCTCTATTTCGAGGGCGACCGCCACCACAATCACCGCATCATCCGGGCGACCAAGAACCGCTTTGGGGCGGCAAACGAGATCGGTGTTTTTGAGATGACCGGAACCGGGCTAGTCGCCGTCGCGAATCCTTCGGAGCTTTTTCTGCAGGAACGTCCCGCCGGAGCAAGCGGCTCGGTCGTCACGGTGGCGATGGAAGGCACACGCCCAATGCTCGTCGAGATCCAAGCTCTCGTCAGTGGAACAAAGTTTGGCACGGGCCGCCGAATGACGCAGGGCTTTGACCAGAACCGGGCGTCGCTGCTGATCGCGGTGATGGAAAAACGGCTCGGGATGCAGCTTTCCGGCGACGACGTTTTTATCAACATCGCCGGCGGGATCGAGATCGATGAGCCCGCGGCCGACCTCGGCGTTATTGCCGCGATCGCATCGAGCTTTCGCAATCTCGAAGTGCCGCCGGAAACGGCCGTTTTTGGCGAGATCGGCCTGACCGGCGAGGTCCGCGGGGTCTTGCAGGCACAGGCTCGTGCCCGTGAGGCGCAGACGCTCGGGTTCAAGAAGCTCATCCTGCCCGAATCGAACCGAAAGGGCCTTGAAAAGCTTCTCGGCATCCGCGTCGTCGGCGTTCGCACCCTTGAGGAAGCGATCGGGGAGCTATTTTGAGTCAATTTGTCCGAACCCGAGACGAATTCGCGTCGTAGATGGTAGTTCCAATTCAATTCTTTGGAGTTGTCATACTATGAAAACCAAGTTCTACATCCTCGCCTTTCTCGCATTGTGTTTTTTCGCCGCCGATTCAAATGCCCAAGAAAGATCGGCCGCCGATGAACCCGCGAAAGCCCTCATCGACCGGATGACGACCGCCCAGGCCGGCTACGACCCGAAGACGCTCGACGCGATCTTTACGGCGGACTTCATTGAGATTTCGCCGGCGGGTGAATTCGACCCGCGTGCGAAGGTCATCGATTTCTATAAGCCCGAGAATGCGGCAAAGGCCGCCGGCATCAGCGTCACGGTCGATGAAGATTTTCGCTCGATCCGGTTCTACGGCGATACGGCAATCGTGATCGCGGAACTCTCATTCAAGATGACGCGAAACGGCACGGCCCTTCCCGTTCGTAAGATGATGCTCACCGCCGTACTTCGTAAAGAGAAAAAAACTTGGAAGATCGCATCAGCCCAATACACCGGCGTCCGCCCGCCCGCCGGAGCGGCGAAACCGCAGTAAATTGGGTTACAATGCCGTCAGATGAAAAAGACGGTTTTTGAAGAAGGCGACGAAGGCGTTCGGCTGATCATAAAGCAACGCGGAAAGCAGCCGCCGCCCGCACCTCCGGCACCGCTTCGCACACCGGTCCACGTCCTTTATGGCGGGGCCGATCGCTATGCTGCAGATACGCCGGCAAAGCTCGGCAAGATCGCCCTGACGACGCTCGACACCTACTGCCGCAACTTCGCCGAATTCGCCGACGCGATGCAGCTTCCCGGTTGCGGTTCGCTGCCGACGCTGAGCGGCGCCGCGACCAAGCTCGCACGGTCGATCCGCAACGAAACCGACCGTGCAAAGGCCGAAGACCCGGCGGCCTGGCTCGCCTTCAGCGTCTTTCAGAAGGTCCGGGCGAAGCTCAAAAGCGAGCCGGTCGAGGATTTCCGCATCGATTTCGAAGACGGCTACGGCTTCCGCCCCGATGAAGAAGAGGACGCCGACGCCGAGCGGACGGCCCGCGAACTCGCCGCCGCCTTCCTGACCAAAAAGATCACCGCCGGCTCCGGCTTTCGCGTAAAATCGTTCGACCCCGCAACACATTCACGAGCTAAAAGAACGCTCGATCTTTTTCTCTCAGCGTTTCTGGCTGAAACAAATGGCCGCGTTCCGCCGGGCTTTGTCGTGACTCTCCCCAAGGTCGCCGACCGCTCGGAGGTAAAGGACATATGCTCGCGGCTCAAAAAGGCCGAAAAGAAGCACGGGCTCGCTCCCAATTCCATCGGCCTTGAACTGCTGATCGAAACGCCTGAGGCCGTGTTCGATAAAAAAGGTTCGGTCGCCATCCGCGGCATTGTCGAAGCGGCGAAGGGACGCTGCACCTCGGTCCATTTCGGTGCTTACGATTTCACCTCGTCGCTCGGCATCGCCGCCGCCGACCAGGACATCGCCCATCCGGCATGCGACCTCGCACGGCAGTTGATGCTCATCTCGCTCGCGCCGCTCGGCATTCGGCTTTCGGATTCGGTCACGACCGAGATGCCGATACCGCCGCATCGCCAAGAGCCGCTCGACCCGATGATGGAAGCTGAGAATCGCAGAGCGGTCTTCGGCGGCTGGCGGCGGCATTTCCGCAACGTCCGCCGCTCGATGTCGCAGGGCTTTTTCCAAAGCTGGGACCTGCACCCAAATCAACTCCCGGCGCGCTACGCCGCGGTCTATCACTTTTATATTGAATCGTTTGATGAGAACGCCGAACGCCTCCGCGGCTTTGCCGAGCGCTCAACGCGGGCGACGCTCACCGGCAACGCCTTTGACGACGCGGCTTCGGTCCGCGGGCTCTTGAATTTCTTTTTGCGTGGAATTTCTTGCGGGGCATTTAGCGAGTCCGAGGCCGAGGCGGCGACCGGAGTTTCGGCCGAAGCCATCCGCTCGCTCGATGTCTCTAAACTGACCTAACCGGCCTCGGGTATCATCGCGTCGTCGAGCATTGCCTCGCGGCGTTCGCGGCGGTCCGTGATCCGCGGGCTCGGGTCGTCCTTTATAAACTCGGGCGGTTCTGAAAATGGGTCGGGAAACTCCGGCAGCCCCTCGAGCATCATCTGGTTTTCAATGATCGCCGAGATCAGCTCCTGCTCAAACTCCGTCGCCTCAATGAACCGCACGCCGATCCCCGTATTCTCGAACCTGTAGATGGCCTTGCACTTAAGCGGCAGCTTGTTGCGGTTCGGCAACTGTATCTCAAGCCGAAACTCGTCGCCCGGATAAAGATATTCTTCCCATTCCGTAAAGCACCCGCCGATGCTTATCTGCTGCAAATAGGTCTGGCGCCGCTCGCCGTGCTTTGAAACAAGCACCGCCGGAATGTCCAGCGAGAAACGCATGTGTCTTCGTTGATTGATCGACATTTGAGAAAAGAAGAACGCGAGGCTAGAGAGAAGTAAGGCCGCCGCCCGCAAACCCGGGCCCAACCCCAATTGTACCACCCCAACCCACCCCCTTGGCAACACATTTCTATTGGTGAATGGTGAATGGAAAAAAGCCCCGAGGCGGCTCGGGGCTTGAGGAGGAGGAATTTATTGATGCTTGACTAATCCAGCCGTTCGAAGATGCCCGCGGCGCCCATTCCGCCGCCGACGCACATCGTCACCATGCCGTAGCGGGCCGAGCGGCGACGCATTTCCTGAAGGATCGTGGCCGTCAGCTTGGCACCGGTGCAGCCCAGCGGATGGCCGAGAGCGACGGCACCGCCATTGACGTTGACCTTCGCCGGGTCCAGCTCGAGCACCTTCATCACCGAAAGCCCCTGGGCGGCAAAGGCTTCGTTGAGCTCGATAAGGTCGATCTGGTCGAGCGAGAGGCCCGCGAGCTTGAGAGCCTTCGGGATGGCATAAACCGGCCCGATGCCCATCTCTTCCGGCAGGCAGCCGGCGGTCGCATAAGAGACAAAACGGGCGATCGGCTTGAGCCCGAGCTCGGCAGCCTTATCGGCGGACATCACGACCGCGGCGGCGGCTCCATCAGACATCTGCGAGGCATTGCCGGCGGTCACGGTACCCTTGGCGTGGAAAACGGGACGGAGCTTTGCAAGGCCTTCGAGCGAAGTATCGGCACGCGGGCCTTCATCCTGGGCAAAGACGATCTCTTTGCGGCGGACGCGGCCCTTCTCGTCAAACTCGTCAACGAAGACGTTCATTGGCACGATCTCATCGGTGAACTTGCCTTCCGCGATAGCCGCGAGCGCCTTCATGTGCGAGTTGTAGGAAAACTCATCCGCCTGCTCGCGGGTGATCTCGTACTTGCGGACGAGGTTCTCGGCCGTCAGCCCCATGTTGAGGTAATAGTCGGGGTAGGTATCGGCGAGGTGCGGGTTCGGGCGAAAGGTGTTGCCGCCCATCGGGATGGCGGTCATCGATTCGAGCCCGCCGGCGACGATCACCTCGGCACCGCCAACCTGGATCCGCTCAGCCGCGAGCGCGATGGTCTGCAGGCCCGAGGAGCAATAACGGTTGACCGTCATCGCCGAGGCCTCGACCGGCAGGCCCGCCAGGATCGCCGAGGTCCGGGCGACGTTCATCCCCTGCGACGCCTCCGGAAAGGCACAGCCCATTATGACGTCCTCGACAAGCGACGCATCAACACCGGCCCGAGCCACCGCATCCTTAATAGCGGTCGCGCCCATTTCGTCCGAACGCGTGTTACGCAACGTGCCCTTCGGCGCCTTTCCGACAGCCGTCCGCACGGCCGAAACGATAACTGCTTCTTTCATAATGATGTTCTTCGACGAAACCTACAAACTTCACGAACGGGCCGAATCGCCCTTCTTAGAGCATTTCGTGAAATGCGTGGGCACTTTACTAATTCTCAATTCCAACCTCGACCTCCGCGACCTCGAGAAGCCGCAATACTTCCGGCTTGATCTCGACCAAAAAGCCACGCTTGCCGCCGTTTATCCAAATGCGGTCAAAGCCAAAGATGGTTCGTTCAACGTAAACCGGCATCTTCGTTCTCATCCCGAATGGCGACGTCCCGCCGACAAGATAGCCGGTCAGTTTCGTTGCCTTTTCGGGCGACACAGGTTCGATGGATTTGACGCCAAGATGCCTTGCGAGCGACTTGGTCGAAACTTCCCTGTCGCCATGCATCAGCACGACAAGCGGCGTCCGTTCATTCGTTTCAAACACCAGCGTCTTGATCACGGCATGGACATCAATGCCCAATTGCCTAGCCGATTCCTTTGCGCCGCCTTTCTCAACGTAATCGTAGAGATGAGGGACGAACTCGACCTTTTTCTCTCTCAAATATCGAACCGCCTGAGTTACAGGAAAATCCATCGCCATTTCTTTGCGTCCATTGCGATCTCTGCGTTCAAATATGATCTCAAAGCGGAGACCGCGATGATCGCAGAGCTATTTCGAAATTTCCCGATACCGAAAACACGTCTTGACGTGGTCATTCACCATCCCGGTCGCCTGCATGAACGCGTACATTATCGTCGAGCCGACGAAGTTGAAGCCTCGCTTTTTCAGGTCTTTCGATATCGCATCCGAGACCTCAGTCTTGGCCGGAACGTCGGCGAGCACCTTTCGTTTTCCGTCGATCGGTTTTCCACCGACGAACGACCAAATGTACTTATCAAAAGTGCCGAATTCCTTTTGCACCGCCAAAAAGGCTTTTGCATTCCGCACCGCAGACGCGATCTTCAATCGGTTGCGGACGATGCCCTCGTTCAGCATCAATTTTGCACACTTTGCTTCGCTATATTTCGCGACCTTCGCCGGATCGAAGTTATCAAATGCCTTTCGATAATTCTCGCGTTTTGCGAGGATGGTATCCCAGCTCAGCCCGGCCTGCGCACCTTCCAGAATCAGGAATTCAAACAGCACACGGTCGTCGTGCTGCGGCACGCCCCATTCCGTATCGTGATAATGGATCGCAAGTTCGTTCCTTGCCCAACCGCAACGTTCTTTCATCGTTCGATCTTGTTCACCTGCATAAAGCAAACGCCCTGCCCACCCGGTGCAGCCGGGGCGACCGATAGTTTTCCGGTCAGCTTTACGACGTCCTTGTCGAGAGCAACCTGGTTACCGGCGTTATCGCGGATCTTGATATCCTCGGCCTTATATCCTCGCTCGAGTTTACCGACCGTGTTTGCACCACTACCCTGTTCGATATCAACGCGGAGCTTATTCTGGCTTCCCTGTGACTCGAGCAAGTCAAAGCCGCACTCCATCCTGCCGCCGGTATTCGAGCAGAAGACACTGCCCCGCTGTGCCAGTACGCCGCTGACCTGGAAAAATTTGCCGTCGTTCTCGATCTTGCAGGCATTTGCCATTTCGATCGGCTCACCGGTTACATCACCGCAACCAGACAATACCAAAGCCACGACTGCGAACAAAAAACAACCAAATGACTTCATACGCTCTTCTCCCTGGAATTTGTTTTCTTGGAAATATACAGCGTTTTTTCTATATGCGCATGAACAACGCCTTCTATATCTTTGAACTCTACGTTATATACCCGGTCGATCGAAGCTGCTCTATCGGCAAGGCTCCTGATCTCCTCGATCTCCTCATCAGACAAATAAAATGCTGCATAAAGAACGGACTTGCCGGGTCTTCGGAACCGGATATTCGCAGCCTTGTCCCAAACTGTGTAACCCGGGCCAAGAATATGGATCAACATCAGCATATAGAACGGGTCGATAGCACCGTAAACGCTTCCGCCGAATGTTGTCCCAACATAATTTCGCGTCCGCCAGTTCAGCGGAAGCCTTATCTTCACTTCACGCCAATCACCTGCGATATAAAGTACCCGGCCGCCCGTCCCGCGATATGCCGGAAAAAGGTTGAATCCCCAACGATACATCCTGCTGGTAATGCTTTCGGGCATTGTTTCAAAGAACTATTGCGGAAACGACGGCAACTCAGTTACACGCTTCGCCTGCCGGAGATGCCGCTTCGAATGTTCGACGATAATGTCGAGCGCATCGCGAAGCCGGTACGTGATCAAGCCCATAAACGGCGAGGTCACTACGGTCTTGTCCCAATTGAGCCCGGCCGTCTTCTCGATCTCGGCGATCACCCATTCCTGGCTCTCGGCAAAGCGGTCAACGATGCCGGCGGGCACATCGCTCGGTGGAACGATCGCGTCGCTCGGAGCCTTGAACTTCTTCTTGTCCGAGCGAAGGCTGCTTTTAAGCATTCCACCGAAAAACCCGGTCAACGGCGACCAAGATTCCCAGAACGAGTTTTTCGCACCGCCAAGTTTGGCCTTAAATACCGGCTTCATCTCGTCGTTCGAGCGGATGAGGTGGTCCAAGCATTGAGCAACACTCCAACTCTCGGCAGCCGGCTTCCAATTGATCTGCTCGTCCGAAAGCGAACCGAAAGTAGCCCTCGCGTCCTCGACCGTCTGCTTTATCTCATTTGCAAAGTAATAGGTGTCGTTCTTCATCGGCCGTTTCCACTAGTTCCGCAGCGGCTTGCCTGTCTTCAACATTGCCGCGATCCGCTCCTGCGTTTTTCGCTCACCGCAAAGCGAGACAAATGCTTCGCGTTCGAGGTCAAGGAGATACTGCTCGGAAACATACGCCGAGTGGTTCATATCGCCGCCGCTCATTATCTTCGCCAGCTTTTTGCCGATCAGTTGGTCGTGATCGGAAATGTAGCCGCCTTGTTTCATCATATGAAGCGCAAGCTTGATCGCAGCCTGCCCGGCTTCGCCCATCACGTAAATGTCTTCACGCTGTACCGGCTGGGAATAACCCGACGCGGAAAGGTTCAGCACTTCCTGCTTTGCATCGGCGATAAGCCGGTCGCCGTTCATCGATATCGAATCGACATCTCGGAGAAAGCCCCATGCTTTTGCTTCCTGAGCGGAGGTTGCGACCTTGCCCATTCCGATCATCTCGAATGTCTTTTTCAGGAAGACAAGTGGGTCAGTGTCCGGTACGGCTTTCGCCGCATCCATCGCACGCATAGTCATTTCTTTCGTTCCGCCGCCCGCCGGAATGAGACCGACGCCGACCTCGACCAAACCGATGTAAGTTTCGCCCGCAGCCCGCACTCGGTCGCCGTGGATCGCGATCTCGCAGCCGCCGCCGAGGGTCAATCCATACGGGGCCGTGACGACAGGTTTCGCCGAATATCTGAGTCGCATCACCGCCTGCTGAAGTGCGTGGACCATCATATTGATGTCGTCCCACTCTTCTTCCTGTGCGGCCAGCAGGAGCATCATGATATTCGCTCCGGCCGAAAAGTTACCGCCTTGGTTGCCGACGACGAGTCCCTGGAAATTCTTCTCGACCTCGTCGAGAGCATAGTTCATCATCGGCACCGTATCGCCGCCGATCGAGTTCATCTTCGAATGGAATTCGAGACATGCGACGCCGTCGCCGATATCGATCAACGAAGCTCCCGGATTCGACTTTATGACGCCGGCACGTTCCTTGACCGACTTCAGGATGGTTACGCCGGGCCGTTCGGGCATTGGCTTGTATTCGCCGCCGACGAGGTCATAGAACGATACATTGCCGTTATCGTTCTTATAAAAGGTCTCAGCACCGGCCGCCAGCATCTTCTCGATGCTTTCCGGAACGGGCTGGCCCTCAGCCTTCATCCGTTCGACCGAGCGCTTAAGCCCGATGGCGTCCCAGGTCTCGAAAACACCGATCTCCCAGCCGAAGCCCCACTTGATCGCATTATCGACCTCGACGATGGTATCCGCGATCTCAGGAATACGGTTCGACGCGTAACGAAAGGTCCTGGACATCGTCTTCCAAAGAAATTCGCCGACGCGGTCTTCGCCCCAAACAAGAGTATTGATCCGCTTGTTCATATCTTCGATGCCTTTGGCGGCCTCGATCGAAGCGAATTTTGTTTTCTCCTGCGGCTTGTACTCAAAGGTCGTGAGGTCAAGTTCGTGGATCTCCGTCTTGCCCTCGGCGTTCTTCGATTTTTTGTAGAAGCCGCCTTTTGTCTTATCGCCGAGAAAGTTCTTTTCGAGCATCTTCTCGATGACCTCGGGTAGGACGAAAACATCACGGTCCTCGTCGTCGGGTACGGCTGGATAGAGGTTGCGGTTCACGTGGACAAGCACGTCGAGCCCGACCAGGTCAGCGGTACGGAACGTTGCGGATTTCGCATGGCCGATCGCTTTTCCGGTCATCTGATCGACCTCGGTCGGCGTGAATCCCATAGCGACCATTTCGTGAACGGTTGCCATCATCGCGAAGGTGCCGATGCGGTTGGCAATGAAGTTCGGCCGGTCCTTGGCAGGGACGACGCCTTTGCCAAGCCGCTGATCGAGAAAGCCCGAAAGCTTACACGCCATTTCGCCATCGGTCCACTTGGTCGGGATAAGCTCAACAAGCTTCATGTACCGCGGTGGGTTAAAGAAATGGACACCGACGAAATGCTTCTTGAAATCGTCCGAGAAAGGCTCAGCTATCGAAGCGATCGGAATCCCGCTAGTATTGGTCGCGATGAAAGAACCCGGCTTTCGGTGCTTTTCGACCTCGCCAAAGACCTGATGCTTGATATCGAGCCGCTCGACGACGGCCTCGATGACAAGGTCGCAGTCCTTGAGCTTTGCCATGTCGTCAGAAAAGTTGCCGAGCGAGATCAGCTTTGCGTTTTCGGCAAGCATGAAAGGTGCCGGCTTAAGCTTCTTTGCGGCCTCGAAAAGCTCTTTAACGATCCGGTTCCGGACCTGTGGCGATTCAAGCGAAAGCCCTTTTGCCTCTTCTCCGGGCGTCAATTCCCTCGGGGCGATGTCGAGTAAAAGCACCGGAATACCGGCATTGGCAAGATGGGCGGCGATGCCGGCCCCCATAGTTCCTGCACCCAAAACAGCAGCTTTTCGGATATTCATAAAGTTGTTCTCGCGAGAAAATTAGCGTTCGAAATATTCCCGTGATTATAACTGAATGAACGTTCATTCAGCAAACTATGCAGTTGTCCGTTTTTGGTTTTATTGACATATTTCAAAATTCGTCCGATACTTCTTCTCAAATTTTTCGCGCAAGGTCGAATTCCGGCATTTTGACGCGTCAACGCTCATTCGCCCAAAACTAGGAGATAAAAAATGCAAAAGATCTTATTTCTCACATTGGCCATCTTTGTTTTCACCGGTCTCGCTTATGGCCAAGCTCCGACAAATGGAGCTTCCACTTCAGCAACGGCGGAAAAGCCCAAGCGGGTCTCCTTCCGACCGACCAAAGATCAGATCACCGAAGCCCAAACGAAGCTAAAGGACGCCGGTAGCTATTCAGGCGAAGCGAACGGCAAATACAACAATGATTTCCGTGCGGCGATCCGCAAGTTTCAGGAAGCGAACGGCTTGGCGAAGTCAGGCTCTCTCAATCGGGCAACCCTAGAGAAAATGCAGATCGCCCTGACCGAGGCGCAAAAAGAAATCCCGATTCCTGAAAGCTCATACGCGAAAGCAAAAGAAGAGAAACCGAAAACCGCCGGGACCGATAAGCCGAAGCGAACGATCTTTCGCGCAACCAAGGATCAGATAAATGAGGCCCAGCGGATTCTCAAAGCCGGCGGAATGTATAGCGGCGAGGAGACCGGCCAACTCAGCAAGGAAACCCGCGACGGTCTAAAGAAATACCAGGAAGCGAACGGGCTGAACGTGACGGGTACGCTAAACCAGGCCACGCTTGAGAAGATGGGTATTGCTCTAACGGATAAGCAGAAAGCCGATGCAGTTTCCGCCCAATGATCAAAACTTGAAATACGAACACGCAAGGGCCGGGTGAACAACGCCGGCCTTCATTTTTCTCGAGACTGAGTTGAGGTGAATCTGATGAAAAGACCCTTATGGATGATCATGACAACAGCGGTCGTCTTCCTCTTAGTGGCAGCGGCCGTTCCAGCCCAGGAATCAAAGGAACAGGCCGCGATCCGAAAGGTGATGGAAGACCAGGCAGCGGCATGGAATCGCGGCGACCTCGAGGGCTTTATGCAGGGTTATTGGAAGAACGAAAAGCTGACCTTTGTTTCGTCGCGGGTCACCCGCGGATGGCAGCAGACGCTCGACAATTACAAGCGGAGCTACGATACGCGCGAGAAGATGGGCACACTCGCTTTTACAGACCTCGAGATCACAATTCTCTCAAAGGACGCCGCCGTTGTGCTCGGCAGTTGGTCGCTCAAACGGGCAAATGATTCCCCCAGCGGTAAGTTCACGCTCATATTTCGCAAGTTCAAGGAAGGTTGGCGGGTGGTTCACGACCACACATCCTGAGTCGCAAACTTTTTGGAACAAGGCCGGCGATGAATTCGTTCGGTCTTTTCGATGAGACGATTTATACAATTTACCGCGTTCATATTCCTCGCCGCCCTTTCAATTGCGGCTCAAGGGCAGCCCGCGGCCCAAACCGGAGTTACAAAAGTCGATGCCCGTCCGGCCGCCGGATTTAACTATCCATATTACCTCTACGTCCCGCCTTCGTTTTTCGAAGCCGCAGCGAAAGGAAAAGAGCGGACGATACTCGTATTGCCCAACAATACCGGCAAGAACGACGACGACTTCAACGTCCACGAAGCAGACGTAAAACGCAGGATAGCGCAAAATAGTCAGATCGCCGAGGGGCTCGATGTTGCTATTTTGACACCGGTCTCCCCGCGTCCGGCTACCGATTGGAAGACATACACACATGCGCTTGACCGGGACACGATGGTCACGGCAAAGACGGACAAGAAGGACTACGCAAGACCGGATCTGCAGCTCATTGCGATGATTGACGACGCACGCGAGCGGTTGGCGAAAGAAGCCGGGCTCAAGTTTGACCGACGTGTGCTGATGCTAGGATTTTCTGCCTCGGGAATGTTCGTCAATCGCTTTACCTTTCTTCATCCGGACCGCGTCAAGGCCGCAGCAATTGGATCACCCGGCGGCTGGCCAATAGTCCCGGCCGCGAGCTACAAGGGAAAGTCTTTGCGATACCCGATCGGTGTGGCCGACCTTCGTTCGGTTTCGGGTGAGGATATTGAGCTCGAAAAGCTACGTTCGGTTCCGATGTTTATCTTCCTCGGTGACAAGGACGATAACGACTCGGTCGTTTTCGACGATTCCTACGATAAGGAAGACCGCGAGTTGATCATGCCGCTATTAGGGCAAAAGCCGCTCGACCGTTGGGACGCGGCACGTGAAATGTACAAGTCGGCAGGGCTGAACGCGGAGTTCAAGCTATACCCCGGCATCGGCCACACCATCACGCTCGAAATGCGGAGCGACATTCTCGCGTTTCTTAAACAACACGCGGGCAAGTGATGCTGTGGCCGGGCTAGAGTAGCGGACGGAACTGCTGTAAACTTGCAGCCGGATTTCAAATGCCGGTGAAAAAAAAGTATGAAGAAGCTATCCGTTCTTGCGGCGATCCTATTGCTCGCGGTCGTTTCGTTCGCTCAACCCTACACAATTCAGCAGTACCTTAGCATCAAGTCGGCCGGTTCGCCGGATTTTTCGCCTGATGGGAAGCGGATCGTCTATTTAACTAACACCACCGGCACTTCTCAGGTTTGGGCGGTAGATTCAGCCGGCGGGAAACCCGAGCAGCTTACCTTTTTTGACGATAACGTGAGCTTTGTGCGATGGCTGCCGGACAACAGCGGCATCATTTTCGGCATGGCACGCGGCGGGAACGAGAATACGCAATTTTTCTGGATGACCCCGAAGGGCGACGCGATCGAAAATCTCACCGATGAGCCGAGCGTACGGCACAATTTCGCCGGTCTCTCGAAAGACGGCAAGCGGATCTATTACACCTCGAACAAACGCAACCGCAATTTCTTTGATGCCTACTCCATGGACCTGGAGTCTGAGACGGAGACGCTTCTTTATAAGTACGACGGCAATATCAGCGTCGCTGCATTTAATAGCTCTGGGACGAAGCTCGTCATCTCCCGGAGTGGTATCGAGAAAAGCCTCGACAATGACCTTTACCTCGTTGATGTTAAGACGGGTAAGGAAACGCACCTGACTCCACACGAAGATGCAAGCGAGTTCGGCAACGTCGAGTTCCTCTCCGACAGCCTACTGATGACCACGAATGACAAACGCGAATTTGAAGCATTGGTGCAAATGCGGCCAAAGAACGCAGCCGGCGACGACTGGTCGGCCTCGAACCTGGCGACATCTGTCGTTTATGGGCCAAATTGGGATGTCGGCGGCGTCACACTCAGCAACGATTCGCGAATGCTCGCATATACCGTAAATAATGATGGCTTTTCGGAACTTCATATCCGCAAAATCGAAACCGGCGGAAAACCTCTGATCACAAAAATCGCCAAGGCCCACGATCAGATAAAACTTCCAGCTCAAGGCATTGTAGGCGGGACGACCTTCTCGAAAGATGGCTCAACGCTCGCGTTCTCTTTTAGTTCGCCGAACAGCAACGGCGACGTTTGGATCTACGACATCAAATCTAAGAAGCTTTCTCAGATTACTCAGAGTGACCGGGCGGGTATCGATCCGAGAACATTCATCTCGCCGGAACTTATCAAGTTCAAGACGTTCGATGGCCGCGAGATTCCGGCTTGGTATTACAAACCGGCTTCACTCAAAGGTGGAATCGCCGGTTTCACTACCATAGAGCCGGACGGCACAAGAATCAGCACCTATCCAGGTGGGTTAAAAGTAATCGTCTCAATCCACGGCGGTCCTGAAGGCCAGTCGCGGCCCGGATTCAATCCGCTCTTTCAATATTATTTATCGCGTGGCTATGCGGTTCTCGACCCGAACGTCCGCGGCTCAACTGGTTATGGAAAGACCTACACGCATCTCGATGATGTAGAGAAGCGCGAAGATTCGGTGAAAGATATCGCGGCCGCGCATGAATGGCTTACTACAAAGGGCGGAGCGGATGCTAAGCGTATCGCCGTCATGGGCGGCAGCTACGGCGGCTATATGACGATGGCGGCTATCACGCTTTATCCTGATCTCTGGGCCGCGGCGGTCAACACGGTCGGCATCGTCAACTGGGAAACCTTCTTGCAAAATACGTCCGGATACAGGCGGCGTCAGCGCGAGGTCGAATATGGGCGTCTTGATCGCGATATCGATTTCCTCCGCCGGGTCTCACCGATTCGCAAGATCGACCGGATAAAGACGCCGCTCTTCGTAATTCACGGCAAGAACGATCCGCGAGTGCCCTACACCGAAGCCGAGCAGGTCGTAAAAGCTCTTCGCGATCGTAACGTTGTCGTCGAATACAAACTTTACGACGACGAAGGCCACGGTATCTCAAAGCTCAAGAACCGGCTCGAACTGTATCCGCTCGTCGCCGATTTTCTTGATCGCAATATGAAGAAATGACGAACGTTGGCTACGCTGACTCTAGATAGTTACACGTCGCCCGCTGTCGCTTGATTCGCGGGCGGCGTCTAGTACCTGCTGGACTATTAGGCCATCCTCAAATGTTGCGGCGTCGGCGATCGAGCTCTCGCCTTTTTGAATTGCATCAACGATCCGCGGTGCGAACGCCATGAACCCGCTCGGGAAGCCGGATTCAAAGATCCCGTCGATGCTCGGCGGGTAGTCAACTTCGACTTCGGTCCATTCGGTTTCGCTGCGTTTGGCGATGAAAAGATCGCCACGGTGTTCGACCCGCATCCAGCCTTCGTCGCCAACAAATTCGATCCGATTTACATACTCCGGCCCCTCGATCATGGAAACAGACACTGATCCTGTCGTATCGCTTGTGATATCGCCATCGCGGAATCTGAGTAGCATGTTCACCTGATCATCGGTCTCGACCTTTCTCGTAACATCGCTAAACGGCCGTTCTTTGATGTGCGTTTGAAGTTGGGCATCGACCGCCTCGATACCGGTCTCGAGAAACCAATGAAATGAATCGATGACGTGGGAACCGATCGCCCCGAGAGCACCGCCGCCGGCCTCTTTGCTCGACCACCAGTCCCATTTCTGCGTCTGGTCGCCGCGATGCGGAGCTGCGAATGTGTATTTTGCGTGGCGAACTTTTCCGATCTCGCCCGAATGAAGCAACGCCTTCGCCTTTTGCCTTCCTGGCAGAAAGCGGAGCTCGTGGTCGATAAGTGCGAGCTTGCCCGAAGCCGTTGCCGCCGCGACCATCTCCTCAGCCTCAGCGACGTTCATCGCCATCGGTTTCTCCGCGAGCAAGTGCTTCCCGGCAGCGAGAGCGGCAAGGACCATCTCCCGATGCAGATTCGGCGGCGTTGTGATACAAACCAGATCGACATCGGGCCGCTCGACGATCTCTCGCCAGTTGTCCGTAAAGTGCTCGGCTCCGGATTCCTCCGCGGTCGCCTTTGCGTTTGCAAGCGACCCGCTCGCGATCGATACGATGCGTGCATTCTCACATGCTTGGAAAGCAGGTATCTGCACTCGACGCGCAAAACCGGTTCCGATAAATCCGATGCCAACACTATTTGCCATAAAAAAAGCATCGGCAAATTCCGATGCTTTTGCAAATCGTATTGTGGAACGTTTTAGTTGCTTCCCATCTCAAGGCTCGGAGCTCCCGCCTTCCGGCGCTTGCCATATTTGAGAAAATGCTCGTAAACCTCGCGGTCGTCCTTCGACATTTCTACGATCTCCGCCCCTACCAAAAAGCGCTCCGTAGAAAGATGAACCCCGACCTTTTCATAGCGTCGTCCGACGATCTTCATCTGCACTTTCCCGTTGGGCAGGTCGATCTCAGCATTGAGCCGTCGGTCCTGGCCAACAAGGTAGTTTTCCCTTACGCGGATCGATTGGACAATGAATCCAACGCCGGTCTTGCTGATGTCGTAGGTCTCTCCGCTGATGTAAATATTCTCCTGCTCCCGGCCGAGCCCGCCAGTCGAGTAGATCGGCTCAAAAACGACCTTTATCGGGAGATTATGCTTGCGCCTGAGCGAATGTGAGGCCTCTGTGAATAGTCCTGTTATCTTTTCGGCAATGGCTCGTAGCATTTTCTGTGTTTCCTTTTCGCGTTTTCGCGTTCTTCAATCTAACGGGACTCGAATTCCCTTCATCCCGTTCCTGGGCAATGAAAAGGCGTGCCTAAAAGTACGCGTCATTCGCGGAGCGGCTTTCCGCCGTTGTCTCTGCCGATCACCTTTGAAGGGCCGGCGACTGAGGGCTCGAGTAGATAGGAGTTCCGACCGGACTTTCCGTATGCGGCAGGGGTCGCTGTCGCGAAATACGTCTTTCCGCCCTCGATCAAAGCGACCCGATAAACATAACCGGTCGATTCAGAGGAGCGGATATCGTCGGGGACGTATCCAAGCTCGATCAACTTTTCAACTTCGGCAAATTGGCCCTCATTCTGGAGCGAGTAAGCAAGTTGGGCTTTTGCAATGCGTTCGAGCATCTCCTTCGCTTCGTTCTGCCTTACATCGATCCGGAGTTCATAGAAGAAGTTTTTGCCTTCCTTCTTAATGCGAGCCTCGGTAACCTCGTCCGCGGCAAGTATCTGCCAAAATCCGTTCACCTTCCGGAGCCTTATCTCCTGCATCTCGGGCTCTTCACCAACTTCCTCCGGAAGTGCGGCCGTGACGGTCGCGGAATCGCCTGAGATGATCTCACCATTGATCCGGACATCCGCCGGCACTGCTTTCGCGACCGCTTCTAGGTCAACTGCAAATTCGCGGAGTTCGTCGTCCGTCAGGCCTTCGATCGCCGGCTTCAGGTTCGTCAGGTGGATCGCTTCCCTGTACCGCTTTTCCTTGAGCCGTTCGTAAAATGCCTTGACCGTCTCGGCCGGCGAACCGGGCTCGATCTCGATCCTCGGCCCCGACGATGTCTCGGTTGCGTTGGCGTTGGAATTAGCGGTCAATGTTGCCGTCTCGGCATTCGCCGCGTTGGCCGTCTCGGAGACCGCTGCAGAGCAACCGGTACCGGCCACCGTGTTAAACAGCAGCACCGCAAAAACAGAGATTTGCAAGAGCGTTTCGGCCACGCCTTTTGGTTCGGACATTCGCATCAAAATTGGGGCCGCGGTCGTGCCGCGAAGAGGCCCATGGGTGGGCAACCTTGCCTCGTAAACTGCGTGCCCGAGGCAAGAAAGGAAAGACACGCTAAACCGTAGTATAGCGTGTCCCTGTGGAAAAAGTAAGTATTTATTTACAGATAAAGGGATTAAACGCCCTTTTTCACTCGTTTTCCGGCGATTTTTGCCCGGCAAACAGCTTTTCGCGGCCGACAAGGTAGAGGAAAACGGCAAGCAGGATGAACGGAGCCATCGCCAAAAGGTCGGCGTAGGAGCCTCCGTAGAGCGGATTTGCTGCTTTTGCCCATTCGTTGACGCCCTCCGTCAGGCCGCTCAAATAGACTGCCGAAAGGGCCACAAGAATGCCGGCAAGGGCACCGCCCGCGATGTATCCTGAGGCTAGAAGAACTCCGGAACTCTTATCGGTTTCCGCGATGAACTCTTCTTCGGTCAACCCTTTTTCAGCAAATTTTCGCTTCAGGTATTTATCGACGGCCCAGCGGACCATGCCGCCGACAAATATTGGAGACGAGGCCGATATCGGCAAATAAAGACCGACAGCAAATGCCAGCGAAGAGATGCCGCAAAGCTCGAGCGTCACAGAGATCATCACCCCAAGAAGAACCAGTGCCCATGGAAGCTGCTGGCTAAGAATTCCCTGGATGATGTAACTCATCAGCGTCGCCTTTGGCGCCCGGTATTTTTCCACCGATTGCATTATCGGGTCGCCATTGGCATCGACCCCGGTCTGCACTTCCGTGATCACACCGTTGATTCCGGGATCGACCAAATAGGCCGGCGTGCCCTGCATACCGACCAGGTACTTGCCCGCCGGCCCGCGGCTCGTGTCTGTGTTGTGCCAAACGCGGTAATTTGCCGAGTCTTGCTCGCCGTAATAGCCTCCGGCCTTTTCAGCACGCAGTTCCCCGCCTTCGCGGACGAGTTCCTGCTCCGGCACCTGGAAGCCGGCCGAGAAGGTGGCTGGGGCGACAGGCAGATAGACCGACGACGATTCGTTGAGTTGAATGAGGATCGGCCCAAGAAGAAGCGCCGATGAAAGCGCTCCGACTAGGATTGCGGTCTGTTGTTTCCAAGGAGTGCCGCCGACCCAGAAACCGGTCTTGAGGTCTTGGGAGGTCGTGCCGCCATTCGATGCAGCGATGCATACGATGCCGCCGACCGAAAGTGCCGTCACGAAATACGGATCGGGAGCCGTCCAGCCAAGCACGAGAAATGCGAGAGAGGTAAAGAGCAAGGTCGCGACCGTCATTCCCGAGATCGGGTTTGAGGACGAGCCGATCTCGCCCGTCAGCCTTGAGGAGACCGTGACGAAAAGGAAGCCGAGAATGATGATGAGCACCGCGCCGAGGATATTCATCTTGAGCGTCGGGAGCAGCGTGATGACGACGATCAGGGCGAGAATGCCGACGACGACCCACTTGAGCGAGATGTCCTGCTCGGTTCGGGGAATGGTTGCTCCATCGCCGTTCTTGTTGTTGGCCCGTTTTGCCTGAAAGTCGGCAATGCCGCCGCGGATGCCGCCCCAGATGGTCGGCAGCGATCGGATCAGCGAGATGATGCCGCCGGCCGTGACCGCTCCGGCTCCGATGTAGAGAATGTATTCGCTCTGGATGCTGCCGGCACCTTCGATCGGCATATCCTTGATCAGAGTCGTCGCCGGTGCGAGCGGTTCGGTGAGGCTATCGCCGAAGAAGCGGATCATCGGGATAAGCACCCAATAGGCCAAAGCACCGCCCGCGAACATTATTCCGGCGATCCGCGGCCCGATAATATAGCCGACGCCGAGCAGAGCGGGATTGTTCTCAAGCGAGACGCTTCCGCCGCGAAATGGTTCGCCAAAAAGCTTCTCGGGATATTCCTTCCAGCCGCTGAAGACCTTCATCACCGTGTTGTAAAGAAAGCCGATACCGAAGCCGGCCGCGATGATCATTCCGCCCTTCGCCGCGGTCGAATCGCCCGCCTTGGCGATTTCGGAGTGTTGCTTCGATTCCTCGCTGGCCGATGCGATAAGGACCTGCGCACAGGCCGTGCCTTCGGGATATTTGAGCAAGCCGTGCTGGTCGCGGATCAGCGCACGGCGGAGCGGGATCATCATCAAAATTCCGAGCAGGCCGCCGAGCACGGCAACCATCGTCACCCGCCAGACCTCGAGATCAAAGCCGAGTATCAGTATCGCGGGCATCGTAACGCCGATACCGAACGCGATCGATTCGCCCGCCGAGCCCGTCGTCTGGACGATGTTGTGCTCGAGAATGGTCGCATCTCTCGCCCCAAGCTTTGCAAGTAGCCGGAAAAGCGTGACCGAAATGACGGCGACCGGTATCGACGCCGAGACGGTAAGCCCGACCTTGAGCACAAGATAAAGCGACGACGCCCCGAACAAAATGCCCAGCAGAACGCCGACGATCAGCGGCCCCGGCGTCAGCTCACGCAGCGTGGTGACCGAAGCAGGAATGTACGGGCGAAAGTTTTCGAGAAATGGGTTTTTCATAGGCGGCTTTGATGGGAGTTGCACAGAATTTACGCCCAAACACCCGAAAATGCAACGGGTTGGGGCGGCCGCGGCATAATTTTGCGGCTTCTGCGGCCCGTTTATTGACGTCTCTGAACGATTCCAACGGCCTCTGGAATCATTCCAACGCCTTTTGAAATCTTTCAAATCCAGCGGAAATCCACTAAACTAGCCGATATTTCCCCATCGGAGCACAAAATACAAATGAAAACCACTTTTGCCTGCCGGCTCAAGACGCTCGGACGGCTCGCCACTCACCACTCGTCACTCGCCACTAAAGCTCCCCTCCTTACGAAGGAGGGGTGGCAGCCGCTTCGGCTGACGGGGTGGTTCTCTCTCGCTCTGTTGTTATTCGTTTCATCTCTTACCGCACAGGTCCCGACCCCGAAGGATGTGCTCGGTTTCACTCCGGGCGATGATCGGAAGCTCGCCAGCTGGGCACAGGTCGTGGATTATTTCAAGAAACTCGACGCGGCTAGCGACCGGATGGCCTTCGAAGAGATCGGCAAGACAACGATGGGCGCTCCGTTCGTTTACGCAACCGTCAGCTCGCCGGAGAATCTGAAGAACTTAGCGAAATACCGCGACATCAACGACAAGCTCGCCGACCCGCGGACGTTCATCAATAAGAGTAGGAACGTCCCGGACGCAACGGCAAAAGCTTTGATCGCCGAAGGCAAGACCATCGTCCTCATCACCTTCGGCATTCACTCGACCGAGGTCGGTTCGACGCTTTCGTCGATGTTGATCGCCCATGAGCTCGCCTCCAGCAACGACCCGCGGATCAAGAACATTCTCGACAACACGATCATTCTTCTCGTTCCGTCGCTGAACCCGGACGGCGTGGATATCGTCAAGAATTGGTACGACAAAACGCTAGGCACGCCGTACGAAGGCACCTCGCCGCCCGAGCTTTATCACAAATACGTCGGCCACGATAACAACCGCGACTGGTACGCCTTCACGCAGGTCGAGACGCAGTTGACCGTCGATAAGATCCACAACGTCTGGCACCCGCAGATCGTGCTCGATGTTCATCAGCAGGGCATCTACGGTGCGAGGCAATTCCTGCCGCCGTACATGCCGCCGGTCGAGCCGAACGTGCCGCAGCAGATCGTTGAGGGCTACACGGAGCTTGGGCTCTATATCGCCGGCGATATGCGGAAGAAGGGCTTTCAGGGCCTGACGACCGGCACGACCTACGATGCTTGGACGCCCGCACGCGCCTATTCGCATTACCACGGCGGCGTGCGCATCCTGAGCGAGACTGCCTCCGCTCGCCTCGCGACGCCCGTCACCGTTAAGGCCGATGAGCTTCGCGGCGGCCGCGGCGTCAACCCGCGCAAAGACGATGCCAACAACGGCCCCGCCTGGAAAGGCGGCGAATGGAAACTCCGCAACATCACCGACTACATGACCGCCACCGCTTTCAGTCTTTTGGATCACGCCGCCGACAACCGCGAAAAATGGCTGTCGAGGTTTTATGAGATCGGAAAAGAAGCGGTCCGGCCGAGGAAGGACGGAGAACTATTTGGATTTTTGATTCCGCCTCCGTCGTGGCGGGGATTTCGTCAGCCCCAATGGACGCTCACGAGCCTGCTTGGTAAAGGAGGGGTCGAATACGAAGAAACGAAGAATGGCTATTTGGTGCGGATGGATCAACCGTATTCACACTATGCCAAAGCGCTGCTCGAACACCAGACGTATCCAAATTTGAAGAATGAGGCCGGTAATCCACTACCACCCTACGACGTGACGGCTCACACATTGCCACTGTTCTTGGGCCTAGACGTCAAACCCGTTGTCTCACCATACAGTTACGAAAAAACGAGCTATGAATGGGGGGGAGGATTATTCGGTTGTTTCGAATGGGGAGAAGCATCAATCTATAAGTCACACGTTCCGGTCATGGATGAAGGCTGGACACGTTTCATCTTTGATAAGGCGAAGCCTAGGCCAAGTTTTGGTGAGCGTAAACCGGGTGACGATTGCGTAAAGTCCGCCACCGTTCAAGACAAAGATATTCGGGCAGGTTCGAACATTGGGCCTTATAAGACAATCATCTTCCCCGACCAATCGCCCGCTCAAATCCTCAACGGCTATTCGAAAGGCTCGATGCCGGATGAGTATGTCGGCGGCGTTGGGAAAGAGGGCGTTGAGAATCTGAAGAAGTTCGTCGAAGCGGGCGGGACGCTTGTGTTTCTGAACGAATCGTCAAACTTTGCCATCGAGCAATTCAACTTGCCCGTAAAGAACATCACAAAGGGCCTCAACCGTAAGGACTTCTACATCCCCGGCTCGATCCTCCGCACCGAACTCGACACCTTGCACCCGATCGCCAAAGGCATGCCGCAGCAATCGATCGCATGGTTTGAGGACTCGCCGGTGTTCGAAGTTTTGAGTCCCGGCTCTAGCCGGCCTGACGTTCCAGAAACGCCGCCTAAAGGCGGTACTCCAAACGTTCGGGTCATCGCCCGTTATCCGAGCGACCCGAAGCAGTTACTGCTTTCCGGTTGGGCTTTGGGGCAGGACAAGATCGCCGGTAAGGCGGCACTCGTCGAGGTCACGATGGGCAAAGGCAAGATCATCCTTTTTGGGTTCCGTCCGCAATACCGCGGGCAGAGCCTGGCAACCTTCCCGCTGCTCTTCAACGCGATCTCGCAGTAAGGCAATAAAGGCCCGGCGGCAAACCCGTGCCTTTCAATTTTCATCTCATTGTCGTAAACTGGCGTTCCGCTAATGCGATGGCGGACCCAATTTTGCTCTACAAAGTTTGGGGGCGACAGGCTTCGACAGGGGCTTGTATAGATCTTTGAATGCACGCCGGGCTTGCTTGTTAGCTCGTTAAAAAAACACGCAAAACACAAATGCTAATCAAGAATTAGCTCTCGCTGCCTAATTAACCTTAGCTACAGCGATGTCCCGCGGGAAGTTCGCCTGATGCGACCCGTTGGGGCATAACCCAGTTCAGGCTCGGGCACGTCCTCCGCCTGCGGACGAGTCTTAAATTTAGCCGGGTATGCCATTGGGGAGGTCTTGTCGGCTCACCTGCTCTCCGGTGGCGAGATGAAGTGAACCGACTAAGCGTGTAGATTTCACTGGTCGCAACCTTTGGATGCGGGTTCGATTCCCGCCGCCTCCACCATCTCTATGAACTTGAACAGAAGGGAATTTGCTAGCCTGCTCCTCGCAGGCGGAGCATTCCCTTCTTTCGCTGCCTCGGCCCCGCAAACCCCCGAACCAAAGTCCATCCACACATGGCTCGACTCGGACAAAAAGCAGATCTACGCCTATGACATCGAGGTAAAGATCACCGACTTTCCGCGCAATGCGGACAAGCGATGGCTCTATTATTTCTCGCTTCAGGTGAACTTTACCGAGTACGACGAATGGTCGCACGGCGGAATTCAATGGGCGGGTGCGAAGGAGTTTCGCGAAAATAACAATAAGGGCATCAATTGGGGCGGCGGTTCCAATTGGTCCGGCTACGGCGGGCTTGGAGTTAACAATACGCCCTTCACTTGGGAAACCGGACGCTGGTATCGCTATCGCGTTTGGCGGCTTAGCAAAGCCGCGGACGGACTCTGGCGGTGGCTCTTTGCCGTGAAGGATCTTCGAACGGGCGAAGACAAGCGCTACGGAACTATCAGGACAAGATCAGATTGGATCAAGAACGCGGTCGTCTTCACGGAGACAGGTTACGGGGTCAAATGCGATACTGACCGAACACGCGTTGAGTGGCGAAACCCGATCATTCGATGCACAACTCCCGGCGAGTTCACCCCGAATCGGGGAACCGCGAACTACAACGGTACCTGCGGCGGCAATCCGAGCACGGATCAGGGCATTATTGCCGGAAACCCGCCCCATTGGTTTCATTCGACAAACGTGAGACGGCAGATCAAGCCCGAAACCCGATTGTGGGGATGATCTCCCGCGGAACGGCCGAAAAATATTTCAACGATTATGAGAAACGTTCGAGCGCTTCTCTTTACCGCCGCCCTCGCAGCAGTTTGGGGCGGAGCGATCGCTGTGCAGCGATCGGCGGCTCAAGCGACAACAGCCCAACTCCGATCGGCGCTTATTCAATATGCCGATTTTACGGAGCCGGAGTTCACTGCATTGGAGAACGGAGAGATTGTCGTCAAACGAGTGAAGACGAACGATAAGCAGGATGTGGCTGTGTTCGGGATCGTTCGAAGAGCCGATCTGCCGCCAGTTTCAATGGAGGCGTTTCGCGAAAGTCTTTCGCAGCGAGGCAATAAAGAAATGGGCGCGAAAGGGCGCTTCTCTGACCCGCCGCAGCCGGCCGACCTTTCGTCTCTCAACCTCGAGGGCCGCGATTTCGATGAACTCCGGAAATGCAGCATTGGCGATTGCGACATTAATATGTCTGCATTCTGGATCAGGCGGTTCGGTTCTGAAATCGATTGGAAAGCCATGGACCACCGCGAACGAGCAACCGAACTTTTTCGGGCGATGGTGCTGGAATATGCGTCGGAATACACTTCGAAGGGAGCAACTTCGCTCGGCACACACGCAAATCGAAAGGAGCCGCTCGACCTCGCGAGGGCTCAAAACGAATTGCTCAAACAGCTCCCGCTCGTGGACATATTCGGCTTCGGTTTGCGGAAATATATGCAGGATTTTCCTGCGGGGAGACTATCGGGTATTCAAAGTGAAATGCACTGGTCGGCGATCGATTTTGGGCTGAACCCGACCGTAACGCTGTCGCACGCCGCCGCATTTACGAACAGCATCGCAGGAAATGATTCGCATTTTGTTCTAACGCGGCAGTTCTATTCGACGAGGTATCTGGACGCGTCCGTATCGCTGACGGCATTTCTCCGGATTGCGAGTGACGAAACCGCTGAAAGCTATATCGTCTTTTCGGATCGCTCGCGGTCGGATGCCCTCGGCGGCATTCTTGGCGGAGTGGCGCGCTCGGCGGTCGAGGCCGAGGCCGTCGATCGAGTCCGTCGTCTGCTTGAAATGTCGTCTGCCCGGCTCGCCAAGCCGGAAACAGAGCAGCGGCAGGTCGATGTTGTTGTCGAGGAAGAACCGCAAGGTTGGGCAGGCTGGCTCGGGGCGCATTGGCTACTCGCAATCTCGGCCCTGCTTGTGCTTCTGGGGCTCGGGAGTTATCTGCTTTTCCCGAAACGATCCCGACATGACGCCAACGGTCCTAATAGATGATTCATTTTGTTTATTCGGGCACACCGCGACTGCTACTCTTCGATCAAGTCGACTAGGTTAAAATCGTTCTCGGTAGTTACTACACGGCCCGAGAAGCTCATTGATTTCGCCCACGCGGACACGACATAGCTCTGGCCCGCAGACAGTTCTTCGATCCTATAGTATCCGAACGAATTGGAAATCGCCGAGAACACAGTTCCGTTGGGGTCGATCGCAGTAACCACTACTCCGCGAACGCCCCGACCTTCACGATCCAAAACGCGGCCGGCGATCATCGCGGCGGACGATGAAGGTGCCAGCGACATCGTAAAGTTCGATGACGAAACGCCGGACAGATCAATGAACCCTGCTTCGCGAACACGGATCCTTCCCTGTGTTGTCGGCGTAGATGGTACTGTCCAGGAGTAGGAACCGGTGTTGGCAATGTTCGTGGCGATTGCAGAGTAGGTCGTTCCGCCATTGGTCGAGAGTTCGATGGTCACGTTGCGGTTAAATCCGCCCGAGTTGGTCCAAGTAATGTTTACGTTCGAACCGAACGTTACAACACTCCCACTCGGGAAAACGCCCGTGATTTGATCAGGAACATTGTCTGAAGTAGTGTCGCGGAACCATCCGATATCGCGCATCTGCTGCCGTGTCAGATCGAGATCGATCGGAAGCCCAGTGTTTATGCTCGGCTCCATCAATAGATTTGGCGAAGCGGCTGTGCTGAAGTGAGAAAGTGACGACCCAGATTGAAAGGGGTTGGGCGAGAAAAGCTGAACCCTGCCGGTTGCGGCATCACGGCCCCCCGTTAGAAACCCTGACGCGATGTTCACATTCGGACCGTCCCAAAGAAGGTTATTCGTGTTCAGCGCCGAAGTCTGGCGTTGTGCATCGGTCATCTGATCCCAGTAGAGGCCTGCCGTCCGATCAAACATCTTGCGAAGAAATATATCCGGAAATCCAATGAAAAGAGCGCCGGTCGTTCCGTTTGCAAAGGTCTGAAATCCCATTCCATGCCCGATCTCGTGCAAAACAACCACAAGAAGATTTATCCGGTTTGCCGGGACGGCATTGTCCAATCCATAGTAAAAACGGGTGCCCGCACCAAGACAGCCGCTGTCGATGTTCACGTTGAAGGTAGCATTGATATCCGGACTTGCCGGCGAAAGATCAGACGCAGCCCTTTTGTTTGCAAGAGCTTGTGAGTACCATGTTCCTGCGAATTCCGCCCCTGTAAAGTCCCTGTGCACGGTCGAAGCACCTGCAGATCCGAGAACGCCGCCGGAGGTCGAACAAGGCGAAAGTGGATTGAACTGCGATGCGACCGTTATGGTAACGGGCGAATCAAGAAAAGCGCTCCAAATAGCGGCCGCAAAATTGAAGACGTTCAGACGCTGGGCTCCGCGGGTTGTTCCAGAGTTTCCACCCTCGCCAACAACAAAGGCAGCTGCAGGGTCGTTAAAGCCCTCGTTCATGCCGTCGTTGTTTTGAATTGCTATCGACGAACTCGCGGGAGCCGAGAGGGCATCGGCAATAGAGGCGTCGCTCAACATCTTGATATAAAAGCGGTACTCATCAACAGACATTCCATGGCGAGCGGCTATCAACTCGATCGATTCGGTACTATATGGCCCCCTCGGAACTGCCTTCCCGGTTTCAAGGTCCCGACCAAAGAATGCGTTTGCTTCCTCCAAACTCGAGACGCACCCGGCTCTTACGCCGTTTTTCGTATCGGAACGTCCAAGTACGACATTCTGGAACCGCCCCTGAAGCCCTACCTCAACACCTTCGATGTAGGCCACGCTTTCGAGGCCATCTACCGAGCGATCGGTGAGTCCTCTGATCAGGACAGCGAGTTGCCTGTCGGTAGTAATGTCGTTTTGCGACGGTACCGCTCGTTTAACAATTTTCTGAGCAGCAAGTGGTCGGGGAAGTGGTCCAAAAGAACCAAAGAATAGGATAAGCAACGCGGCGGAAAAGCAACTGAGACGTCTCATAAGTCAACTCAATGAAATTCGAATGAAGGGAGATTCGTAGGAAGGACGAAGATTGACCGCAGTGTCAACCTACACTTTTAGTTTAGCTCACCGCGAATGAAGTTTTCAACGTTTTTTTTCCGAGGTCGGCGAGGTTACCTGGCATCGAGGTTGAGAACGAAATCGATAGAGAAATCATCGTCGGTCGGCGATACTAGTCTGGACGCGATGACTCCGTTCTTGCTTCCAATTGAAAGAATGGAAGTTTGGCCAGCGGGTACTTCGTCGCCTACAAAGTCGCTTACAAAAAAGCGGAACGGGTCAGTTCTTGAAACGAGGCTTTCGCCTTCGATGACGACGGCTTTTATCGTCCGCGAGTAAGTGTGCGAAAGTCTGGCGCCTGAGAGGCCCGCGATCTCCTGGCCGAGCGATGCAAGCTCAGCGGGGCCGAGTTCAGCGTAGAATTGAGTGGGCTCAAGCTGGATAATGTAGCGGTCCTTGCCGTCAACGGCCAAAGCCGCGTTGGCAGACGCAAGCGTCACCACCGCGGCAAATAGGCCACAACTAAGGAGAACAAACAAGTGGGAGAGTGTTTGTGGGAGTCTCATATTCCGGAGTGGTGGGAGTCATTCCAGACTTACGATTATCTGTGGTGATTTCCGCAGACGCCCTTTCCTAGTTCAATCCGTGTACCAAAACGTAAACACCGTTAAACAAGGCTTTTCGGCTCCGGACAGAGCCCCGGGCGGGAAATTTGGTTGGGAAATTGGTCGAGGTGGGGAAATTTTGGACACAAATTTCGCCCCGAGTATTTTGCCACGTGGTTTCAATTTGAATTTCTTGTCCCAAGTAATATTCTCTTCATTCACGACCGCCGTGAAAATTATGGCTGTTCAGAAAAATGCCGAGCGATCTGAACTTCCGATCGGGATATTTGATTCCGGTGTCGGCGGCCTCACCGTTTACCGTGCACTGCATGACCGTTTACCCAATGAGCATTTCGTTTATCTGGGTGATACGGCCCGGGTGCCTTACGGAACGAAGTCCCTCGCGACGGTAGAAAAGTACGCTCTTGAGAACGCCCAATTCTTAGCCGACCTCGGGATAAAGATCCTCGTCGTCGCTTGCAACACCGCATCCGCTCTGGCACTGCCTGCCATTCGGGCTCGGATCGGACTCGATGTTGTCGGGGTTATCGGCCCGGGCGGTCGGCGGGCGATCGAAGTTGCAGATTGCGACGCTCCAAAGATCGGGGTGATCGCGACCGATGCAACAGTAAGGAGCGGCGCCTATGTTGAAGCAGTGCATAGGTCGTGCAGTGAAGCTGTAGTTTTTCAGACAGCTTGTCCGCTTTTTGTCCCTCTGGCCGAAGAAGGTTGGGCTGAAGAAAGTGAGACGGCCTCGATCGCCGAACGCTACCTCGCCGATATGCGCGAATTCACCCCCGACGCCCTAGTTCTCGGGTGTACTCATTATCCGATCCTTCACGATGTGATTCAGCGAACGGTCGGACCGGATGTTACACTAGTCGATTCGGGCAAAGCGACAGCGGAAGAGGTTGCAAACCTGCTCAAAAGCACGGGACTCGCAAGCCCCAGGAAGATCTCAGGTGAACGCTCGTTGTGCGATGACCTCGATCATTTTTTTGTAACAGATGCGGCCGAACGTTTCGCCAGCGTCGCTGAACGATTTCTCGGAGTAAAGCCGGCAAAGCTTGAGGCAATTGAAGTTCCGGCACTCACTTAAAGCCAGATGACATATCAACGACCCGATTCAAGAGCTTTAGACCAACTGCGTAATACAAAGATCACGCCGAATATTTCGCCCTACGCCGAGGGCTCGGCATTGATCGAGGTCGGCGGAACAAAGGTCATTTGCACCGCCTCGGTGGAAGACAGGGTGCCGATGTTCCTAAGGAACAAAGGCGTCGGCTGGGTCACCGCAGAATATGCGATGCTCCCGCGGGCGACCAATACGAGAACACAGCGAGAGAGCCAGCGTCCGAGCGGCAGAACGCAGGAGATCCAGCGGCTGATCGGTCGGAGCCTTCGTGCCGTAGTCGATACTAAGCAGCTTGGCGAGCGACAGATCTACCTTGACTGCGATGTGATCCAGGCGGATGGCGGAACGCGGTGTGCTTCGATAACCGGGGCCTATGTTGCTCTTGCTCTGGCCTGCCGCCGGCTGGTCAAACAGGGGACGATAAAGACCAATCCGATCCTAAGCGAGGTCGCCGCCGTCAGTGTCGGCATCATCGAGGCGACGCCGATCCTTGATCTGGCATATGCCGAGGATTCGGAGGCAGACGTCGATATGAACGTTGTGTGCACCGGGACAGGTAAGTTCATCGAGCTTCAGGGTACGGCAGAACGGGAGCCGTTCTCACGCGATGAAATGGATGAAATGCTGATCCTAGCCGAGAAAGGCGTAAATCAGCTTTTCGAAATACAACGAAAAGTCTTGGCAGCATGAATCAGAGGCGTTTAACGATCTCTCCGGGCAGCTGGCCGGTTATTTTTGTCCCGTCCCACACCTCGACGCCATTAACGAAGACGCCTTTTATGCCCTCGGCAAAAAGCTGCGGCTCGGTGAATGTAGCTCGGTCAACGACGGTTTCCGGATCAAACAACACAAGGTCTGCTCTCATTCCCTTTCGAATGCGTCCGCGGTCGCGAAGGCCCAGCCGTTGTGCCGGGAACATCGACATCTTTCTTATCGCCTCTTCGAGCCCGAGCCATTTATTCTCCCGGACGAATAGTCCGAGAACGCGGGGAAACGTACCCGTTCCGCGCGGATGACGGCCGCCTATACCTCCATCGCTCGAAACTATTACCCACGGAGTTTGGTAGAAAGCTTTTACGTCGCTCTCATTCATTCCAAATCCGACGACGCCCGCTCCGCCGTTCTTCACGATCTCGATATAGGTATCGACCGGTGTTTTCTTTGCGAAAGCAGCAGCTTGTTCCAGGGTCTTCCCTTCATATGCGGGAAACGCTCGGCACGAGGTGATGAGCACTTTATCAGCGCCGCCGAGCGCGTCGATTCCTTTTTGCACCTCGGCCGGGTCCTCGTGCTTCCGGCTCGGAACCAGCACCGTGATCGTTGAGGCCCAGGCAATATAAGGATACGCATCGGCGGTGATATCGAGCCCACTTTCGCGCCCCTCGTTTATCAAAGCGATCGCCTCTGCGGATTTGCCCCACACGCTCTTATTACCCATCTTTATGTGTGAGACCTGAACCGCGATCTTTGCTTCGCGGCCAATGCGGATCGCCTCGCGGATGGCGTCCAAAACGCCTTCCTCCTCATCACGCATATGGGTCATGTAGATGCCGCCGTGTTTTTCCGCGACCCGAGCAAGCTGGATCAGTTCCTCGGTCGTCGCCGAAAAACCCGCATCGTATTCAAGTCCCGAGGAAAGCCCGAAAGCCCCGTCCTTCATCGCCTTCTCAAGCAATACTGACATCTGAGCGATCTCTTCCGCTGTTGCCGGCCGGCGAAGGTCCTCTTTCATCACAAGCGTCCGAAGCGTGCCATGGCCGATAAACGCCCCGACGTTGACAGCGACTTTTCCTCGCAGGCCATTCAAATAATCACCGATCACATCGGGCGATCCGCCGTCCGGGCCGACGATCAAAGTCGTAATTCCCTGCGAGACCTGATTAGCCGCCGTTCCCTCGCGCAACAGGCCAGATTCGCTGTGGTTGTGGATATCAATGAAACCGGGAGCAAGCACGAGTCCCCGGCCTTCTATCACACGGTCGCCTACCCGCGGCTTTTTGGTTCCGGGCTTGCCGATCCGCACGATCCGGCCACTGAGGATCGTCACATCTGCAACGTATCGCGGCGAGCCGGTGCCATCAACGACTGTGACATCGCGGAAATGCGTTGCACTCTGCCTCGCGAAAGCGGCGACGGAGACCAGCGACAAGATGAGGAAGGAGCAGGCGAGGCGTTTGAAGAAAAGAGCAGATCTCATAAGTGTTTTCACTCGAATCATAAGCGAGACGCGTCGGGTAGCACAACCTCATCGGAAACGTCCTTTGACGATGCAGAACGCAGAATCTAGAATCGAGGTTTACTTTGAAGGAGAAAGACGATCTTGAATAACAAACAGTTTGAGGGCCGGTCCGCCATAGTGACCGGTGGAACCCGCGGCATAGGAAGGGCGATAGCGCTCGAGCTTGCACGCCGAGGTTGCAGTGTTGCGTTCAATTACGCCCGGAGTGCGGATGAGGCCGAGAAGCTTAAGGCGGAGATCGAAGCTTTCGGCGTAAGGGCTTATGCTGCTCAGTGCGACGTTGTGAATACTGAAGCGGCGGCAGAATTCGTCAAGGCGACCGTTGCCGAGTTCGGCACGGTCGATTTCCTGGTCAATAACGCAGGCATTACTCGCGACCAGCTTATCCTTCGCATGAAAGAAGATGACTGGGATGCCGTCATCGATACGAACCTTAAGGGTGCCTGGAACTTCTCAAAGGCCGTTGTTCGGCCGATGATGAAGAATGAGAACGGCGGTTCGATTGTCAACATCACATCGGTCTCCGGTGTAGTTGGAATGCTCGGGCAGACGAATTACTCAGCCTCGAAAGCGGGGATGATCGGCCTGACGAAGGCTCTCGCTAAAGAGGTCGCGAGCCGAAAGATCACCGTCAATGCACTTGCTCTCGGCCTCGTCGAAACCGAGATGGCCAGTGAAATGAACGCCGAGTATCGCGAAAAGATCCTTTCACAGATACCGCTCGGCCGCCTCGGCAGCGTTCAAGAAACTGCCGAGATCGTTTGCTTTCTTTTGTCACCGGCCGCCGCCTACATTACGGGCGAAGTGATCAATGCCAATGGCGGCCTCGCGATGTGATGAACCATAACGAACAACAAGACGACCGCGAAACGACTGACGATAACGCGGAAGAGAATGAACATCTTCCGGCCGACGGTGGAATAACTTCCTCGCCTCGTGCCGAGCCTGTAACGTTCGGAACTCCGGTTTATACATCGATCCTGATAGCTTGTTTCGTTGGGGTCTCGATGGCTCAGTTTTCGGCGGGCCTTGAGGAATCGGTCCGTGCCGCAGGCTTTGTAAAACCGATCTTCGTTGGTGGCGAGTACTGGCGCATTCTGACCGGAGCGGCACTTCACGGAGGAGTGCTTCATCTTTTCCTCAACTCTTTCGCGTTCTTTAGTTTCGGGCGGCTCTTCGAGGGGCTTTCGAACAGGGCACATCTATCGATCGTATTTCTGTTAGCTGTGGTCGGCGGCGGGGTTCTAAGCCTGATCTTCAAACCCGCGGGAGCTCCAGCAGTTGGCGCATCGGGCGGCATTCTTGGCGTGGTCAGTTATCTGGTGGTTTACACTTTCGCCCGGCGGCAGTTTGTCAGCCCCGCCTTCCGCAAGGATATGCTTGTGAACGTTGCGTTCATTCTCGCGTTTGGGCTGATACTTTACAACGTGATCGACAACTACGGACACGTCGGCGGCCTAGTAACAGGGGCGGTGTATGGGCTGATCCAGATCCCGCGTGATCCTTCTATAGATCCGCGGACTGTCAGCAACCGGATCGAATCCGCCGGCCTTGCCTTTCTTGCTGCATGGATCGCCATTTCCGGGTTCAGCGTGTTTCTGATCCTTACACACAGCGGATAGCCGAAAAGTTTTAATGCCCCGAGTTAGAGTTCATCAACACGTAAATCCACTCTCGCCGTTCTACCGGCAAGCTCCCGAACCGCTCGTTTACGAAGAGCTTTTCGCCGGTGCCTCAAAGCCGCTTCTTCTAGATATCGGCTGTGCTCGGGGCCGTTTCTTGCTCCGGATGGCGGCGGCCGAGCCGGAACGAAACTACCTTGGCGTGGAGATCCGCGAGCCATTAGTCGCCGAAGCGAATCGTCTCGCTGAAGAGGCCGGCCTTTCGAACCTGCATTATTCGTTTTGCAACGCGATGCTCTGGCTCGAGCGTCTTCTCGAGGGGATTCCGAAGCGCGTTCTCGAAACGGTGACCATTCAATTCCCCGATCCCTGGTTCAAGAAAAAGCACGCAAAGAGGCGAATGGTAAACCCTGAAATGGTTGAAACCATCGCATCGCATCTCAAGCCCGGAGGCCGTGTTTTTGTCCAAACGGACATCGAATTTCTCGCGGACGAGATGTTTGACCTTTTCCGTGTGAACGGGAAGTTTGATGAAGAAGAGGCGTCCGAGAATCCGTTTCCGGTCAAAACCGAACGCGAAAAAGCCGTCGAAGACAAGCAACTGCCCGTCTATCGGCGGCTTTTTGTTAGAAAGTAATTAACCGAGGCTTGTCCCGAGAAGCCACTGCCCGCCGTCGACTACCAGCGTCACGCCGTTGACGTAGTTTGCAGCGTCCGAGGTCAGAAAGAGAGCAGCGTTCTCGATGTCCTTGATCCGGCCAAACCGTCCGACCGGTATCTTTTTCGTGATCTTTTCTTTGAGCGGCTCGGGTAACAGCCGCTTCATGCCTTCGGTATCTTCGATCGGCCCGGGAGCGATCCCATTTACACGGATGCCGTGGCGGCCCCATTCAACCGAAAGATTGCGCGTTATCGCATCTACACCGGCCTTTGCGGCCGAGACATGTATTTGCATCGGCGTAGCGAGATAGTGGAGCGTGGCTGAGATATTCAGGATCTGCCCTTTCGACTTTTTTAGCTCCTCGAATGCCGCACGGCAGACGTTGAACGTTCCTTTCGTGTCGATATCCACGACCGTTCCAAAGCCATTCGGTGAGAGCTGCTCCGCGGCGCAAAGGAAATTCCCGGCCGCTCCATTTACGACGATATCGATGCCGCCGAAATGCTCGACCGTTTTCGCGATGGCATTTTGGACGGCCTCAAAGTCGCGAACATCCGCCGCGACCGCAAAACACTCGCCGCCGCCGTCCTCGATCAGCTTTTTCATCGCCGCAAGGTTCTCTTCCTTCCGGCTTGTTATGGCGATACGAGCCCCGTGTTCGGCCATCGCCCTTGCGACTCCGCCGGTGATTCCCGTGCCGCCGCCTGTTACAAACGCAACTTTCCCCTGTAAAATGTCCTTTGAGAATACGCTGTCACTCATGGAAAAGAATCTTACCACAAAGAGTTGTTTTAGCCCGATTCGAGCCCTAGCCGAGCGTTTAGGTCAAAAACCTCTGATCTGGCTGCTGTTGATTCTGGCAATGGCGATGGCGGCAGCTTCGTGTGGATCGCCGCCGACCGACCCGCGAACGGCGATACCGGAAGATGCACTTATTTTCGTACAAACCCAAGACCTCGGCCGCCTGATCGGAGCCGTTTCTGAGAGCCCGCGTTTTGCAGAGGCCGCCGAAAGCAAGCCCGATCTGCGTGCGATCAATGGCTTAGAAATCGCGGTCGCAGTCACCGGTTTTGAGACCGTCGAACAGCCCGTCACCGATGCCAACTCCGTGCTAAATTTCCGGCCGCGTTTCGTCGCGGTCGCGGAAACCCGGCTGTGGAATTTTCAGGTGCTCGGGTTTGTGGAGGAGGAATTGGGGCTCTTCATCAGCGAGGCTTACGGCGGCGAGGCAAAACTTGAGATCTCAGAAAAACACGGCGGCCGGTATTTCATCTGGCTCGGGCAAGACGGGCAGAAGGCTTACGCGTTAGTTCTCGGCAGTCTGATCATTTTTGGAAACGACGAATCTGCGCTCGAACGTGCCCTTTCGGCAAAGAACGGCGAAATCGGCTCGATCGCAAAGCGTACAGAATTTGCCGATCCGGCCGGACTGGTCTCAGGTTTTATATCCAAGGACGGCATTGCTCAGCTCGCCAACATCTCCGGTATTTCGCTTGCAAACAGGGCGAGCGACGACGCTGACGTCCAGAGCTTTGTCGCAAGAGTACTGCCCGAGGTCCTGCGGAATACTGTTACAGAGATCCATTGGGCGTCGCAGTCGGTAGAGAACGGGATCGAAGACCGATTGACGATCTCGACCGTGAGCGAAACTGGCACAGTGCTCGGCGAATCGATGGCCGCCGCCGAAGGTGGCCCGCTCGGGCTCGAACGCTTTATCCCGGAGACGATCGTCTCGGCCACCCGCTACAATCTCAAAGATCCTCGTGTCGCATGGCGGGCCGCTCTAATGACAGCTCAGCGGCAAACGGATGAGCTTTCCGGCAGGCTGCTCATTGCATTCTCCGATAGTCTCTTTGAGCCTTACGGCATCGACAACGCGGAGGTGTTTCTTACTTCGGTCGATACGCAGTTGGTCACCGCAAGATTTGATAGCGAGGGCGAGAAGCAGATCGTTATCGCAAAAGTGAAGGACCGCGAGACTCTGCTCCGCGCTGTGGCAGAAGAACTCAGGTCCGTAAAACCGGTGGAAACAGAATCTGGAACCGCACTTTGGCGCTCAGAGGAAGGCGACGTTGCGATGGCAATAATTGGCGATGTTTTGGTCATCGGCGACCCCGATGGTGTGCAGCGTTCAATAGATGCCGGTCGAAGGCCTGCCAATGTCGAACTCCCGGCGAGCATCAAAACGATCGCAGCCTCGACCGCGGCGGCGATAACAATTGGCGGTGACTTGAGCGTTTCGGGACGCGTCGCTGACGTGCTAACGGCAAAGAAGCCGGGCGAATCGCCGATCGTCGCCCGCTACACGACCGAGACCCGAATCAATCAGAAGGCCATCGAACGAACGAGCGTCTCAGACTTCGGGATCATCGGGAGCATCATCGCACTATTCGCCGCAGAATAGACTTCCCTTTTGTAACCTTTCGTTTGAGTTTTCGGGCGTTCTGCTCGATCCATCGATCGGCCTCTTCAAAATTCTCAAAGCGTTCCTCGTCGCGTCGGAACTCAGGTGTGTGGTTGTATCGCCGGCCGTTATGGTGGACCGTCGGGTGAAAAACGTGAAGCATTTCATGGTACATCACATATTCGATGACGAGCCGAGGCACGTCGGTCGAATCGAGCGAGCGGCTGATGACTATAGTGTCGTGGTGCGAGTCGAAGTGGCCCAGGATCCGGAACGTGGGCTTTGCCGACCATGTGAGTGTTGGTTTTCGCAGGGTTCCCCAGAAGTATTTTGCATTGAGGTCCGAAAATAACTCTTCCAGATCATAGATCGCTCCGCTGGTTCCGGTAATCACCTTTCGTCCCCGTTCACGGCGGCTGGCGGTTGCCCGCTCCCGCATCTCAGGCGAAGAAATATAGTTCGTATACAACTCACGAGCCCGCTTTGGTACCCGCCGCCGGAAAAGTTTTGCGACCAAAACATAGGCCAGAGCCTTATGGATTTCGATCGGCATTTCCCAACAGATCTCCGCGATGCGGACATAGATCTGGCCATCGCGAACCCGGATCGTCTGGTTTATTCCAATGTACGGATAGAATGAAACATGAACGGTGATGCCGCTGCGCTCGGGGTCATAATGCCCGATCACATCGCGGTAAAGCTCAACTATTTCATCAATTGCGGGGATTTCAGCCACTCTGTTTATAATCGTTTAACGAATAATCGTTGACACATGTCCCGTGTCGGTGCTATTTCTATATATCGGAGAGTATTTCTCTCTTCGACTGGTTTCTCCCTCAAACGTGACAAATGGCGGTTCGTGAGTCAAATCGAGAGACAAAGTCCGCCCGCCCCGACCCGGACAAACGCGGGCAAGCAGTTCTTGCTGCCGTTATCGATGAGCACTTTGTAACCGGAGAAGCTGTCGGCTCAAAACGGGTCGCCGAACGGTTTGCGAGTTCATCTCGTGTCAGTTCGGCAACCATCCGAAACGTGATGAGCGAGCTTGAGGAGCTTGGTTTCCTCGAACAACCTCACACTTCTGCTGGCCGGGTACCGACCGATTACGGGTACCGCTTCTATGTTGACAACCTGCTTGGCATCCTTAAGGTCTCCGACTCGGACCTCAAACGGATTGCAGAAGAGTTCGGATCGTTCGATGATACTCTCATCGAGGCTCCGGATCGGCTACTTGAGCGGACGTCGCAGCTCCTATCTGATCTTTCAAATAACGTTGGGATAGTGGTCTCACCGAGCTTGGCGAACGACAGGCTCCAGCACATTGAATTCATCAGCGTTGCTGAGAACCGAGTGCTGGTAGTCATGGTCTCACCGCCAAATATCGTCCACAATCGGCTGATCAAGCTGAATGCCCCTTTGACGCGTGAGGAACTCGAGAAGTGTTCGAATTTTCTCAACGCCGAATTTGCGGGCAAGAGTCTTTCCGGGATCAGAGATGAGATCCTCAGGCGAATGCACGAAGAACGGGCCCTTTTTGACCGCCTTCTGCAAACGGCCGTGATACTTTGCTCGCAAAGTATCCAGGGAGAAGATGATCGTTCCGGTGAGGTCTATGTTGAGGGAACTACCAACATCCTTTCAAAACGTGACTTTGCCGACCTCGAGCGGCTTCGCGACCTGCTCGCGACCATCGGAGAAAAGTCCAAGCTTCTTCAGATCCTCAATGAATGCGTTTCGAAAGAGGATCCGGGAAACGGAGACGTCAAGATCGTTATCGGAAGTGAGAATTCGGTAACGCCCCTTCAAGATTGTTCGCTGATCTCAGCTCCTTATAGGATCGGCGACAGTAACGCGGTCGGAACCTTGAGCGTTCTCGGTCCGACACGTATCGAATATGCACGAATGATCGCAGTCGTGTCCTATCTTGCAAAGGTCCTTGAGCGGTTGCTTGCAAAGCAGTCAGCCTAAGACCGCCAGCTTACGCAGAGCTTCCTGTGTAAAAACAATGAATGAAAAAGAGGAAATAAAGGATCAAGAACCTTTGTCCGAGAGTGTGCTCGATGCGGATAGTGAATCGGTTGATGATTTCATCCGCCAACTCGAGGAAAAAGAAAAGGATCTGCACATAACGCTCGATGGAACCGTTATTGAGATCGAAGCAGGATTCGATGATGGCAATCCGTCTGTCTTCTTTGCCGATCAGGCCCCTAGGCCCGAGCCGGTCAAGCAGGTGATTTCCGAGCCCATCGTTGCAGCACCGGAGACTGAGGCGATCGAAAGCTCGGATGACGAACTCGCTGAACTCGCGGAACGGGTCGACGACCTCGAAGAGTTCAACGCCGCACTGAAAGAGAATGTCCGGCGACTGGAAGCCGAGCGTACAGAGATCCTTGAAAACTCGCTCCGAAGAAACAGGGATTTCGAGACCTATAAAACCCGCAACGAACGTGACCGCTCCGACCACCTTCGAGACCAGACAGTTGCGTTGGTTGAACGCCTTTTGCCCGGGCTCGATAACCTGAGACGAGCTCTCGACTCCGCCGAGAAACTCGTGCATGAACGAAGCTCTGAGTTTGCCCACTTCTATGAAGGGATCCAAATGGTAAATGAGCAATTTATTGTCGCTCTCAAAGAGATGGGCATTGAATCCATACCGGCGAAGGGCGATGAGTTCGATCCGCATCTGCATGAAGCGGTTGCCACCGTCGAAACAGAAGAGCTGGCGAACAACATTGTCTGCGAAGAATTACTTCGCGGCTTTCGCCTCGGCGACCGCATCATCCGCCACTCACTGGTCAAAGTCGCGGTGAATGGTCAGATGCCGGACAACGACCCGAAGACCGCTGAAGAAGAAACCATCGAGACGGAGAATGACTCCCAATAGGTTTTGTCCTCACGCCCCTTGCCCTTCTCCCTCCACATCTTGAGGTAATTGAATATGAGTAAAGTGATCGGAATTGACCTTGGAACCACGAACTGTTGCGTATCCGTACTTGAGAACGGGACGGTGCAGATCATCTCAAACAAAGAAGGCGGCCGGACAACCCCGTCGGTCGTCGGTTTTACTGATAAGGACGAACGCCTTGTCGGGCAGATCGCCAAGCGGCAGGCCGTGACTAATTCGGCCAATACGCTCTATGCCGTAAAGCGACTAATCGGACGCAAGTTCGCGTCGCCCGAGGTGGAAAAGATGCGGTCGACCGTTCCTTTTGAGATCGTCGAGGCGCCGAATGGTGACGCTCATATTCGCGTTCTTGGCAGGGTTTACAGCCCGCCCGAGATCTCCGCGATCCTGCTCCAGCGGCTCAAGCAGGCGGCTGAGGAGTTTCTTGGCGACCGCATTACCGAGGCGATCGTAACGGTCCCGGCCTATTTTGACGATATGCAGCGGCAGGCTACACGCGACGCTGCAAAGATCGCGGGACTCGAGGTCGAACGGATCATCAACGAGCCGACCGCCGCAGCTCTCGCATATGGCTTTGGAAAGAACAAGTCCGAGAAAGTCGCGGTTTATGACCTCGGCGGCGGCACGTTCGACATCTCGATCCTCGAGATAAAGGACGGCGTTTTCGATGTTCTTTCAACGTCAGGTAATACGTTTCTCGGCGGTGAGGACTTTGACCAACGGATAATCGAATGGCTATTGGAGAACTTCAAAAGCGAAACGAGCATCGACCTCTCGAACGACAGGCTTGCTCTCCAGCGACTCAAAGAAGCAGCTGAGAGGGCAAAGTGCGAGCTTTCGAGCGTGACGGAAACAAATATCAGTCTTCCATTCATCGCCGCGGACGCAACCGGACCTAAGCACATTAATGCAACACTTTCCCGCGAAAAGTTGGACGAACTTATCCTCGACCTTGTCGAATCAACTGTCGAACCTTCACAAAAGGCTCTCTGGGACGCAAAGCTGAAGCCTGAGGATATCGATAAGGTCATCCTCGTCGGCGGGCAGACAAGGTCTCCGATAATCTCAAGAACGGTTGCAGAAGTCTTCGGAAAGGAGCCTTCGTCCGAGATCAATCCGGACGAAGTGGTCGCAATGGGCGCTGCCATCCAGGGCGGAGTCTTCACAGGCGATGTGAAAGATATCGTTCTTTTGGACGTACTTCCGCTCAGCCTCGGGCTTGAGACGCGAGGCGGGCTGTACGTTAAGCTGATCAACCGCAACTCGACGATTCCGCTGCGAAACACGATGACCTTCACGACTGTCGTTGACAATCAGCAGACGGTGCAGATCCACATCCTTCAGGGTGAGCGCGAGATCGCGAGAGAGAATCGCAGCCTCGCGAAATTCGAACTCGTCGGCATTCCGCCGGCGGCCCGCGGCGTACCACAGATCGACGTGACGTTCGAGATAGATGCCAACGGCCAAGTGAACGTTTCGGCTCAGGACAAAATGACCGGGCTTGAACAGGCGATGCAGGTGATGCCTTCGTCGGGACTTTCGCCTGAGGAGATCGAACGGCTGATACTTGAAGCAGAGACCTCCGTTGAACGCGATAAGGAAGAACGTGAACTTATCCTGCTCCGCAACAGGGTCGAGGGTATGGTCAAGACGGCCCGAAAGGCGATGGCTGAGTTCGGCAGGTCATTCCCTCTCGAGGAGCAACAGGCGACAAACGGCACGCTCAACGCAGCGGAAGATCGGATCCAAGAGGCGGACAAATCAGAACTCGAAGCTCTTGTGAAAACGGTCGAGGAGACCGCCGCAAAGATCACCGAGGCGATGCTCGCCGCGGTCTGATCCTCCGGAGCACTTGAGAATAGGCCACTGAATTGGTGATAATGAGAAAACGTCAGCTTGAGCGATCAGGCTGGCGTTTTCTCGATACGATATGAGCAAACGGGATTATTACGAAATTTTAGGTGTTCAGCGAAATGCGAACGACAGCGATATCAAACGCGCCTACCGATCGCTTGCTGTTAAGTTCCACCCGGACAAAAATCCGGATGACCCGCAGGCTGAGGAACGGTTCAAGGAATGTGCCGAGGCGTACGCAGTCCTCTCTGACGCTCAGAAGCGAGCGGCCTATGACAGGTTCGGGCATTCTGGTTTCGGTGCCGGAGGTCCAGGTTTCGACCCCGGTTACGCGAATTTTGAGGATATCTTCGACATGTTCGGCTTTGGCGACATGTTCGGTGCTCGGGGCGGCGGACGACGCAGCCGCGTACAGCGGGGAGCCGATCTACGCTACGACCTCGAGATCTCGCTTGAAGACGCAGCCCTCGGTAAAGACGAGCGGCTCAAGATTCCAAGGCTCGAAAAATGCGATGAATGCGAGGGTACCGGGGCAGAGGAAGGCACGCATCCGGATGACTGTATCGCCTGTGGCGGAAGCGGGCAAACTCGCTACCAGCAGGGCTTTTTCAGCGTAATGCGGACATGCCCGAACTGTGCCGGAAAGGGGCAGGTTATCAAAAGCCCATGTAAAGAATGCCGCGGCCAGGGCCGTATCGAGAAAGAGAAGATCCTTGAGATAAAGATCCCGGCGGGCGTTGAGACAGGCTCGCGGCTTCGTGTTTCCGGCGAAGGCGAGGACGGTTCAAACGGAGGCCAAACCGGCGATCTCTACGTAATTATTCACGTCAAAGAACACAAGGTCTTTGAACGGCAGGGCGAAAATCTTTACGCTGCTGTACCCGTTTCGTTTGCTCAAGCGGCGCTCGGTGCTGAGATTACAGTGCCGACCCTTGACGGCGAAGAAGAGTTGACGGTTCCCGCTGGAACGCAAACGGGAACCGTGTTCAGGATAAAGTCGAAAGGAATGCCGGTGCTCGGCGGACGTGGCCGCGGAGACCTTTTTGTCGCGGTGACGCTGATCACTCCGAAGTCACTTTCGAAAGATCAGCGGAAGCTATTGGAGCAACTCGCCGAGATCGAGGATACGGAATTCGCGGACTCTTCCTTTCTTGACAAGGTCCGCAACATCTTCGGTTGAACCAAGAACTTTAAAGACGATCAGCCGTTCAGCTTGGCTTTCACCGCTTCGCTGACGGCTTTTCCATCTGCGTTTTTGCCGGCGAGATTTTCCAAAACCGCCTTCATTACCGTTCCCATGTCTTTCATCGACGACGCCCCAGTTTGAGTGACTGCGTCAGCGACTGCCTTCTCGATCTCTTCATGGGTCGCCGCGGCGGGAAGATATTCTTCAATCATCGTTACTTCTGCCGCCTCTTTTGCTGCAAGATCCTCGCGCCCGGCTTTTTCGTACTGCTCGATCGAACCTTTCTTTGCTTCAACAGCGACTGTAGAGCCTTCTGAACTTCCTCGTCGGAGAGTTCAGAGCCCTTCTCTATTTTTCGATTCATCAAATTGGCTTTCACCATTCTCAATGTCGAAAGACGCTCCGCGTCTTTTGCCTTCATCGCTGCTGTTATGTCGGTAATGATCTGGTCAAGTAAGCTCATCGTCTCAAGTCTATTCGAGCGGGCCCCGCGGTTCAATTCCCGAAGATTTCTATTGTTTATTGTCTACCGTTGTGTTAAAACATTCTCAAGACACGAAAGTGATCTTCGTACGCGTAAATCACGAAAGGACAACAAGTTAAACATGGCCGAAGTCAGCAGCCAAGTGCTCTCCGACTCGCAGGGTACCGCTACGGTTTTTGCGGGCGACTATCTCAACAAGCTCACCGGCGAACGCATTGAACGCGAATGCCGGACGAAATTGAATGAAGGCTGTCGAGAGATCGTCGTCGATTTTTCTGGGACAGAACTCGTCAACAGCATCGGCATTTCGATCCTGATGGGCGTTATCGATGCCGCATCCGGTATCGGAGCAAAGGTCGTGTTTGCAGAACCCAATGAGATGACAACGGAGTTATTTGACATGCTGGGCCTCACGCGGCATGTCGAGATCAGGGCTTGAAATGAAACTTCAGGAAATGCGATCAACGAATTTCAGCCGATTTGCGGCCGAGCGCAACAAACTTGTACACACCTTTGGAGCGCTCGCTGAAATTGGTCAGGAAGTTTCAAATAAGCACAACTTTCAGGAAACGGTTCGGACCTCGCTTCATTTAGTTCTTGGCTCGCTCGGGATCATGCGGGGCGGAGTCGTTCGCTATACTCGGTTCGAGCATGAATTGAATATGGTTTCCGGACGCGGACTTGGAGATGATTTCCCGTTCGTGATGTCGCTTTGCTACGAGGACGAGCGGCAATTTCTGGCGAATGGCCTCTATCCTATTGATTGCGATCAAGCAAAAGTACTTCCCTTTTTCCAAATTTACGATCGAAGCTTGGAACAGTCCAAGATCCAGCTTTTTGTCCCTTTGGTCGTTCGTGATGAACTTCTCGGCGGGTTGTTCCTCGGTGAAAAAGCGAGCGGAGAGCAATACACTTCTCACGACAAAGAGATTATCTGTGCAATGGGCCGGCACATCGCAGTCGCCGTCTCGCAGCGGAACCTGATGGCCGAGCTTGAGCGCCGTGCTGACGAGAATCGTCGACTTTACGACGACCTCAAAATGACCTATAAAGATACGGTCCAGGCTTTCGCGGCGGCGATCGATCGAAAAGACAAATACACCGAAGGCCATTCTGTCCGGGTCGGCAAATATTCAGAAGTGATCGCCCGAGAGCTCGGTTGGGGTGATGAAGAGGTCGAGGGAGCAGCCTTTGCCGGTTACCTGCATGACATCGGCAAGATCACGGTCGAACGTAAGATCATCAATGCTCCCTATCGGATAAATGCGAAGGAATCAACCGAGCTGAATAAGCATCCCGGGGCTGGCTTTGAGATCCTACAACCTATACGACATCCGTATGCGGGTGTGCCGCTGGCCGCAAAATACCACCACGAAAGGCTGGACGGACGCGGATATCCCGACGGGCTTTACGACCGCGATATCCCCTACATTGCTAAGGTTGTGAACCTGGCAGATGCTTTCGATGCGATGACCTCTGATCGGCCCTATCGCCGGCGAAGGTCGGTTCCCGAAGTTTTTGAAGACCTTCAGAGAAATACGGGTAAGCAATTTGCTCCGGAGCTCGTTACGGCGCTCCTCCGCGGAATGATGAAGGAACTCTCGGGAAACTCCACGGACAAGATCTTCCGCAAACTTCTAGGGCGTGAGTATATGGAGAGCGAAGGCCTGATGCCGATAGTTAGAACGGCCCTCAATGGCATCGCCCCCACGTCGCCGCTAACCTTCGTGGCGTCGAAATGAAAAGACGCTTCGAATCCTTACTTTATCCTTCAACTTAGAGTGAGAAATTGAAGTTTACAAAGCCCGTTGCCCGGACTGGTTGGCCATCTCGCTTGAACGGCCGAAAACGCCATTTCATTATGGCATCACGAGCTGCCGCTTGAAGCATTGTGTGCCCGACTGTGTTCTGGATCGCCGCCACTTGTCCATCCTCGTCTACGACCACCTCTACTCGAACGACACCTGATGCCCTCACTTGCCGCGCCGCCGATGGATATACCGGCTGCGGCCTATTCGTTGCAAAGGGCACAAGCGATCCGACTTCGATCTGTCCGGCGGGAACAATTTCCGCAGGTTCGGCCACCGGCTCCCTACTTTCTTTATTCGGTACTTCTACAGCTTCTGTTTTATCCGTCGAGTCTGGCTCGTCTGTGGGCAGCTTACTCGATCCGTTTGTTGTTGCAGGCGGTACTGGCCTCTGAACAGGAGCGTTCAAGGCGACGGTCTGAACCGGGATCAATTCCACCGGCTGTTGCGGCGTTCCGGCAACGGCCGTCAGAACAGTGCTTCGCTGCGTCGCAAGTTGTTCGCGTGCATCGGCAAGTTCGTCACGCCATCGCCGTGCATCGTACTCATCAGGCGAGTAAAGGCTCCGAGCCGATGTCGCCTCCTCAAGCAGGGGCAAGGCCATTGGAGCACACGACTCATCTTTACTCGTTTCCTTTGCTTGCTCAACAACAAGCTCAAGCAATGCCCGCATTTGCTCCACATATTTCAGAGCTTCGGTTGGCAAGTTCTTGTCGGTTACCTGAAGGCCCAACGCCCGGTAGCGCTCGGCCTGCGAACGAGCCCCCTTAATTACCTGCCCCGCGATCGGAGGATAAAGCGTCGAAGCTGCCTCGTTCCGATTCTTGTAGTCGGTGAAGTGGCTCTCCAAAAATTCTTTGGCCTTTCGGTAATTTCCCTGCTCCAGATATCCATTCATCAACATTACATTGACAACGGAGTGGATCGAAAGATCGCCGGTCTCTTTCCTAATATTCTCGAGTTCAAAAATTGCAGATGTGTGATTCCGAACCGCGAGCTGCGCCCGAGCGTTCGCAATGCGATCACGCATCACCTCTGCCGGTGTTCTGATCGCGGGTTGCTCGGTCGGCTTCGGCGTTTCGACAGGTTCAGATGACTGCTGTGATTGTGCAAATATGATGGCGTTGGAAAAACTCAGGCTAATTACTGCCGCGAGTATTCCCTTTTTGACGTTTAACGGCATTTCAGTCCCCCTTCTGACTTATGTCTCCGTATAAAGGTCAAGCGAACTACGGGGGGCTCACTTTCAACGACCAGTTAATTCATTGCCCTAAAAACAGATAAGCGGGCAAGAAATGCCCGCGGGCTAATTTTTTAAGCTCTCGACGATCTTTTTGCGATATGCGATTGCTTCCGTTTTTATAGCATTTTCGTTTAACGTGAGCAAACGTCGGTCCTGCATGACAATGCGGCCGTGGATGATTACGGTGCGAACGTCGGTCGATTTCGTCGCGTAAACCAGATGGGAATAAATGTTGTACATCGGCGTTTGATGAAGCCCGTCCATATCGACGATTACGATATCCGCAAGCTTGCTGGCTTCGATCGAACCGATACTATCAGCCATGTGAAGAGCCCGAGCTCCGCGAATCGTCGCCATTTCAAAGACCTGTACAGCGGACACTACCTTTGGGTCAGAGGAAAAGACCTTGTGCAGTTTTGCCGCGGTGTCCATCTCTTCCCATAGGTTCAGGTCGTTGTTAGAAGCGGCTCCGTCGGTTCCGAGCCCGACGTTCATATCCTTTGCAAGCATCATCGGGACGGGAGCCACGCCGGATGCGAGCTTCATATTCGAATGCGGATTATGCCCGATGCCAACGTTGCGGCGTTTCAAGATATCGAGCTCGGCTTCATTCGCGTGGACGACGTGTGCAGCGATCGTCCGGTCGTTGAAGAAATTAATGCTCTCGAGGAATTCTATCGGCCTTTTACCGTCGTATTTTTCCTGAATTGCTTTTGTCTCGGTATCTGCCTCGGCAAGGTGAATGAGAAGTGGAGCTTTCAGCCGGTCGGACATCGCACGAGCGTCAGTTAAATTGTTTTCGGAAACAGTGTAAGGAGCATGCGGCGCGATAGCAGGTGTGATCAAAGCATGTCCCTGCCATTTCTTGATGAACTTTTCTGTGACCTCGAGGCCTTCAGCAAACGTCTTAGCATCGGGCACGGGAAAATCGATAACCGTCTGCCCCAGAACTCCCCGAACGCCGGCCTTCGAGGTCTCGTCGGCGATCGCATCTTCAAAGTAATACATGTCCGCGTACGTCGTAGTTCCGCCACGGATCATCTCAGCAAGCCCGAGCCGAGTACCTGCCCTCACGAAAGCCTCGTCAACGTTCTTCGCCTCAGCGGGGAAGATATATTTGGTGAGCCATTCCTGCAGATCCATGTCGTCTCCGATCCCACGGAAAAGCGTCATCGGAATATGAGTGTGCGTGTTTATCAAGCCAGGGACGATGACCTTGCCGCTTGCGTCGATGGTTCTCGTCGCTTTGTGGCTTCGTGTCAACTCGGCACGCGTCCCAACGGCCGTTATCGTGTCCCCCGATATCGCGACCGCTCCGTCAACGATCACCCGTCGCGAACCGTCCATCGTAACGACGGTTCCGCCGACGATCAGCATGTCAACGCGCTGGTGCCCTGGCTGTGCCCAAACGAACGTAGTCGCGGAAGAAAAGAGAGATATAGTTAAAACACAACTGACAAAAATCCTTTTCATTGCTTACATTTTCTCCAAACGTTCCACATCAGCAAGGTCCTTGAGACGTCCGCTCGTAATCTTGTTTTTAATGAGGTCGGGTTTATCTATGGTCGAGATGGCAATATCTTCTACGTCTGTCTCGATGCGGTTCGCATAAGCAGTTTCAAACTCAATGCCGTCCGCAAAGTTCATTATCTGGATCTTCATAGGCTCGACACCCATTTCGATAATGCACCGCTTGTCCGGAAAAATATCATCACCAAGGCTTGCCTCGCCAAAACCAAATGAGATCAGGGAGCGTCTCAAGTTCTGAGTGTTTTGTTCATCGTCAGCAACAAATATATCGAGATCGTTCGTTGCTCGCGTGTAGCCGTGAATCCCGACCGCATATCCGCCAATCAAGAGGTATCGAACGCTATTCGTATTTAATAATTCGAATAACTCTTTGAAGTCTTTCGGTAGCTCGAACTCCATAATTTAATCGCCGCAGCCTTTCCATATGCTGGAGCCTCTCTTTCACGCTCGTGCCTTTCCAATGCTCGATCTCGTCCGAATCGTCAAATTCCCCTACGACATTAATTTTTGACCGGTCCAACCTTAATTCGGGTATGTCTTTGCGTTCATGCATTTATTTTTGTTTTTCTAGATTATAAAGCATTCCACCCGCTGGCGCGGAGCTATCCTCGATGCCTTTATTGAGCTCAACGCTGACATGGTAGTCGGCGAAAATGATCCGGGAATTTAGAACTTTGGCTGACTTAGCATCAAGATATTCGATCGATAAACGGTCTCGGGCTGGCCAATTTAGATTCGCGCCATAGGCACTTTTGCTTCTTACTGCCCCGTACAAAGTAGCCACAATATATTTATCGTCTCGGGATTTAAGCCTGACCCCTTTTGGAACGACAAACACGGAATACCCGAACGACGTTGTCGCTCCGCCATTTGTTTCGACGAGCAGAGCGTCAACCTGTCCGTCAGGCGATGGAACTCTCGAAACTTCGTCGAAACTCGCATCGCTGTTAAGAGAAATACAAGAAGAGACAAAAAAGGCCAAAAGAAAAGTCACGCAAATTGTCTTCATTTCAAAAATGTCGAATCAAAGGCCTTCGGAAGAAGTTCGCTCATCTGGATAGTTTCGGTCTTGCCATTGAGGTTGGATAATGTCACCGGAATGTCGCCGCCGAATTCCCAGATCACTTGCCGACAGGCTCCGCATGGTGCCGTCAGTTCGTCGCTTTCTGCCACGACCGAGATCCGTTTGATGCGTTTATGACCGGCCGCGACCGCTGAAAAGATCGCCACACGCTCCGCGCACATCGTCAGGCCGTAGCTGGCTGATTCTACGTTGCACCCGGTGTAGATCTCACCGCCTTCGGTTTCGACAGCGGCCCCGACCCTGAAATTTGAATAAGGCGCGAAAGCACGAGTTCTCACATCCGCTGCCGCCGCGATAAGTTCCTCTTTCGTGTGCTTCATAATAAACGCCTGTTCGGATTCCACTTGCCAATTCGAAAACTAACTATCCCTTAGCTCTGCGCGGCCACTTCCTTGACAAGCTTTTCGCGCACCAAACTGCACAGCAGTTCGATGCTGATCCCGGTATTCGAGCCTTCCGGTAGGATGACGTCCGCATGCCGTTTCGATGGCTCGACAAATTCAAAATGCATCGGCCGAACCGTGCGATAATATTGGTCGATCACAGAATCGACCGTCCGCCCGCGTTCGGCAATGTCGCGCCGCAGTCGGCGAATGAACCGGATGTCGTCCGGGGTATCAACATACACCCGCATATCGAGCAGGTCCAAAACTCGCGGTTCTGCGAAGATAAGGATCCCCTCGACAATAACTACCGGCTTGGGCCTGATCGTCTCTATCTCGTCGCTGCGTGTGTGGGTCTTGAAGTCGTACAACGGCATTTCAACTACAAGCCCCTGCTTCAGCCGGACGAGGTGATGGACCAGCATGTCGCTGTCGATCGAATCCGGATGATCGAAGTTCGCCTGATGCCGTTCATCGAGCGGCATATCCGCAAGGTTTCGATAATAGCTGTCCTGTTCGACCAGCACCACGTTCTCGCGCCCGACGGCATCGACTATCGCTCGCGCGATGGTCGTCTTGCCCGAGCCCGTTCCTCCACAGATGCCTATGATCATATGCGCTTGACCACCTGACGTAGCAATTCTTTGAAGACCTCGGAAACACGCGCGCCGACTTCCATCACCTCACCATGATGTATGACATCGTCGGTCATTCCGGCCGCGAAATTTGTGATACACGAAATGCCGGCGACGCGAATGCCCTGATGGCGAGCAGCGATAGCCTCCGGAACCGTTGACATCCCGACGGCATCGGCTCCAAGCGTACGGAACAGCCGAATCTCGGCCGGCGTCTCGTAGGTCGGGCCTGAAAGTGCGCAATAAGTTCCACGATGCAGGAAATCAGTCAACGCCTTTTCCCTTCCTGTTTCAAGCCTTTCTCTCGCGATTGCGTTCGCTTCTTCATCGATGGCTCGCTGAAGCTCGCGGTCATAGACCTGAGTCATGTCCGGAAAACGCGGGCCGAATCTTTCATCATTTGGACCGCGGAGCGGATTCACGCCCATCATATTTATATGGTCCGCGATCAGCATCAGATCGCCCGGCCGCATTCCTGCCTTGAGGCTTCCTGCAGCGTTCGTAAGGACAACTGTGCCAATACCCATCCGACCGAAAACCCGCACCGGGAACATCACCTGCTCCATCGAATATCCTTCGTAGAAGTGAAACCGTCCTTGTTGGACCACGAGCGGAACGTCTCCACATTTCCCGATGACCAATCGGCCGGCGTGCCCTTCAACGGTCGATCGGACAAAATGCGGTATTTCCTCGTAAGGGATCGCCACGGCCTCATCGAGTTCGTCAGCAAAAGCCCCCAGCCCGCTCCCGAGGACGATAGCGACCCGCGGCCGGAGGCTGGTCTTCTGCCCAATATATTCGGCGGCCTCGGCCGCATTCTCAAATGTCATCTTGTTCTACGATTGCCCTGCTATTTCTCTTTCCTGTACGGCTGCCCGAGGGCCTTCGGAGCTCGGCTCAAACCAATGAACCCGGCGAGAACAATTATCGTCAGCACATAAGGGATCATTTCGATGAACTGCACCGGTATCGGATCGCCATTGATCTTCGCCCACGAAGCACCCTGGATCTGGATGGTCAGCGCCTCAGTAAAACCAAAGAACAAGCATGCGAAGAGAACCGGCACCGGCTTCCATTTCGCCAGGATCAATGCGGCAAGTGCGATGAACCCACGTCCGGCGGACATCCCGCGCGTGAAGAGTGAAGATTGGCCGGTCGAAAGAAATGCTCCGCCGGTCGCCGCAAGAACGCCCGAGATAATGATCGCCAAATAGCGAAGCCCCTTCACATTGATCCCCGCCGCATCAGCCGCTTCCGGGTTCTCGCCAACCGCCCTAAGTCGAAGTCCGAAAGGCGTCTTGTACATTGCGTACCATGCGAGGGCGACCGTGAAAAAGGCAAGGATCGTCGCGGACGAAAGTCCGCCGAGGATCACGGGTATCTTTTGGGCTTTGTCGATCTGCGGTGTCGACCCGGTCGAATCGTAGATGACGCCGCTTATCAACGCGGGAAGCCCCAGCATCAGAAAGTTGATAGCCATCCCGGCGACGACCTGATCGGCCTCGAACTCGAGCACCGCAATGGCATAGACCGCCGCAGTGACGATCCCCGCCCCGATGCCGCAGAGCAAGCCGAGATATGGATTGCCGGTCTGAAACGTTACGACGGCCGCGGTAAAGGCACCCGATAGAAGAAGCCCTTCAAGGGCGATGTTTATCACGCCGGATCGCTCAGAAAAGAGCCCGCCCAATGCCGCGAAGATCAGCGGGGTCGCAGCCGTTAATCCCGAGAGTAAGAAGCCCCAGTTTAGGATATCCTGCATATCTCAAGTCCTACCGCCGTGTATACCTCTGAAAGCATGCAACAAAAAGGATCATTATTGCCTGCAGCACAAAGCCGAGATCCTTTGAAACGTAGCGGGTAAATGCATCAACAAAGATCTCCCCGCGAAGCAGCACACCAAAGAAGATGGCTGCGATCAGAATGCCTAACGGATGATTTCGGCCAAGCAGTGCGACAGCAATCCCGAGGAAACCCCACTGAGCGGAAAAATCGTGATAGTAGTTATTACGCGTACCCATCACTTCCCCGATCGAAACCATCCCAGCGAGGGCTCCCGAGATCGTCATCGCCAGAATTATCTGCTTCTTTGGTGAAATGCCGCCGTACTCGGCCGCGGATGGATTCTCACCGACGGCTCGCAGCTCATAACCCCACTTCGTTTTCCATAAGAAAACATAAACGACCACGCACATTAGAAGCGCGAGAAAGAAGGCGATGTTCAAAGGAACGTCCGGAGACAGAAACCCGAAGAACTCATTCAGCCTCGGTATCGTCGCGGCCTCGCCTATTGGCGGCGTTTCTAGGATCGGGCCCGGATTCTTGAAATGATATTGCGTCAGGTAGCTGACGAGGGCGATGGCGATGAAGTTGAGCATGATCGTGTTGATCACCTCATGCGAACCGAAACGGGCCTTTAGGTAACCCGGGATCGCCCCCCACAATCCGCCAACCAGAACGGCTGCCAAAACACACAGCGGTACCAGAAGAAAAGCCGGCAAACTCGCCCACGCCCAACTTTCAGTTCCAACTACCGTACCGCCAAGCTTGATTCCGACCCAGGCGGTGGCGAACGCAGCAACGTAAAGCTGGCCCTCGGCACCGATGTTCAAGAGCCCGCATCGAAATGCGACCGCGACCGCCAGCCCGGTGAAGATTAGCGGAGTGGCATAGTGCAAGGTCCAGCCGATGTCGCGCATCGATCCGAACGAAGATGAGAGCAGCCAAGCGTAAGCGTTGATCGGATCATCGCCGAGAAGCAAAATGATCACACCACCAACGATAAACGCCAGGACGACAGCGAGTAACGGCCAAAGGACCTCACGGAGAATATTCATATGCGCCGGCTGATCCGAAAAGTAGGGCGGAGAAACAAGCGATCCCGTTCATCAATTGTTCAAGAACGTTCCTAAATATAACCGAAGAAAGGCGGTTGTGTCATCTTTTCGTCGCACAAAAATCATCGTTTGATTTTTTGGCCGATGGTGAAAAAATAGACTTGACAGCTACACGCTCAGGTTTTATTATGTCCTTAGACTAATTGTTTAGTCATTAAGACCAATCAACTAGTAACTTTTTGGAGGAAATGATTATGACGATGATCAAATTTGACCCATTTCGCGAACTTCGGACCCTTAACGACGAGATGAACCGGCTTTTCACGGCGGTACCTGCTTCGGCCGATCGTGGCGAGTTTGCTCGTGGCGCCTGGAGCCCGAACGTGGATATTTACGAGGACGAAAACAGGCTTATTGTGGAAGCCGAGCTTCCCGGAATGAATCGCGAGGATTTTGAGGTTTCGGTCGAAAACAACGTGCTCACGCTCAAGGGCGAACGCAAGTTTGAAAAGAAGACCGAGGGCGATAATTACCACCGGGTTGAACGCGCTTACGGATCGTTCACGAGGCAATTTACACTTCCGCAGACGATCACTGCCGAAGGAGCAACCGCTGATTTCGAGAACGGCGTTCTTCGCGTCGCTCTTCCGAAGAGAGAAGAGACGAAGGCGCGGAAGATCGAGATCACAGCTTCCGGCAATGACGCAAAGGCGATCGAAGCAGAAAGTAAGTCAGCAACTGCGTAAGCATTAGTGAAGTTGGGACATTAGATTCGACGCAGAGGATCTGAACAAGATGTCCTCTGCGTCGTTCGATGTTTAGGATAAAATATCACCATGAGATTCGATAGATTTACGATCCGCGGCCAAGAGGCCGTCCAGGCAGCAATAGGGGTTGCGGAAAAAGAGCAGAACCAACAGGTCGAGCCCGAGCATATCCTTGTTGCAATGCTTGAGCAAAAAGAAGGTGTACTCAAGCCGATACTCGGGAAGATCGGCGCAAATACGGTCGCCATTTCGACTGAACTTCTTGCCTCGATCGCCAAGCTGCCCAAGGTCACGGGCGGACAACAGTATTTCAGTTCGCGCACGAATACACTGTTTCAAGAGGTCCAGAAAGAGGCCGAGAAAATGCAGGACGAATACGTTTCGACCGAGCATCTTCTGTTATCGATAGCCTCGGAAAAGGACGGCGACGCGGGAAGAATTCTTCGCGCGAACGGCGTGACCCGCGAAGATCTTGAAAAGGTGATCACGGACATGCGCGGCGGATCGCGGATCACCGAGCAGAATGCGGAAGAGAATTTTCAGGCGCTTGAGAAATACGCTCAGGACCTGACCGAGCGTGCCCGTAAAGGCAAGCTTGATCCCGTGATCGGACGTGACGATGAAATACGCCGCACCATCCAGATACTTTCGCGGCGGACAAAAAACAACCCGGTGCTGATCGGCGAACCCGGGGTTGGCAAAACTGCGATCGTCGAGGGGCTTGCTCAGCGGATCGTTTCGGGTGACGTTCCGGAAACGCTTAAGAACAAGCGGCTTGTCTCGCTCGATCTTGGAGCGATGCTCGCCGGAGCCAAGTATCGCGGTGAATTTGAGGATCGCCTCAAGGCTGTACTTAAGGAGATCGAGAAAGCCGAGGGCCAGATAATTCTGTTTATCGACGAACTGCACACACTCGTCGGTGCCGGCGCGTCTGAGGGCGCAATTGATGCTTCGAACATGCTTAAACCGGCGCTTGCACGCGGCACTTTGCGCGCGGTCGGCGCGACAACTCTCAACGAGTATCAGAAGTATATCGAGAAAGATAAGGCACTCGAACGGCGCTTTCAACAGGTTTACATCGGCGAACCGAATGTGGAGGATACGATCGCGATTCTCAGAGGTTTGAAAGAACGATACGAGGTCCACCACGGAGTTCGCATCAAAGATGCCGCTATCGTTGCGGCTGCGATGCTTTCGAATCGGTACATCACGGACCGATTCCTTCCGGATAAAGCCATCGACCTGATCGACGAGGCAGCCTCGCGGATCCGCATTGAGATCGATTCGCTTCCGCAGGAGATCGATGAGCTCGAGCGCGAGATATTACAGCTCGAGATAGAACGCCAGGCACTCAGCCGAGAAACGGACGAGAAGTCGAAGGAACGGCTCGACGATATCGAAAAGCGTATCGCTGATCTGAAAGAGCGTTCATCCGCGATGAAGGCCAAGTGGCAGTCTGAAAAAGAAGAGATCGAGAAGATGCGGACGGGCAAAGGGCAGCTTGAGGAAGCAAAGCTCGAGCTTGAGCAGGCCCGGCAGGCCGGCGACCTCAATAAGGCCGCGGAGCTTCAGTATGGCCGAATTCCCGAGATTGAGAAGCTTCTCGAAGTGGAACAGGCTCGACTTGAGGAACTGCAGACCGATGGCGTTTTCCTGAAAGAAGAAGTTGATGAAGAAGACGTAGCCGAAGTTGTTGCAAAGTGGACCGGTGTGCCGGTCACAAAGATGCTCCAGAGCGAGATGCAAAAGCTCGTCTCGATGGAGGACAATCTGCGGAATCGGGTAATTGGACAGGACGAGGCTCTAGCTGCGGTCGCAAATGCGGTTCGACGTGCGAGAGCTGGTTTGCAAGATCCGAACCGGCCGGTTGGTTCGTTCATTTTCCTTGGCCCAACGGGCGTCGGCAAGACCGAAACCGCTCGGGCACTTGCAGAGTTTCTCTTCGACGACGAGCGAGCGATGGTTCGGCTCGATATGTCCGAGTATATGGAGAAGCATGCGGTCGCGAGAATGATCGGAGCGCCTCCGGGCTATGTCGGTTATGAAGAAGGCGGCCAATTGACCGAGGCTGTCAGGCGTCGTCCATACTCGGTAGTCCTGTTCGACGAGATCGAGAAGGCACATCCGGACGTATTCAATGTGCTGCTCCAGATTCTGGATGACGGCAGGCTGACGGACAGCAAAGGCCGCGTTGTCGATTTTAAGAATACTGTTCTTATCATGACCTCGAACCTCGGTTCGCGTGAGATACAGGCGTCGACCGAGAACCCGCTGGCTGACAGAGATATCAGGACGAATGTGTTGCAGGTCCTTAAGGATCATTTCAAGCCTGAGTTTTTGAACAGGATCGACGACATTGTTGTCTTTGGCCAGCTCGGCAAGGATGAGATCGCTTCGATCATTGATATTCAGCTCGCAAAGCTCAAGACGATGCTCGCCGATCGAAACGTCGTGATCGAGCTCGACGAATCGGCCCGCGAACTGCTGATCACAGAAGGTTACGACCCGGTTTACGGGGCTCGGCCGCTCAAGCGTGCGATCCAGTCAATGGTCCAAAATCCGCTTGCGGTCAAGCTTTTGAATGGCGAGATCTCGAGTGGGCAAACCGTCCATGTGACCGCCGAGAATGGCGAATTGCAATTCTCGGCGAGCGAAGGAGAAAAAGTGGCAGGGCAGATCTGATTGTTTGCTGCTCTTCATTGCCGCTCGATGTCGAACGGATCGACTTTCAATCGTCGACCCGAACGCTTAGAATTTGAATTGTGTTCAAACGACAGAAAATGAAAGAGAAAGAGTTGGAAGACTTGGAAAATCAAGAAGGCGAAGATCTGAAGATACCCGTAAACGACAAACGCCGGTTCGATGAAAGCGGCCAACGTAAGGCTGCCGACGCCACTGAAGCAATTCCGGTTGGAAGGGAGCCGCAGATCTCGCCGGCCGAGATCGAGCTTGCGGCTCGGCTGAAAGCTGAAACCGAAAGACGTGAAGCGGCCGAATCTAAGCTTGTTGGTGTTCAAGCGAAATTTGAGCACGCAAAGGCCGATCTCGAACGAGAAACGTCCGAAATGCGGGCTCGACTGATGAAGACGCTCGAGGATCGGGCGAGCCAAAGCAAGTTCAACTTTTTGCAGGCACTTTTACCAGTGCTTGATAACCTGAACCTAGCGGTTACGGCGAGCGAGTCGGACGCTTCGGTTGAGAATTTGAGAGACGGCGTTCGCGGTGTTGCACGCTCGTTTGAGCAAGCTCTGGTTAGCGTTGGCGTTGAACCGGTTGCCTCGGTCGGCGGAGATTTTGACCCTGAGGTTCACGAGGCGGTCGACATGATTCCGGTCGAGAGCGGGCAAGATGGCAAGGTCACTGCCGAATATCAAAAAGGCTATCGTTTCGGCGACCGTTTGCTCCGCCCGGCTCGGGTCCAGGTAGGAAAAGCAGGCTAGCAGAAAGCCGGCACCTGAGCCCGTTGGATACTGGAGTGGAAATTTCTTCTCCAGTTTGGGCAGCGGGTGGTATCATTAAAGAGACATTTCCGCCGTTGCTCGCCCCCAACGTCCCGTCGAGAGTGTATTAAATATGGCAGACATAGACGCTTACAAAGATAAATTCAGCGAAACCGGCCGCCGGATCCTCGAATCAGCTCTGGATGCTTCGCGAAGGCGGGAGCAGAATTACGTCGCGGTCGAGCATGTGCTCCATGCACTCTCGAACGAAGAGGAAGAACTTTTCACCGCAACTATGCGCGATCTTGCCGTTGACCCAAGGTCCGTAAAGATCCTCATCGAGCGGAGGCTTGAGAGCGGCAGGCAACATTCGGGCAATGGCTTCCGGATCGCTCCCGAGACGACCGAACTCTTTAAGCGGGCAATGGACCGAGCCCGTTCGCAGGGCCGGCGAGTCATTGACGGAACCGATCTTTTTTACGTTCTTTCAAATGATGACCGCAGCGTTCTCGTAGATCTGTTACAGAATCTCGGCGTTCCCGGTGAAGAGGTAGCACAGACGGCCCGAACGCGGATCCGAAAGCGTGAAAAAGAGGAAGAAAGAGTTCGGCAGAAGTATGAGCTTCCGAATTTCCTTCGGCACTTCGGCGTTTCGATGAATAAGCTCGCTCGGCAGGACAAGATTCCGCCGACCATCGGCCGCGAACAAGAGATACGCCAGATGATCGAGATCCTCGCTCACCGCGAGCGGTCCAATTCGCCGATGCTCGTTGGCGAACCGGGCGTCGGCAAGACCGCTGTGGTTGAAGGACTTGCCCGTTTGATCGAACTTGAACCGGATAAAGTTCCGGCAAGGCTACGTGACTCGCATATTGTGCAGCTTCAAATGGGCGGCCTCGTCGCAGGAACAATGCTTCGCGGCATGTTTGAAGAGCGGATCAAAGGGATCATTGACGAGGTCAAAGAAAAGGACAACATAATTCTCTTCATTGACGAAGCTCATACGATCATCGGTGCCGGGGCCGCGATGGGTACGACATCGGACGCGGCGAATATGTTCAAGTCCTCGCTTGCCCGCGGCGAACTTCGGATCATAGGTGCGACCACGATGACCGAGTACAAAGAGTTCATCGCAGAAGACGAAGCTCTTTCCCGAAGGTTTCGGCTCGTTAAGGTCAATGAACCGACGATCGATGAGACCCGTAGGATATTGATGGGCATTAAGCCGCGGCTTGAGAAGAATTACTCGGTGACGATATCCGAAGAAGCGATCAACACCGCTCTTGAAATGTCGCCGCGATATATCCGACACCTGCATCTTCCCGATAAGGCGATCGGCTGGCTCGACACTGCATCGGTCAAGGTCGAGATCAACGAATCCGAAGATCATGTCGTGCAACCGGAACACATTATCGATGTGATCTCGCAGGAATCCCGCATTCCTAAGGACATGATCTACCGCGACACCTCCGACCGTTTCGCGACGATGGAGGACGACCTCGGAACGCGCGTCATCGGGCAAAAGGAAGCGGTTCGGGCAGCAGCCGAGCGGCTCCGCTTGAACAAGGGCCCCTTGAAAGAGAATTTTTACGCACCTGACGGTGTCCTGCTTTTCCTTGGACCGACGGGCGTTGGAAAGACCGAACTCGCAAAGGCGGTCGCTGAATTCATGTTCGGTGACGAAAGCAAAATGATCCGGATCGATCTTTCCGAATATGGTGACGGCACGGTCGGGATCGAGAAGTTGATCGGTATGCCGAGAGGCATCGTCGGCTCCGAACGCGGCGGGATACTTACCGAGCAACTGAGGGACAATCCATACACGGTCTTGCTTCTTGATGAGGTCGAAAAGGCGTCGCCTTACTTGATGAATCTGTTCCTTCAAGCCTTTGATGAAGGCTGGATCACGGACGGCCGCGGCAAGAAAGTTTATTTGTCTGACGCGATCGTTATCATGACCTCGAATTTAGGCTCAGAGAATTTCAAGAAATTTGAAAAGCCGCTCGGTTTCGGGACGAAGTCGATCGTTGAGGTCAAGGCCATTAAGAATGAGGTGATGAAGGCAGCTGAAACGAGGTTCACACCTGAGTTTCGAAATCGCATAGACGAAATAATCGTCTTTTCACCGCTGACAATGGACGAAGTACGCGAGATCGCAAGGCTGTATCTCAACAAAATGCAGCGGCATATGGAACGCCAAGGCAAGCTGATCGAGGTGACGGATGAGGCGATCGACCTCCTGACCGAAAATGGCTTCAGTCCGACCTACGGAGCCCGATTCCTCAAACGGCATATTGATCAGAAGGTCAAGCTGCCGATGACAAACATCTGGAAGACCGGAATGCGTTTCAAAGTTGATGCTGAGAACGGCGAGATCGCTGTCAGGGCCACCGACGGGTTCAGTCTCAACTGACGTTTAAAGAATTTCAGTTTACGGCGGCCCTGATGGTAACATTCCTTCAGGGCCGTATTTTTGGGCGAGATTCTCTGAATCAACAGGAGACGGCCGCTTGGAATCGATTTTTCTAGAATCACGATTATGAAGGTCAAACTCTTTGCGGCACTCGCTTTTTTGTTTCTCGTGACGTTTACAGTTGGGGCGGAGGCACAGACTCCGGCTTCTGCGGCTTTGCGTGTGCGTGAACATCAGATTCTCGACACGCCGCGGGCACCCTATACGGTGCAGGCACGGGAGAACCAGATCCAAGGAATTGTAAGTCTCCAGGTCGAGCTAAAGGCCAACGGAAAGGTAGGCGAGATCACTCCGCTCTCGACATTGCCTCACGGCCTTACCGAGCAGGCACTTTCATCTGCTCGGAACCTTCGATTTCGTCCGAAAATGATCGACGGCGTTCCGGTGGATGTCTCGGTAACCGTCAACTATCGTTTTTCCCTCTATCACTCGAACACTGATCCTGACATTGAAACGAGGGCCCAGATCACCTCAATGCCGCGGCCAGCGATCAAACGAAGCGAGCTCACGCCGTCCGCGAATGGCAGGATCAAGGTTGAGCTCTTTCTGGGACCGGATGGCCAGGTCAGTGTCTTTCAGTACATTACTGAACTCTCTACGGAGTTAAAGGGCAGACTCAATGAAGCACTACGCAATGTGAAGTTCAAGCCGGCCGTGTTAAAGAATGGTAGAAGAACCGGAGTCACAATGGTCGTCGAGTATGTGATCTAAGAAGTTATGTTCGCAGTTAGAACCTGTTGCTTTGCTCTTCTCCTGTTCGGTTCATTCCTGAATCCTGTCGATGGTTTTGGGCAAACCCCTGAAACGCCCGACCCGGAGATGATCCTAAGGAAAGCCGTCGATTTTGTTGGCGGCGAGAGATACCTTGGTGCAAAAAATCAGGTCAGCCGCGGAAAATTCAGCGTCATCCGCGATGGTGCCGTCATCTCTTTCCAGTCCTTTCATGACGTGATCATTTTCCCCGATACAGAGCGAACGGAATTCAAGGCGGGCAAGATCGTCACCGTGCAAACCAACACGGGAGATTCGGGCTGGCTTTTCGACGGCAACATGGATGCGATCCGCGACCAGACGGAAGAACAGCTAGCGAATTTTAGACGCGGAATGCGGGTCAGCTTGGATAATCTTCTTCGCGGTCATTGGCGGGGTAAAGCATCGCTCGAGTACGGGGGGCGGCGGCCTGCCTCGCTCGGTAAACGTAACGATGTTTTGCGACTCACTTACGAAGACGGATTCGCGGTCGAATTTGAGATAGCTGACGACGGAACGCCGATGAAGGCCATCTCAAAACGCATGAACAATGACGGAGAAGAGATCGTGGAGGAGGACCGATACGCCCAGTTCATCGACAACGACGGCATCCGCTCGCCCTTTATCATTGACCGCGTAACCAACGGTGTGCAGCTATCAAGAATCAACTACCAGTCGGTTGAATTTAACACTCGTGTCCCCGAAAGCTACTTCACCAAACCCGCAACGGCAAAAGACCTCAAAAAGAGCCTTCAGTTATAAGGGGTTGCCTGGGTCACTTTGGCCGACAGATTGTAGCTCCCGGTTTAATTTCACAGACCAGCCTTGAAAGCTGATCTATACGCGCCTGCTGCTCGCTAGTTACTTTGTTCAGATCCTCGATCTGTGTTTGCTGTTCGCGGAAGGCGTTGACGAAGGCGACGCTTAGGCGGTCGTATTTGATGCCCTCGACCTCGCCCTTATCGTTATAGGTGACGAACCGCGGATCGATCTTCGCAACGTCCTCGGCTCCAAATCCGACATCTTTATTGCCGTCTGTCTTCCATTCGTACGATATCGGCCGTAGCTGGCGAACGAACGATAGCCCAGGAGCAAACGGGACAATATTCTTCTTGTACTTGAGCGAAGACGAGCAGAATGCGATCTCCTGAGCTGCGTTACGGCAGAGAGCGGTGCCGCCGGCTGTGCCGAGCACGCGGGGTTCAACCGTGCCGCCGGCATTGATCAAAAACTGCGTGAAGCCATTTCCTTCGCGGAAGGCGACTACTCCGCCGGTCGGCCGATTGATGTAAACATCGTTGTCAGTGCCACGGAGAGTGTAATTTGAGCAGCTACCAAACGGACCGTTCAAACCGACGGCGGCGGATCCGGTTTGGCAACCTGCCCCGCCAACGAGGGTACTTGATCCTTGATCGCCGCGAACCTCTAAATCTCCAGGAATTATTACCGAATCCGACGTCCGACCAAGAACGATCGTATTGCTAGTTCCGACCGTGGCGCCGGCACCAATCGCGGTCGCGAACACAAGATCGTTAGACAAGAGCGCCGTTCCTGAACCTAGGATTGTGTTGAAACTCCCCGTTGTATTTGTCGACCCTGCAAACCACCCCAAGAATGTATTTCTATCACCAATTGTGGTGGAACCTCCAGAAGCATGTCCAAAAAAGGAGTTGCCCGTATTTGAAATATTGTTGGTCCCAGCAAGTCTCCCGGCAAACACGTTCTCGGCGCCTGAAGCACTGAAAACTCGAACACCGTTGATGTTGAATTGAACATTCGCGTTTAGAACGTTTGCTGTTCCAGTGCCGCTTATGTTGAAGTTCGACTGGCCTTGCTGAGTAGTAGAATTCTGGATGTAGTTCGCACTGCCTGCCGTCGGTGGCCGGGCGTCAGAAAGGCGTACATCTCCGGTGAGGACATACTGGTCAGCCTCGACGCCGCCGAGCGAGAGGGCGTTCGTCGCGGTCGTCGCATTTGTCGCGTTTGTGGCATTTGTTGCGTTAAATGCGTTAGCCGCGTTCGTGGCGTTGGCGGCTGTATCGGCGGAGACGCTCTTTACTGCGTAGGGCGTTGAGGCGATCGACTGCCGAGGGCTTAGTATTGTAATGCCGGGCTGGCCGGCCTGCCGGACACGGATCTCGAGGAACCGGTTTGCCCCCGGGAACTGCGAACCGAAGTCGAGGGGAACCGTAAAGTTCCCATTCGCGACGGCCACATTGTTCACGGTCTGCGTGGCACCAAGCTGGTTTCCGGCCGCTGCGTCGTCAAAAAGTGCGAACTCGAAATCAAAGTTCCCGTTCGCCGGCTGACCCGTGAACACCAGATTGCCCTGATACGTAAAGGCAGTTGTCTGAGCTGCAACTGTTGCCGCCATTAACGCGATGCCTACTACGAACATAACAATAAATTCAATTTGGCTTCTCATAGAATCTCTCCGCATCATAACTTTGTCCTTATAATTAAGATCTGGTCCGGGCCCTGAATATTGCAGACGGGACGGTGACTCGTTTCACGTCCTAAACTCGTGTAGAGACGCTTCACATATCATTACCTGGCCTTGTCCCGACTCCAGACAATGCAACCCACCGCTCTCTATCAATCGGAAAACGGCGTCGGTCCGTTTTCCGGTGACGGCCGACGCCGTTTCGACGGAGATCATTACTGTCTCTCCGCCGCAGAACTCACAGAATCCTCGCATTGCCCATGAGCCGCCGAAAGTGTATGTGACCCGATCGTAGGTCTCAGTTGAGACCAAAATTCTCTTTGCTTTTCTCTGCATTTGGTTTACAATTCGGGCTCAAAGACGGAAACGATCAGCCTGCAACCGGACCATCTCCGCCTGTTGGCCCGTTCAACTTGTCAGTTGACTACGGGATTTTAAGTTGGAGACAGAATATTGTCTTGAACTAACCTTCCATTAATTCTCCATTGAGTTTCGTGGCATGGATATCTTGAGCAAGGACAATAACTTACGTATTTTCGGCGATTTTCGGTTGGATATTGATGAGCGTGTGCTTTGGCATCGCGGGCGCCCGGTCGATATCCAAATGAAGGAGATCGAGATCCTTGAGGCGCTTACCGAATCGCCCGGTCGCCTCGTAACAAAACAGCAGATCATCGAGCGGGTTTGGCCCGATGCTTTTGTTGAAGAAAGCAATCTCTCGCGGCATATCTATCGGCTTCGCCGGATGTTTAAGGAGCTTGGCGAAAGCGGGAAAATCATCCAGACCGTGCCACGGCGAGGCTATCGATTTGTTGTCCCGGTCGTCGCTGAGAACACAACATTCACTGTAGAGAGACACTCGATCACCAAGACGTTGATCGAAGAGATCGAGCAAAGCGATCCTCCCGATCCGCCAACGCGACCCCGAGGCCTTATGGCGGTTGTTCGATCGCGACGGCTTCCTCTGTTTGCCACCGTCGGGCTTGCGGTAACCCTCCTGATGACCGGAGCATTAGGCTTCCTTGCTATGCGGTCTTACAAGCCGACTTCCGAATTTCGACCCGGTTCGCTGGCGGTGCTGCCTTTCCGCTCCGCAACCATGGAGTTGGACGATGGGCGTTTCGGCCATGCCATTGCGGAATCCGTAACTGTCACACTCGGTCGGCAGAACCAGATGATAATTAGGCCGGTTAGCCCCATCAAGGATTCGAAGATCGACCGACAACAGGCGATCGAGATCGGAAGGGAGATTCAGGCCGACGCCGTGCTGATCGGTGAGTACACAAACTCTGAAAACACGATTACGTTAAAGGCCGAACTTGTTCGTGTAAGCGACGGCAGCGTGGCCTGGACCTCCGAGACAGAACGCAGCGACGGGGACTTTTTCAAGCTGCAGGAATCGCTTGCCTTCTCGCTGGCTCGGTCGCTGGCAATTGACGTTAGCGGCGGTGAAAATGGAACCACCATGCCGACACTTTCGGTCCGCCCGGATGCCCAAAAGCTCTATATGCAGGGCCGTTATTTTTGGAGCAAGCGCGACTATGACAGCCTCGCCGAATCTCAGCGGCTTTTCAAAGCTGCCATCAACGCTGACCCGAGCTTTGCCTTAGCCTATGTCGGGCTGGCTGATGCGACAATGTTTCGTGAGGATCCGTCGGATTCGCTAGTCGCTGTCAATCGGGCTATTGAACTCGACCCAAACATCGGCGAAGCCTATGCAACACGCGGCTTCATCAAGATGTTCCATTTTTGGGAGTGGGATGCGGCAGAGGCCGACCTCAAACGTGCTATCGAAATGTCTCCGAATCACGGTTCGGCACGGCAATGGTACGGGCTATTGCTCGCATTCAAACGTCGCTTTGACGAAGCCGAAATGCAGTTGAACTTCGCCGTTCAAATCGACCCGACCTCGCCCAATTTTTTGACCGATCTTGGACTGGTCCATTACTTCTCGCGTGAGTTTGTTAGCGCAGAGGCAGCTTGCCGCGATGCTTTGCGGCTCGATGAACGGTTCCCATTTGCGCACGGTTGCCTATCCGACCTTTACCTTCTTACCGGGGATCACAGCTCCATGGTTCGCCATGGCTACATCGCGACTACGCAAACTTCACCTGGTTCGTCTCCGGTCGCAAGCCGCAATGTGGTTGACCGGAGGCTTGAGGAACTTGATCAACGAAAATATCTTGAGTTGCTGATCCGCCAAGTTGAGACGACCACCGATCGAAACGGCAATCGGCACATCGCGAAGGCAAGGGCAGAGTTCAAGCTCGGCTTTCCCGACCGGGCGATCGCTTCCTTGAACCGAGCCGTTGACGAACGGGCATTTCTCTCGCCTTATTTGAATTCAGACCCGATATGGGACCCGCTTCGCGGACGGCAGGAATTCAAGGATTTGGTTGCACGTTTAGGGCTATGAAAAGAGGCGGCCGTTGCGGGCCGCCCTCTTCATCTCGCACTTTAGTCAACGAGAGATCAAATAAACGCAAAATCGTACTGCGCCTGGTGGATATGCGGGTCGGACGTCATGTCGACGTAACCGAGATACGCTTCGATCTCCTCAAGCACAGCCTTCTCCGTTGTGCGAAGAGCATTTGCGACTTCGGGATGAACCCGAAGTGCCGTTTCTCTGACGTCTTCCAGTTCCTTTGAAAGCCGCCGAGCCTCTGCAAGGATCTCATAGCAAACCGTCTGCGGCGACTTCACCCAGCCCGCGCCTTCGCAGTATTCGCAAACCGAGCACATCGTCCGTTCGAGCGACTGCTTGACGCGTTTTCGGGTCATGATTATCAGCCCGAAGTCATTGAAAGACAGCACCTTTGTCGGCGATTTGTCTCCCGAAAGTGCAGACTGCAGGGCCTGCGAGACCTTGTGCCGATTGCGGCGATCCTCCATATCGATCAGATCGAGGACGATGATGCCGCCAAGATCGCGGAGCCTGATCTGTCGAGCGATCTCATCGACCGCCTCCATGTTGGTTCTGGTGATCGTGTCCTCAAGCCGGGCGTTGCCCTTGCCAACGAACTTACCCGTGTTTACGTCGATCGCAACCAACGCTTCGGTCTGATTAATAACGAGGTAACCGCCCGATTTCAGCCATACCCGCGGCTTGAGAGCCTTGTCGATCTCTTCCTGGACGCCGTAGTTCTCTAAAATAGGCTGGTCGCGTGTATAGAGTTTGACGCGGTTGACCATTTTCGGCTGGATCCGATTAACGAACTCGACGGTGCGAAGATATTCTTCCTCGCTGTCCACGCGGATCGCAGTGAATTCATCAGAAAGCTGGTCGCGAAGCAAGCGCTGAATGATGTCAAGATCCTGGTGCACTATTGCCGGTGACTTCGCTTTCTCAGAAGCCTTTTTGATGTCGAGCCAGGTCCTAACAAGATAACGGGCGTCCTGCCGCAGATCTTCTTCCGAAATGCCGATCCCGGCCGTGCGGACAATGAAGCCACCTGAGGGCACGTCTTCTTCGGCCTTGATGCGCTGGATCAGCGTACGAAGCCTTCCGCGCTCGCTAGCGGATTCGATCTTTCGGGAAACTCCAAGATGCTCGACCGTCGGCATATAAACAAGGAAGCGTCCCGGAAGAGCAATATGCGATGTGATACGAGCACCTTTCTTAGCGATCGGCTCCTTCGCTATCTGGACAAGCACTTCCTGGCCTTCGCGAAGAAGATCGGAGATGGTCGGCTGCCTGCGATCGCCTCGATCCGGTCGGCCCGGCCGGTCCTGCCTCTCTGGCTTGTCTTGGCGTTCTGGCCTGTCTTGCCGGTCTGGTCGGTCTTGGCGGGCTTGTCTGGAAGGCCCTCCGTCGGTCGTGTTATCCTGCGGCCCGTCATCTCGCTGTTGGCCCCGTCCGCGGCCTCTTCGGCGACGGGTACGGCCGTTTCGATCCTGCTCTGATGAAGCGTCCGAATTGTCACTTTCCGTATTTCCGTCCGTCATTTTATCTTCAACCCTTTCTTCCGCAGCGGGCTCAGACGGCTCGGGCGCGGCTTTACTTGAACTCTCTGCCGATTCTGCGAGCTTAGGGTCTACATCTTCGAATCCGAGAAGATCGGATGACTTCTCGTCCGTCTCGTCGCGCTTCGTTTTTCCGCCGCGGCGACGTCCCCGACCACCCCTGCGAACCGCCATCTCGGCCTTTTCCTCACCACTCTTGACACTCGCTTCAGCATCTTCAAGCGGCTTTGCGGGATCCGCCTTCTTCTTCGCGCGGCTCGCTCTGGCCTTGGTCGGCTTATCTTTCTCATCCTTTGACTTGGATGCCTTTGCAGTTCGAGAGGTGCTCTTCTTGGGTTTTTCTTCGGTCTTCGCTTCCGCAGCCGGCCCGTCATTTTCAGATGCGGCCGCCTTTTTGGTTCCTTTTCTTGACCGCGAACGTGAGGCCGGTTTCGCTTCTGCGGCCGGAGCTTCGTCCTCGTCGGCAATTCGTTCGAACCCGGGAGCATCTGTCGTAAGGTCGTCGAGCAACGATCCAACCTCAGCTTCATCGGTCGCTTCCATATCAAACTCGATCGCACGAACGCGATCCACGATCGCCTCCTGCATATAAGCGTCCTTGAACATCTCGCCGGTGTCGGCATCCTCGTCGACTATGCGTTCGAAACCGGTGTCGTCGAGTTCAAACTCGACCTCGGACGCATCAACATAACCGAGATCTTCGTCTTCGGATTCGTCGCGGTCATCGCGATCATCACCGTCATCGCTTTCTTTAGCCTTGGTAGGCTTGTCGACCCGCTCTTTCTGATCGCGTCTTCCGCGTCCTTTTCGTTGTTCCGGCACATCCGCGGACGTTTCGTCTTCGTCCTCGACCAGTTCCCCGAGAGGCTCCGCGATCTCCTGTGCCGATTCCATCTGCTTCTCGCGTTCCGCCCTTGCCCGCTCGATACGGTCGTTTGCTTCACGCTTCGCGTCATCCTGCGAACTCTTCTTCGATTTCTCCATTACGATGCGTTCGATCTCTTCTTCTTCGTCAAAGAAATCAGAGACGTACAGGAACGCATCGCGCTCAAGCCCGATAGCAACGAATGCCGACTGCATCCCAGGTAGGACCCGTTGAACACGGCCTTTATAAATGTTTCCGGCAATTCCGGAATTCTCTTCACCGCGTTCGATGTAGTACTCGGAGACTCTGCCATTCTCGATAATGGCGATCTTCCGTTCGCGTCCGTTGACGCTAATTATCATCTCTTTAGCCATAGATTTTCCTTTGTGGTCGGCCGGTTGCGGAGATCGGACAAAGGACGAAAGTAGGGTTGGTTGTGTTGAATGAGTCGGTAAGAACCTTCGCCAAGGCAAAGGGATGAGAATAGACCGGGGTCTTGCTGTTGACCTGCTTGTTCAGCAGGCCGAAGCAAATGGTGTGATCTTTCACTGAGAAACTCGTTCAAACGCCGAGATCCGAATTTCGGCGGCCGGGAGCGACTTTCCCCTTGAGGAAGCGCTCTACCGATACTTTCGATCCTTTCGAGTGTCCGCAATTGGGCACAAAATAAGAACTTTTGCAGTTCAATCTAATTCGGGCAATGCCCTAATAATGAACCTACGAGGAAAAGTATAGACGAAAACGCCGAATTGGTAAATCTATTGGAAAGGAATACTTTGAACGATTTGAAAATGCGGGGACGGCGGATAGAATTGGTTTGCAACGGTAGGAAAATATGGAAGTCTTTTTCGAACTGATCAAAGACGAAAGTTCCTTGCGGGCGGCCTGCGAGCAGCTTTCCAAGGAGCCTGTTCTCGGATTTGATACTGAGACGACTGCACTTGACCCGTATTTGGGCGAGCTGCGGCTCGTACAGTTCAGCACAGGAAAACGTTCCGTGATCATAGACCTTCGCGTCTTCGGAGGTGATCCTTCATCAGATCCCGCCCTTGCACCGCTCCGCAGCCTGATCGCGGCTGAGACGCCTGTGAAGGTGGCTCACAATTCGAAATTTGACGCGAAGTGGGTCCGGCATCACCTCGGATGTGAATTAGGCGGCATTTTCGACTCATATCTCGCCAGCCTACTTATAGCCGCGGGCGAATCGGAGCGGCGTCATTCGCTTGCGGACGTCGTGCAATTCTTCGTCGGCTCTGAATTAGATAAATCACAGCAGGTGAGCGACTGGTCGGCAAACGAGCTGTCGCAGGTGCAGTTAGAATATGCGGCTCGGGACGCAGCGATCCTCCTTCCGCTTTACAGCCAGATGACCGAGCGGTTGAAGGCCGATGACCTGACCCGCGTGGCAGAACTCGAATTCAAAGCTGTGATGCCGGTTGCTCAAATGGAGCTCACAGGCTTTTTTCTTGATCAGGACCGATGGAAAGAGAACATCACACGCACAAAGGCAGTTCGCGATGTGATCGCCGACGAACTGCAGGAGATGCTTGCGGCCGGAGTATCGCAGGTTTCACTTTTCGGCCGGTCTGAGATCAATCTGGATTCTCAGACTCAGGTGCACGATGCGCTCACAAATCTCGGGGTGCCGGTTCCCGAATCTACGCGAGCGTCCCAACTTGAGCCGCTCGCCGAGGCGTTTCCGGTCGTTGCGAAGTTGCTTGAGTACCGAACGCTGCAGAAAGCTCTAACCAGCTTCGGTGAAAATTATCTCGAGTTCATTCATCCAAAGACCGGCCGGGTCCATTCGGACTTCCGACAGATCGGTGCTCCGACCGGCCGCTTCTCATGTTCCAATCCGAATTTGCAGCAGATCCCTCACGAGACGGCATACCGGCGTTGTTTCCGAGCTAGTGATGGCCGAACCCTAGTAGTAGCAGATTATTCGCAGATCGAGCTGCGAATACTTGCCGATTTCTCCGGCGACAAAAACTTTATCGGAGCGTTCGAGAACGGTGCCGATTTCCATGCCGCGGCGGCGGCTCAGGTCTTCAAGGTCAAAGCCGAAGACGTCTCGCCCGACCAGCGATCGTTCGCAAAGCGTCTCAATTTTGGTGTTGTTTATGGCCTGGGGGCAGCACGCTTCGCCGCGATGACCGGCCTTTCGCAAGCCGAGGCCGAAGGCACTCTCCGCAGATATTTTGCGACCTATCCCGACTTGGACGGCTATTTGCGGAAGAGCGGCGACAGCGCTTTGCGGACGCGGCTGGCCCGCACGGCTTCGGGTAGGCTGTTAAAGATCCGGTTCGACGAAAACGATAAAGCCGCAGCCGGTTCGGCCAAGCGCTTTGCGACGAACATGCCGATCCAAGGCACCTCCGCCGATATCCTCAAGCGAGCCTTGAGCTTGATCCACGAAGAACTGCGCGAAACAAGCGGAAGATTGGTCAACATCGTTCACGACGAGATCGTTCTCGAGTGCGACGAGGCCGATGCGGATGAGATCTCTCGGAAACTCAGGAACACAATGGTGGCGGCCGGGCGAGAATATGTGAAGGCGGTGCCGATCGACGTTGAGGTCGCAATAAGCAAGGAATGGGCGAAATAAAGAGCGGCAACCTCGCGGCTCCGCTCTTTTCTTTGTCCCTAAGAACACTCTAGCTTTCCGTAGCTTCAGCTTCTTTCATTTGGACGCACAAGATCCGGGTGCAATTTGCGCAGATGATTTGTTCGTCCAAAGGTGTCCGTGAAGGATGATGTTCTCATTTTTGGCTGTCGCGCTAAATGATCCGGGACATTGCGCCAGGGATCATCGAACTACTATTTTGAACGCTAAAACGCACGGTTGGTTGACTTTCGCGTTAAACACGCAAACAATGCGAGTGTTCACCGAAATCCAAAAAGAAAATAAAACGGCCCGCAAACGCCTCAAGCGGCCGTTTGAAAAATGAACCAGAAAACTATGTCACTTCGTAGATCGCTGCCCTTGCTACTTGCAATTTTCGCGCTGTTTTTGACCGCCTCGGCCCAACCTTCAAAGCGGCCGATAAATCTCGACGACATTTTTAAGATAAAGAATGTTTCGGATCCTCAGCTTTCGCCTGATGGCGAATGGGTCGCTTACGTGGTCTCATCCACGGACGTCAAAGCCGACCGTTCGAGCTCGGATATTTGGATGGTGAGTTACGACGGCAAGAAGCAGCGTCAGATCACTTTCACGACGGCCGACAGCGAGAGCCAGCCGCGTTGGAGCCCTGACGGTAAGTACCTTTCGTTCGTCTCGTCGCGTCCGGGCCCGAATCGCGGAAGCCAGATATGGCTGCTCGATGTCGCGGGCGGCGAAGCGAGGCAGCTTACCGATACAAAAGGCGGCATACAGGGTTACGAATGGTCGCCCGATTCCAAACGGCTTGTTATGGTCATCCGTGATCCGGACCCCGATGCTCCCTCCCCGGAGGCCGCACCATCCGCCACAAAGCCGCCGAAGCCGATCGTTATCGATCGTTACAAATTCAAACAGGATGGCCAGGGTTACCTAACTTCGAACCGCAAAAGTTTTGTGAATATCTTTGATATCGAGTCGAAAAAGTTCGAACGGCTGACGAAAGGCAAATGGGATGAATCGGCTCCGAGGTGGTCACCTGACGGGGCCAAGATCGCATTTCTCAGCAACCGCAAAGCCGATCCCGACCGCGATCCGGCCCAGCAGATCTTTGTTGCGGATGCGAAGCCAGGTTCGGCCGAGAAGGCCGTAAGCCCGGAAGCGAACCGGGTTAGAGGCGGGACGCTCGAATGGAGCCCGGATGGCCGGTGGCTTGCTTATCTTGAGAGTGATGAGATCCGTTATGACGCCTACCAAACGCCACATCTCGCTCTTGTGCGGTCGGATGGCACCGAGGCTCCTTACCGGCTAAAGGCCGTCCAGGACATCGACCGCGGTGTCGGAGATATCAGGTTCAGCGATGACGGCTCGCGAATAAATTTTTTCGTTATCGACGATCGTTCTGTAATACCGGCGTCGGCCAGGCTTGCGGGCGGCGGCGTCGAACGAATGGCATCGCCGCCATTTGTTGGCAGTTCGTGGAGTTGGGCGAAAGGCCGTGTCGTAATGCTGGTCGGCCAGACCGATCGCCCGAATGAGGTGTTTGCTTTTGAGGGCGGGTCGACCCGCCAGCTTACAAAGCACAATAATGAATTATTTGCCGAGCTGGACATGCCGCCAACAGAGGGCGTGGATTTCAACAGCCCGGACGGCACCCGCGTTGGTGCTCTGCTAACCTATCCCGTCGGTTATCGACGCGGGACAAAAGTGCCCTTTCTGTTGCGGATCCATGGCGGGCCCAATGCACAGGATCAATACAATTTCAGCCCCGAACGTCATTTTTTTGCGGCAAACGGATATGCGGTAATGGCGGTGAACTACCGTGGGAGTTCAGGACGTGGAAAGGCATTTTCGCGTGCTATTGCGGCAGACTGGGGAAATTATGAGGTCGTCGACCTGCTCGCGGGCGTCGATCATGCGATCAAGATCGGTGTTGCCGATCCTGATAAACTCGGCCTCGGCGGGTGGAGCTATGGTGGCATCCTTACAAATTATCTGATCGCCAGCGACACGCGGTTCAAGGCCGGAACAAGCGGTGCCGGCACTGCATTTACCGTTTCATACTATGGAGCGGACCAATACATCATTCAGTACGATAATGAGATCGGCCCCCCGTGGGAACCAAGGTCGTGGGAAACTTACCAGAAGCTCGGCTACCCTTTGCTAAAGGCAAACAAGATCAAAACGCCGACCCTTTATCTCGGCGGTGAGCGCGATTTTAACGTTCCGATCTCAGGCAGCGAGCAGATGTATCAGGCCCTGCGGAGCCTCGGCGTGGATACGCAGCTGATCATTTATCCCAACGAGAATCACGGCATCCAAAGGCCGAGCTACGTACGGGACCGATATGAGCGTTACCTTGCCTGGTATGACAAATATGTGAGGAATTTACCGGTCGAGCCGAAGCCGATGATGGCAAAATGGCAAGGGACATGGAAAGGCCAGCTCAAGGTGCTGCCAGCGAAACCGGATGCTCCGGCGACTGAAGTGACGATGGAGATCGGGCCTTATCCGACGGCCGATGGCCAATGCACTATGTGGAAGACGACCTACATGGAAGGCAGCACTATCAAAAGCCTGAAGGACTACAAATTATGCCGCGGAACCGGTGTGGATGACCTATACATTGACGAGGGCGGCGGTGTTAGGCTAGCCGGACGGGTAATAGGCGATGCTTTTGTTGTGACATTTAAGAATGATGCCACGGTGATGGTCTACACGCTAAAGCTTCGCGGTGAGGTGCTCGAACACGAGATCCTTATCGTGGATGATAAACCGGCGGTCAAGGGCATTGTGCCGATGATGCCGAAAGGTATCCAGCGGATCGAGCTTCGGCGTGTACCCTAAGTGAAATGGTGGGGCCGCTTCAGGCAGCGGCCTCACTTTGTTCGAGTTTTGCAGGTACGTAAAGGATCCGGGTGCAATTCTCGCATGTGATGATGTTGTCCATCCTCCGCACCTCGACCTGCACCTGCGGACGCAACGAAATAAAACAGGCACTGCACGAACCATTCACTACTTCAGCGACGGCGATACCATCCCGGCTACGCTGAACAAGCCTGTTATAAACCGACGCGAGATTCGCGGGGAGCGTGTCAAAAACACCGCCTCGGCCTGACTCGGCCACTCGTAATTCAGCGTGAGCCTTCTCTATTTCCTTATCGAACTCCGCAAAGGCCTCGTCCCGCTTCGAGTCAAGCGTATTTATCTCGTCTGCTCGCTCTGCAAGTTCCTTTTCGACCTCTTCGATCGCGACCTGTTTTTCGACGATCTCGGTCTCAAATGCGGTGATCTGTTTTTGGAAAGCATCGATCTCCCGCATTGCTGTCTCATATTCTTTTTGGTTCTGAGCGTGCTTTAGGTTGCGGTCAGCTCGCTCAAGGTGTGTCCGGTTTTCAGCGATGCTGTTTTCGAGCGTTGCTTGTTCTGTCTTTAAAGCAGCGAGGACATTTTGCCGTTCGCGGATAGAAAAAGCGTGCTGTTCAAACTCTTGTTCAAGTTCAGCACGCTTGGTTTCCGCGTTTCCAATGGTGTTACGCAAATCTCTTATTTTTGTATCGGTGATCTGTAATTCGATCAACTTCTCTAACTCTGATCTCACTATTAAATATCTCCCAACGAATGATTGCAATCTATCATTATATTACGAACCCGTTAAAAGTGAAACTGAAGGCCAACCATTTCAACTCAACATCCTGAACTGGCGATCAATTTCGACCGCGTCAAGCCTACCAGCGGCCTTCCCATTCTCTGCGATCGTCCACAATACCGACACTTCGTTACGCACGAGGGAGATCTCGCCAGATGCCTTGGGAAAGCCGAAATGTTTGATCCTGCCCATTGCGAGTGCTCCCCCGCGCATGATCCCGTCGCCCGGAGCTCGTGTCCAACCAGCCTCGACGCTCAGGCATCTAAAGCCGTGTTTGATCTCGATCAGTATTCCGGTGAGATTTGTTCGGCCGAGCGAGAATCTGTGGCCATCGAGTCGTTCGACCGTGATCCCGATGGACTCACTTTCCCGGCTCGTCGCAAGCCGGATAAAAGCCTGGGCGAGCCAATCGATGCCCTCGCGACGGATCGCGTCGTTAGCACTCCGTAATCTCAGGTAGTCAGCGACCTCTCCGCGGCCTGCATTCATTGCAGTTTCCATGGCGGCGGCGATACGGGTTTCCCATTCGATATCGAGTTCATTCACGACATCCTGAGCATAAAGCGGTCGAAGGACAAAGGCAATTCCGTGATAGAATCGGAAGCTTAAGCGGCGATTTATATGAAGCGTTTCTCAGTATTACTTCTTTTGCTGTCGATCGGTGGTGTTGCGTATGCCGAGCGGCAGACCGCTTTGAGCGTTGTAAACATGGAGTCGAGCTCCGACATCCAAGGCCCAACTACGAAACCGAGCCCGACACCTTCTCCCGCTCCAACGCCACCTGCGAGCGAGCGGTTGGCTGGTATCGCGTCGATCACCGATCTAAAGGAACGGATCGAAGCACTCAGCGCGTTTGCAAAAGAAGAAGGGCTCGAACCCGAACTCCGTATACAGGCCCTCGAACTTGCCGCCGCATCTCGAGCCGCTCTCGCTGATCAGGCGTACGAATCAGGAGAGAAAGAGGCCGCGATTGAACTATTTCGCGAATCGATAGCGGAAACTCCGTCCCCGGCATCGGATCGCTTATTCGCCGAAATTCTTATCCGCATCCCGGGCAGCCTGTTGCTCAAGTCTGAAGCAAATGCGGCTCTTGAAACAGCTCGCTTGCTGGAGGCACACGCTGGCGACAGGGTCGATCGGTTATTGGCGCTGGTTGTCTTTCATACCTCGATAGAGAACGGCGCAGATGCGGTGCGGCTATCCGAAACGGCTTCATCGATCGAACCGCCGGCGGCTGCCGCGTTCCGAGCTCTCGCTCTCGCACATCGTTTGAATTTTGATCTTGACGCCGCCGAGTCGGCTCAGCGCAGGGCTGCGGAGCTTGATCCCGAAGCAACCGATATCAAGCGGGAACTTGCCGATCTTCTGCGGGCCAATGGAAAGGCCAAAGAAGCTCTCTTGCTCTATCAGGGCATTCTCGAAGCGGATGAGAACAACGCACAGGCCCGAGCTGGTTTGGCCATGGCCCTTTACGAGACTGGCGAGCGGTCTGCGGCAGAGGCGGAACTTGACCGGGCGATCGCTCTTTCGCCTGAGAATTTTAGCTTGCTCACGGCTGCCGCATATTGGTACGCGACCAATGGCCTTCCCGAAAAAGCCATCGAGTTTGCGGAGGATTCGATCGAGATACAGCCGCGTTACGTATGGAGCTACATCGCTCTCGCCCGAGCACATTCGCTGTCGAATCGGCCGCTCGATGCAGAAAAGGCACTCGCCCGAGCGAAACAATATGGCAATTTTCCGTCGCTCAATTACGAGATAGCTTTGGTTCGAATGGATGCCGGTTTCTTCCGTGAAGCGGCGGAGGAGATGAGCGGCGTCTTTGAGGCCGCTAACGGAGAGGTCTCGACTAGATTAGGCGGCCGCGTCGGGCGAACGGCGAACAACTTTCCCGAACTTCTGAGGGACGAGCGTCGTGCAAGTATTTTTGCTCCAAATTCAATTTCAGATACCGAAAGGGCGGCGAGGCTTGCGGCTCTGACGGCTTTTTACGATAAGTTGAACGATGAAGATTCCGGTTCACTCGATGCCGAATCACTCGGACGATTTATTTCCGGCGATGACAAGATGCGGGCCCACCGGGAGCTTTTTGCGGCGTCGCTTATGCTCGAAAAAGGACTCGGCACCGGCAAAGCACTCGAACTTATCGCTTCTGCAACAGACCAGACGGATACCGCCCTTACCGTCTCGAATCCATCAGCGGCCGTAATGGCCAGCGAACTTTACGAAAGCCGCCGCATCGCCTTTATTCGTAACGAGTACTTACTCGTACCTGATGTTCCACGGCAAACTCTTTCTGCAATCATGCGCGGACGAATCGAAGAACTCGCCGGCTGGGCTCTTTTCCGCGAGGGCAAGTATGCCGACGCGGCTGTACGGCTTCAGCGTGCGATCAGCGTTCTTCCGCCCGATAGTGCCTGGTGGCGTTCGAGCAAATGGCGGCTCGGCGAAGCCCTTTCCGCAGATGGAAAGCAAGACGAAGCTCTCGAACACTTCATTGCCGGCTACGACCAGACCCGGCCCGATTATTTCAAATACACGTCGATCCGGAGCGTCTATCAGCAGGTGAACGGCTCACTCGATGGCCTTGAGGCCCGGATCGGCCCGAATCCTTTCCCCGAATCGGAGACCGAAAAGAAAGACGTAACGGCGACTGCCGAGACCAAAGCAGAGGAAAAAGCGCCTGAGGAGCAGAAACCCACTACGCCTCCGGTAGTTCCAGAAGAAAAGCCGACGGCGCCTGCGGAACAGGCAGCGACAACGCCGGTTGAAACAAAACCCGAAGAAAAGGCCGAACCTACAAAGGCCGAAGTGCGAAACAGCCTGCCGAAAAACCTGCCGAGAAACCCGAGGACAAGCCCGCAGATGTAACGGACGAGAAACCCGCTGCGAAACCAGAGAACGCCGAAGCCAATGAAACCCCTGCAAGTGATAAGCCGGTACAAGTCGAACCGGCGAAAGCCCTCAAGCCCTTTCGAGCCGATCGTGATCGAGGTTGGGCGAAAGAACCCATCCGCTGGGGCCAAGGAAGAGGCCACCACTTCTAAAACGGAAGTTCGAGAACTGGCGTCGGACCCGGTCGAAAAGGAAGAAGTCTCGATTCCCAAATTAGAACAGACCCTGGAAGAGAGGACGGAGAAGCAGGCGGAAGTATTGGCCTGCTAGTTTCTTTTGAGGGCGGCGACGGCACTATCGAAGCTCGCTCGAGCAATCCTGACGATGTCGAGGTTCGCCGTGAAGCAGCGATCGCCGGGCTCTCGGGCCGAGCGTACTTCGTGATCCGGTCGCTGACCGATCGCAAAGGAATTTTTCAGGTGCTCTTTTCCACTTCGTGCGGAGACAAACTGATCAGCGTCAGTGTTCGTTAGATCTTTGGCTTTGCGAGTTTGTCCCGCTTCCAGGTAGGATCTCCGACAATGACAACAAGTGCCGCTAGCAATAGAAAAACATAGGCATTCGAGGTCGTCCTAAGCGGAAAATCGACAAAACTGTGGGTGAGAATGCCAACCATCCCGGCAAATGCTCCGATAGCGACAGACCGCTCAAATCCTTCGGAGGCTGATCGAATACTCCGAACACACGTCTTCACGAGTATCCAGATAAATACGACCGTGGCGGTAAATCCGATCAAGCCGCCATCTGCAAGCATTTGCAGGTAGTCGTTGTGAGCCTGCTCTACCCGAAACAGGCCGTTTCTCGAATCATAAAGGGGAAAGGCATTCCCGAATGCATCAAGCCCCGCACCGATCAGAGGATTCGCCTGAAAGATCTCAAGTGCGGCGCTCCAAAAATGAAGCCGTCCGCTGGTCGGGTCTTCTGAAGCCGTTCCGAATCCGATGCCTCGGAGAAGGTTGTCTGCCCCACCGATCGCTATCACTATTGTAAGAAGCAGCACCGCCCCCAAAGAGGTTGCTACAAGCCCGATCAAAGTCACTCGGCGGGCATTCGAAACGCCTTCTTTGTCCTTTACCCGTCTCCTAGAAAAATAAGTAGCCGCAAGTGCTGTGATGAATACAACACCGGTGCTAAGAACGCCGCCGCGTGACCCTGTAAGCACTATGGCGATCAGCATCAGTACCAGGCCGGTGCCGATCAGCGGCAACATACTTCTTTTCGTTCCGCCGCCGAAGGCCACGCCAAGTCCGAGCCCGATGGTCATTTCCATGAACGCCGCGAAATGATGTTGATTCACGAAAGAACCAAATGGGATCGCCTGCGGCGTCGGCCGAAGGCCGTAAATTGCGTCAGGCTTTGCGAGCCATTGCAGCGTCCCGACAAATGCCATCAACGCACCAAAGACGATAATTGTTCTTGCCGCGGCCCGAATTCGTCGCGAGCTGCGAAGAAAGATCAGGGCCGCTGAAAAGAATATCAGCAAGGCAACAATTCGAATGATGAACATCCGCGTTGCAAAGGGATCGTAAGAAAGGGCCGACGACGGACTTACCGACATCACGCCCGGCGGTGCTCCGGAATTACCAAACGGGATCAACTGGATCAGCCCCAAAACAATCAGGGCGAGCAGCGGGACTTGAAGCCAATTCTGCGAATAAATGATGCTTCCATGCTTGAAACTGCTTACTGCCCAGAGAAGAAGGATAACGACGCTCGCAAGTGCGAGCAGGCCCTGAGCCGCCTGGTCCACCGCTCCGTAGAAGATGGTCGCGAGAATAGGCACGGCGAGCAGCAAAAGAAATACCGCCTGCGAAGAGCGTGAATCCAAGACCTCTGAGTTTGCCAGCGAGTTCATTGATCGTTAGCTTAGTTTTCGCGTATTAGTTCCACATCGTCGAGCCAAAGATTGCCTTCGGTTCTGCACGGCGTACCGGTGCATGCATCGCGGCTCAAGGTGATAACTACTCCATCGGTATCGCCAGGCACGGTGAACCGAAACCCGCCTTCTGCCCATTCAGTACTCGAATTTAGCGGCGGCCCAGTCCCGAGTAACGCTTTTGTTGATATTGCCGCGACCGACCAGCGAATTTCCGGGTTCGTTGTAAGCTCCGCTCGATAGTGGTACTTAAAGCGGTACGAAACGCCCGGCTCTACCGCGACCGTCTGTGAGAGCTGACGCAGCGATTGTTGATCTCCGGCACCCGCGAATCGCAGAAAAAGGCTGAACCGCCCCGATCGCTTTACGGTATCAAAAAGATTGATCGATGGATTGGTCCCGCCGCCGATCTTCCACGCGAATAGTGCGGTGTTTTCTGTCCCAACAAACTCCTCGAACCCCGGGTCAGTTGGCTGACCGAAGGTGCGGGAAGGCTCTTTACCGAGAGCCTCTGCCTCAAAATTTCGAGCGTCCCGAACGCGCATTTTGTCGAGAAAAAGTCGCGCGAGTTGAAGGCCGATGTCCTTCGTTTCGACTTTTCGCTGGTCGGCTGGAACCGCCTGCCAAAGCCTGACCGCCGCGTCCAAATTTCCCGAGCGGGCGACCACGAGAGCAAGTGCTGCAGAGAGTGCAGGCTCACCTCCGGCGAGCTGAATAGCACGTTCTACGTCGAGCCCCGCCGTTACCCACGCAAGCTGGGCCGCGGCCGTGGCGTAGCTCGAATTACCCTTCACCGCCCGCCTGATCTCCAAAAAGCCCGCATCGGCTCTGCCCTGCCGAACAAGAAAATTGCCCCGTGCCCAGGCCACGGCGGAATAGCTCGGTGCAAGCTCGGCCGCCCGATCAAACGCCTGCGAGGCACGGTCCGGCTCTCCGGCACGTTCAAGTGCCCGTCCGTATTCGATCCAGAGCAAATAGTTCCTCGGAGCAAGCGCGACCGCGTTCTCAAATCCTGCGAGCGATGCCTTTTTTGCCTCTTCGCTCAGATCTCGAGCCGCGAACACGGCAGACGCAAAATGGGTTTGCGGGTCAAGTGAAGACCAGCCGACCAGCGCATCGGCCAGTTCGCGGCTTTCGGCTCGTGTCGCAGCCGAATTACTAACGCCCCAATTGAGCCCAAGGAGAAGGAAGACCGAGATCGCAAACACCCCCGCGGCGGCGGCGAGCTTCTTGAAAAGCGAATCCAGTGGTAATGAGTGCATAAGGCTATTCAAACTCCACCGGGTCAATTCGCAGATGCGCACGTTTTAAGGCTATGTTGTTGTCGCGGCAAAACTCGCGAATAGCCATAAGCCTTTCGGCATCAGGGTCACGGAACGAAATCACGATTTCCTCAACATTAAGGTTCTCGCAGATTTCGGTGAGAGATTCATCTGCATTAAAGACCTTTAGTGAACTGATTACCTTGCCATGTTTTCGATCATCATCATCGATGAACCCGACCGGTATGTAACCCAATTCTGCGTTGTTCCTGAGTTCGCGCAAGACCATCTCGCCGCCGTCGCCTGCTCCGTAAATCAGCGCTCGACGGCCTTCGTTCGAATGGGGTACGGGCAACACCTCGCGAATAAGGCGGAACGCTAACCGACTTCCAACAACCGCAGATAGAAGAACGATCGCGTCTAACACGAAGACCGCTCGTGAGTACCCCTCGAACCGATAGAGCAGGAGTACGGCAAGGACACTAAAAGCAGACCCCGCAATGACACCCTTTGCGAATGTAAATAGATCCGAGATGCTCGTATATCGCCAAAGGCCGCGGTAAACGCCAAAAGCGAGAAACGCAAATAGCTTCAATACGACAAGCAGCGGTAGCGATTGAATAAAAAGGTCCCAGTTTCCGCTTGTCTCAAAACTCCCGAATATCAACACGTAGGCCGCGTAATATGAGAGTGTGATCAAGATCGCATCGAGGAATACCTCAAAGACCCGCCTTTTGTAAGAAACATCGACAAGGAAAGCGAAGACCGCATTGTTCTGAGATGCCAGTTCTTCTTGCCGCTCATCATAAACCTTGACCTTTGAAAGGTAGACACCGATTATCGTTAGGACGATCGTGAAGACAGCGATAAGGGCAAGGCTCTGCGAGGTGCTCAGCTGGCTGACCAATAAGGCCAAAATACCCGCAGCGACCGCAAACGCCCACAGCATCAGCACGGCCGACCTCTCCGTAAGTCCCAGTGCGACCAACCGATGCGAGGTGTGGTCTCTGCCACCCTGCGAGGCCTTCCGGCCCCAAAGCTTTCGCAGAAGCGTTACGAATGTTGTGTCAAAGATCGGGACGAAAAGGATCAGCACCGGAACCGCTAGGATAGTTAGGATCCCTCGGGAACGCCCGCCGGTGTCGCTCAGAAGCACGGAGCTTGCGAGAAAAAATCCTACGAACATCGATCCGGAATCGCCCATAAAAATGGACGCCGGATTGAAGTTAAAGACCAGGAAGCCGGCCAACGCACCAACAAACACCGCGACCAATGCAGCCTCAGCCGTTTGCCCGTTCGCGGCGAGTCCGTATGCCAGCGAAATGGCGGCAATGGCGGCGATCCCGGCGGCAAGGCCGTCCATATTGTCGAGAAGATTGATGGCATTTGTGATACCGACCAGCCAGAACACCGTGATCCAGATATCAACGAGCTCCATACCCGTCAAAGGGAGACGCATGCCGAAGCCTACAACGATCGACGCCCCGATCAGTTGTCCGATCAGCTTTTGATACGGCTTTATGTTTAGCTGATCATCTAAATGCCCGACCAAAAAAAGGAAGGTACTCGCCGACAGGATCACCAGTGAATCAGTAGACAGGGGAACGATCAAGAGATCGACAAGAACTACTGCAGCGAAGATCGCTACACCACCCAACATCGCGGTCGGCCGCTTGTGCCACCTGTCGGACTTAGGTTTTGCGACGAAGCCGAAACGCCAGGCAAACGACCGCACTGCACCCGTAAAAAGCACGGCGCACGCAAACCCGGTCAAGCCTGCCGCAACTGGATTCCTTAATATTTCGAGCACGCTAAGAGACTAAAAATCAATGTTGAGACGTTCAAACAAGCTCACGGTAAAGAGCCTTTACGTCGTCGATCAGCCGTTCCTTCGAATAAAATTTTCTAACAAAGACCTTACCATTTTGCCCGAGCTCATTACGTAATTTTTCATTATTCCCCAAATAGTTCAAGCACATTTCTAACCCTTTGGCGTCCCCCGAGGCAAAACCGAGTCCACGCTCGTATCGATGAAAACCGTCGAGGTCGTCCTCGAATGCACCTAAGAGATCCGCAACACCGCCGACCATCGAAGAAATGACAGGTTTGCCTGCGGCCATCGCCTCGATCAGCGAAAGCGGCGTTCCTTCATTCAGCGATGTCAGAACTACGGCGTCAAGAGCAGAATACACCGCAGGAATATCAGTCCGGTTTCCCGCAAAGATGATCTCGTTGTCCAAACCAGCATCATTCACAAGTCCTTCCAATTCTGGTCGCAGTTGCCCATCGCCGACGATAACGAACTTCATCTTTTCCGATAGGGATGCGTCCGTCGTCATTAGGCGTCCCATAGCCTCGATCAATAGCGGGATGTTCTTTATCTCCGTAAGCCGGCCAACGAAACCGAAAAGCAGTTGATCGTCGGCGACCTTCCATTCGGATCGGATAGCGGAACGTGCGTCTAGCGTCACATCGAACGGCTCAAGATCGATCCCGAGCGGGATCACCTTGAATTGCTTGGGTTTGCCGACCTTGAAAGTAGTGTTTATCTCTTCAAGCTGCTGCCGGCTGATGACGACGATCCGATCGGTCGCAAACCTTGCAAGAACCCGTTCAATGAAGAGAAAAAGGGATGTTTTCGCCGCACCGTAGTAGCTATGAAAAACGTGGCCGTGAAATGTGTGAACCATCCTCACTCGTCTTGGCCGCCCGACCAACGTAGAAAGTGTGAGCCATCTGTAAGCAAAAGCTGCGGCCCTGCCGATCGTGCCCGCTTTCGCCGTGTGTGTGTGGATCAAGTCGGGTTCGAATCGCAACAGTTCGCGATAGACCTTAAATAACGAGATAACGTCGCGGAGCGAAAGTTCCCGGCTCATCTCGCGAAGGTAAACCGGCTCGACTCCGTTCTCCTCGGCGAAGTACTCCATGCTTTCTTCGCCTTCCGGGACGCTTCCAGCTATCAGACGCGATGAATAGTTTTCATCCTCGAGAGCCCTTGTAAGCCAGACGACATGCCGGGCCGGGCCTCCTACATTGAGCCTCGCGATGATTCGGAGAATTTTCATTGAACTGGCGCAGGACGTCGGCCATTTAAGGGTTCGGCAGCCGGCAACCGCATCGCGGCTTTATCTTCGCAGGCGGTGCGGCAAGACGTTTGTGTAGGGTTCACGCTGCCGGCTGCCGAATTTTAATCCATTCGATATGGCGTTTCCGGATCGTCTTCGTGACGAATTTCGTCGATCGGTTCCCTTTTACCTTCGCCCATATAGAGCCGGTTGGGACAGTTTATGACCATTCCGTCCGAATCGCCGATATTCTTGTAGCCGTGAACAACACCCTTCGGCACGACGACGGCCAGGGGTTCGTCGATACCGGCATCGAACGACATCATGTAGTTGAACGTAGGCGAATCCGGGCGATTGTCCCACATACGCATATTGAATGTTGACGGGCCGATGAAACAGAAAAGGTCCGCCTGGTCGACGTGTTCATGTGGGCCGCGAGCGATTCCCGGAGTTGTGAACGAAATGTAGGACATTACCGGAAAGAACTCCTCAGCAAGCTCATCGTGCCGGAACAGCTCGGCAAGCCAGCCGCGATCATCGTGATACTTTTTAAGCTGATACACGACCACATCCTTGATCTCGCCCTCGGTGAATTCAACCATCGTTTTCTTTGTTTCCGCCATTTCTTTTCTTTTAAGATCTCAGACTGCCGAGACGCTGCCTATGTTATTCGCTCCGGTTTCAGCAACCATATTCGACGCCCGCAAAAGGCTCTCAAAGGTCCCGGCATCGGTCCACCAGCCATCGAGCTCATTCCAGCTCATCTCTCCACGATCAATGTAATGATTATTCACATCGGTTATTTCCAACTCACCGCGATCGGACGGCTTAAGTGTCTTGATAACGTCAAAGACCGTGTTGTCGTAGAAATAGATGCCGATAACAGCAAAGCTCGATTTAGGTTCCGCGGGCTTTTCCTCTATCCGAAGCACGCGTTGCCCATCCAGTTCCGGTACACCAAAACGTTGCGGGTCGTGGACCTCCTTCAATAGTATCTTCGCTCCCTTGCCTTGCTCGCGATATGCGTCTGCGGCCGCACGGATATTTTTCTCGATGATGTTATCGCCAAGCACGACGCAGATCGGTTCCTTATCAGCGAAATGCTCGACCAATGAAAGAGCATCGGCAATGCCGCCCTCGCCTTCCTGATAAGTATAGTTAACGTGCTTGAGTCCAAAATCTTTCCCATTACCGAGCAGCTTTAAAAAATCACCCGCTGAGTTTCCGCCAGTTACGATCATAATGTCGTCGATGCCGGCATTGATCAGCGTCCGGATCGGATAATAGATCATCGGCTGGTTATAGACCGGCAGAAGATGCTTGTTCGTTATCTTCGTAAGCGGAAAAAGACGCGAGCCTAACCCGCCCGCAAGTATTACACCTTTCATAAAACTCGTTCGGCAATTGCCGAGAAATTATCGATCAATAAATCGCTGAAACCAAAGTTCCAGCATCAGCAATGTCCAGATCTGAAATGCATGGTCGCGCTCGCCGCCGGTGTGCTCGTCCACATACTTTCGCATCATCTCCGGCTTTACTATTCCGCGGCCAAGAGCTCTTTCCGAGAGAAGGGCTTCGCGGACAAAATCTTTCATTTCACCGCGGAACCATTTCCCGACCGGGACGCCAAATCCCATCTTTCGCCGGTAAATCACCTCACGAGGCACAAGCCGCTCGGCGACCTTCTTGAGCAAATATTTCGGCCGAAGCCGCGACATCTTAAGCCCTTCGGGCAGGCTCGCGGCAAACTCGATCAGGTTATGATCGAGAAACGGCGACCGAGCTTCCAGTGAATTTGCCATTGTCGCAATATCCACCTTTACGAGCAAATCGTTTGGCAGATATGTCATCTGGTCCGTTAGCAACGCCGCATCAAGAAGCCCCGAACCCCGGGCAGACGCGAACCAGTGATCCAGAGTATCTGACGCTCGTGTCCCATTCAGCGATTCGGCAAATTCGCGGGCATAAAGCTCGGGCTTCGTCTCACGGTCAAAGGTAGACATCCAGCGGAAATAACGTTCATTTCGCGGAAGAACGGCAGCCTTGAGAAAACGCTTGACGTCACGCGCCCGCGACTTTTTGATCTCCGAAGTCGGATAAAGACCGATCGGGAACTCGATCAACGCCTTTCTCAAAGCCCCGGGTATCTTCGAATATTGCTCGGCCGCAAGCATCGCCGCATATCGCTCATAACCCGCGAAACTCTCATCTCCGCCATCGCCATTTAGGGCGACAGTGACATGCCTGCGGGTTTCCTTCGCTACGTAGTAGGTCGGGATCGCGGATGAGTCGGCATAGGGCTCGCCGTAATGTTCAACGAGGGTCGGAATAACATCGAGAGCATTAGGGCGGACAATGAATTCGTTATATTCGGCACCTACGTGCTCGGCAACACGGCGGGCATACTTAAGCTCGCTGAAATCCTGCTCCTCAAAGCCGATCGAAAAGGTCTTGACCGGCTGCGAACTCTCCTCGGCCATCAGGGCAACAACAGTCGATGAATCGACCCCGCCGGAAAGAAAGGCACCGAGCGGAACCTCGGATATCATTCGGAGTCTCGTCGATTCGCGAAGTATCCGTGTCGTCTCCTCGATCGCTTCGCTCTCTGTGATCTTGATCTTCTTCGAAAAGTCGGGCAGCCAATACCGCGAGGTTTCGATCTTTCCCGCCCGCCATTTCATCCAATGGCCGGGCTCGAGCTTCCTGATCTCTTTATAGGCGGTCAAGGGAGCCGGGACGCAAAGATAAGAAAGATAGGCGTCGATCGCGGTGTTGTCGACCTCACGGGAAATGTCAGGATGTTCGAGAAGTGCGAGGAACTCGGAGCCGAAGATCAAATCGCCATTCGGACGGTGAGAATACAGAAGCGGCTTTTTCCCGACGCGGTCGCGGGCAATGAAAAGCTCCTTTTCACTCTCATCCCAGATCGCAAAAGCGAACATTCCTCGCAAACGCTTCAGGCAATCGGCACCATACTTCGCATATAGATTTACGATCGCTTCGGTATCTGAATTTGTGTAGAGATGAACGCCATCTGCCTCAAGCTCTTGCCTCAATTCCTGATAGTTATAGATCTCGCCGTTAAAGACGATCCACTTTGTGCGGCTGGCGTCATAGATCGGCTGCTTTCCCGAGGCGAGATCAATGATCGCGAGCCGCCGCATCGCGAGCCCGACATTCTCTTTCAGGTAAAAACCGTCGTCATCCGGCCCGCGGTGAAATATGGCGCGGTTCATCCTCTCAAGGACTTCCCGGCTCGCCTCGCGGCCGCCATTATTTACAATGCCGACGATCCCACACATCCTTTTAATTTGCCCTCACGATACTTAGGTCTTTTGTGCGACGCCGCGTCCGTCCCGTAAGAGCAGCCCAGCCAACCTGTCTCTGAGTAATGCCGACAGCGACGAGCATAAAGAAGAGAGGCATAATCGTCTGTTTATGCCGCCACGCCAAACCGACATTTGAAAGCCCCCAAATATGCATACCGGCATAAAGCACACAGAATGCGAATATAGGGGCCATCTCAACAAACTTTACTTTGAAGAATATCCTGAGTGCTGGGAAACCGATGATGATAATTACGATTATGAAGATATTTTCCGCAGCCCCGAAGGCGTTGCGGGCCGATCCGCTGAATGCTTCCCAGGGAAACGGTGCAAAAAAGAAATAGACGGTCGCGACCGGTATTGCCAATGTGGTCGACTGACCTTCGGTATAGATCTCAACCCCCGAACCTGTGGACACGGCCATTCCCTCGCGCCAGGAATCAACCCGCTCATTCAGCCTTTCTATCCGCTCGAAATCTCTTTGTATCGCTCCGCCCGCAGCCAAAAAGATCATTAGGGCCGAGACGATCACCGTGCCGAAGATCGCATTGCGGACAATATTCTGCCTGCTCGCCACCAGGAATCTAAAGAGAGCGGCTGCCGCCAGCAGATAGACCGCGTAGAACCGCATTATGAAGACGGCCAGCAACGCGGGAACCGTAGCAATGGCATCCTTGGGCGAAAATCCCTTCGCGTTACGGATCAGCATGTAAAGCACGAACCATTCCCCGAGGATGACCAATATCTCTTTCGCCGTGGTCGCCGAGAGCAGAATGTGAGACATCCAGAAGGTAACAAGTACCGCCGCGATCCGGGCCGTTGCGGAATCAAAGACCCGCCGGGTCATTCGGAAAACGACAATGACCAGCAAAGCTCCGGCAAAGCTGTTCACCGTGGAAACGATCATTCGGCTCTCGCCGCCCGCAATAAAGCTGGGGATCGCCCAGATAAGCGCCTGGCCCTCATTTTGCCGTTCAAAGAAAACGCGAACCAGATCGGACGCAAATGCGTCGAAGCCATTCTCGTACCAGGCGCTGGCCATCCCCCAACTGGCAACATAACCCGAGGCGTCTTCGTCGCCGAAAAGTTCCTTCAGGTCCCAGCCGTACATTATCATCCCCATCCAGAGACGGATGGAAAAGGCCCAAAAGAAAATGCCGGCCTGAAAATGCGTGTCAGGGTCGTTGGCTCGTTCGCGAAGAAGGTAACCGGCGATGCCGCCAAGAATTAGGACAAGTGGAAGCGCGGTCAGCTCATCGGGGTCATCGTAAAAAAAGATCAGCCCCTGCACGACAAGTGCAAAGAACGTGAGCAAAAAGACAAGCTTTCCGGCGGCTATCATTAAAAACTTCCGCTAGCGGACAACGAGGTTGTTCTCAAGCACAAGGGCGTCGAAATTCGAATTCCGGAATGTGTTTATCGCATTCTCCGGAGTGCAGACGATCGGCTCCTGAACGTTGAAAGATGTATTGAGGAGCATCGGAATTCCGGTCCGCTTCTTAAACTCATTTATCAGGTTCCAATAACGCGGATTCGTCTCGCGGCTGACCATCTGCGGCCGGGCGGTCCCGTCAACGTGGACAACGGCCGGAATCTTCGACTTATAGTCCTCGGCCACCTCGATAACGGTGATCATAAATGGATCATGATGCTCAACGCCAAAAACCTCGCGGCCATGCTCTTCCTGCATTGAGGGGGCAAGCGGACGAAACCATTCCCTGAGCTTTACCTTGTGGTTCAATATCTCGCGCATATCCGCCCGACGCGGATCGGCAAGAAAACTCCGGGCACCGAGCGCCCGCGGCCCGAGCTCCATACGGCCATTGAACCAACCGATGATCGCCCCTTCGCTGATCATCTTTGCAATACGCGGAAGCAATTCCTCATCCGGTAAAGTCTCGTATGCAAGTTCGGCTGCATCAAGCGCTTCCCGGCATTCCTCATTTGAAAAACCCGGCCCGTAATAGGCATGTTTCATTTCAAAATCACGAGGTTTGGCAAGCTTTTGGTGCCAGACAAAATATGCCGCTCCCAGCGAGCAACCTGCATCGCCCGCGGCGGGCTGGACAAAGAATCGCTTGAACGGCGTTTCGTGAAATATCCGGCCATTCATTACCGAATTGAACGCAACTCCGCCGGCCAGGCAAAGATTCTCCTCACCGGTCATCTCATGGATCTGCTTTACTAGATAGATCGCCGTATCTTCCAGCGCCTTCTGCGCCGAGCAGGCAATATCCCAATGGTGTTCGGTAAGTTCCTCGCCGGGCTTTCTTCCGGGCCCGAGTTCCTTAACTATTGCGTCCGAAAACTGGTAATGCTTCGCCAGATGATGATCGAGAACCTTGATATCGAATTTGAAATCACCGTTGCCATTGGTCTTTAGCACCTTTTCGCGGAAAAAGTCATAATGCTTCGGCTTGCCGTAGGCCGCCAGGCCCATAACCTTCCATTCATCGCCGGCAAACATATCAAACCCGATAAAGTTCGTCACCGCCGAATAGAATTGCCCGAGGCTGTGCGGCAGCTTGATACGTTTCAGGACCTCGAGCTTATTGCCCTTACCCTTGCAGAAAAGCGTGGTCGTATCTTCGCCCGTTCCGTCCCAGGTAAGGATCGCCGCCGAATCAAAAGGCGAAACGAAGAAAGCAGAAGCTGCGTGCGTTTGGTGATGTTCCAGAAAATGAAACTTGAAGTTGCTCGCGCCAAAATGCTCTCGAAGACGCTTCGGATGCTTAAACATCCCCAGATAACTATCGCTGACCTGAGCAACTCCGCGATCGGCCCTTGCCTTGAACATCGCCGGCGAGATCAGTCCCGCCTTTAGTGCTTGCATCGCTTTATGGCGGAGTATCCAGGGCTTCCAATAATGCCCGACGTGCTCCACCTCGGCCAAAGTGATCCCGGCCTGGTTCAAACAAAATTCGATAGCCTTATAAGGAAAGCCCGCGTGGTGCTTTTTACGCGAGAAACGCTCTTCCTCGACCGACGCGATCAATTGCCCATCTTTAATGATCGCCGCCGCAGAATCGCCAAGAGTTGTAAGCCCCAAAATATACATAAGAATCTATAAAAACAGATTATCGCAGATTTACACGGATTAATATTGTTTGGAAATAGAACTTGGGGTTCCTATGACGTTTGGGTCCCAACTCTTGAGTGCCAGAGTAGGAAAGACGGCGACCCATCCCGAAATGCTCCGCAAAAAACAGTAATCCGTGAGAATCTGCGTAAATCCGCTGTTAACTACCTCAACCGGTTTATCAATCGGTGATGCTCGAAGCTCTTTGCTCCAAAATTCAGGATCAACGCCAGATCGATCCCGGTCGCTTTCAAATAATTCAACGCCTGAGCTTTGTGAAAATCCGTTATCCGGTCGCAGGCTTTGAGCTCAAGGATCACCTTTTTCTCAACAAGAATATCCGCAAAGTAATCTCCGACAATTACGCCTTCAAACATGACCTTGATCGGCACTTGCTGCTATGCAAAGATGCCGGCCGATCGCAGAGCGACCACCATCGAATTTTCGTAAACCTTCTCAAGAAATCCGTGCCCCAAAGTACTATGAACCTGCATCCCTAGCCCGATGATCTTGTAAGTAAGATCACCATGCAACAAACTTTCGCTCATATGTTTATGCAACGGATTAACGCGAATTTACACGGATCAGTTAACCAAACTGTTTGACCGTATTCAAAGCGCCGGCTGGACCAACCCGTCTTCGCCACTCGAAAAGCAACCAGATCCAACAATCTAACCAAAATAATCCGCGAAAATCTGCGTGAATCCGCTGCCAGCCGATCTTACAACGGATCAACGCGGATTTACACGGATCATGAAAGGCTATTATCTTTGATCCCTTGGCTTCCCATGACCAAGATAATCAAAAAATAATCCGCGAAAATCTGCGTAAATCCGCTGTTAACCGTTCTTCGCCATTCGGAACACCTCTGCAAGCTTATCTGCCTGCTTTTCGATCGTGTAGTTTTCCAGAGAATACTCCCGGCCGCTTTTTCCTATTTTGCGGCGAAGATCTGCGTCGCTGAGTAGCCTATCTAGCGAATTATACCAATCTTCCGCTGAATCGGCATTGAGGTGTGTTTCGTCCGGACGTCCGATCTCCGCACAAATGCCGACCGGAGACATAACGAATGGCACACCCGCCGCAAGATATTGGATCGCCTTAAACCCCGACTTTCCCCGGAGCCATTCCTCGCTCGCCGAGCGGCTAACAACTATCGGGTAAAGCCCGATATCCAGCGTGCAGAAATCCGCGACCTCCCGCTCAAGCGACCATGGCAGGACCTCCGTCCGGACCCCGGGAATATTTATCCCATCGCTGCCGGAGCCGACAACCCTTAATAAAAACTGATGCTTTGTGGAAAGCCGTTCAAAGACGGGAAAGAGCGACTCAAGCGAAGGAAATGTGGAATGTGTGCCGACCCAACCAATCACGGGGACGTCGTTCTCTTTCCCAGCCGGGCGGAAAACCTCTGTATCGACCACCGTGGGAATCACCTCGGCCCGCGTTCCCAACCTGGAAACATAATCGGCAATAAACCTGTTTCCGCAGGTGACTGCGGCCGAGCGGCGGATAAGCCTGTCTGTTTTGCCGAAGAACTTTAAAGCACTTCCGAGCTTGCCGTATGTCGGGCTCGCGTATGGAACGTAAGTAGCATCATCCAGATCGAGAACCATCGGAAGCCGCCCGACAAGGCCAAAAAGCCACTCAAATATCTCCGGCCCAAAGAACATCGCCTCCCGCTGGACGAAAAGAAGATCATAGTCCCGCAACTTCCCCGCCTCCGCAGCTCTACGAAAAAGACTCCGGGCGATCCCGGCCGACTTTCGGAGCGAACCGCCCGGCTTATACATCTCGGCAAATTGCTCCGCAGAAAGAAAAGGGCTCAGCTCAAGCTCAATTCCCCGCTCCCGAAGCGGCCGAATGAACTGCTCAACCCGAAACCGCGTCGCCGCCGCTTCTTTGGGAAAGTTTGCGACAGCAAAGACTCGCATTTATCTCTTGAAACCGACCGCAGCAATGCGCTCCGGCAATTACCCCCCCCCCCGCGGGCACCGAGGCCGCCCCGTGGGGAAGAGAGCCGGCACGGGGCTCCGGTGAAATTCAGTTTGGAAGACCGGCCAGATTCCTCTTGGCAACTTCTATTGCTTCGCTCGGATCTATCAAATGCAGTTTCGCGACCCTCGGTGCACAAGCTGCCGCCCGCTCCGCAGCAGACAAAACCGACGCATGGAAGGCTCTCCCAGGAAACTGAAAACTAAAAAGCGCTCGGCATGACCGACTGATGAAAGCGTCCTCGTCCCGAAACCCGCAACCACCTTTGTATCAATGTTAGAAGCCATCTGAGAGTTGTCCGAATTTCACCGGAAGTCTACATGCTTATCGTGAACTTATCAGCGTTTCCGCGCCCAGGTCTCGATGTAAGTCCCTAGTTCACCGAAGCTGCTGATTCCGGTCACGATCTTGGAGGAAAGGCTCTCGACAGTTCCCACAATGCCCCCGCGGCTCGGCACAAGACTTTGTCCCGGATAAACGTTCCAGTACTCAGGTTCCAACCCATGTTTAGTGAGTATCTTTCTCAATGCATGCGGACTAAAGCCAAAAACATGGAACGGCGAAAACGTGGGTGCCAGATTCACGCTCCAGTCCCGGCCTCGAAGCTTTTGATAAAGATTGCCGATCCTGAAATAAAGCCCCGCCTCGTTGGGGACATCGATATAGAGAAGGCCGCCGGGCTTCAGCGCTCTGGAAATTCTTCCAACTATCTCATCTGGATTGTATAAATGCTCAAGCACTGCGGCGAGAACAACAGCATCGTACTCATTGTCTGGAACCGAGGAATCTTCGATTGGCTCCCGCCATATTTTGAGGCCGGTCCGTTTCTCCGCATAATCTGCAAAAGTAGCAGAAGGCTCCACACCCTCAACTTCCCATCCTAATTCCTTTGCCGCGACAAGCGTTTCGCCTCGCCCTACTCCAACATCGAGGAGTTTGCCCTTATGGCCCAGTATCTTCTCCGCCCTTTCTAGAAGAGACGTCGCACCGTCAAGCCGACCTTCGGTGTCGTGCTCCTTAAAGTAATCGTCCGCGTCCACGTCATAATGCTGGCCGAGTCCATTTTTGGGGAAAGGCATTGGGTTCGGAAAGACCAAAGAACAACTCGTACACCGCCAGATCTCACATTCAACGCCAAGTCCCTCGCGATGCGAAACACCGCCGCGTCTGCCCACAAATCGGTCAGGCTTTTTTCGCAGATCGGGCATCTTTGGTCGGTCCAAACATAAAGGTCCGATCTATTTTTTGATTCTATCGCGTTCATGATCCACTGATCGATTCGTAGACAGCCCGATATCTAATTCCGCCGACCGTTTCGAGGTCGAATTCCTGATCGGCGACTTCGCGGCATTTTGCGGAAATGTCTCCTAAGCTCTTTATCTTATCAAAAGCCTCGAGATAGGACTCGCGGTCGAACCTTTCTATCAGCGAACCGACGCCGTAGCCCTCGATAAGCAGATCTACATCCCCGACGCCCATGTTTGCGATAATCGGAAGCCCGCAGGCGAGGTACTCAGCGTTTTTCGTCGGCGAAGAAGCTTGCTTGGAATAACAAGGCTTTATAAAAGAAACGGCCAGGTCGGCCGCAACCAGATACTCAGGTATTTCGTTTGATGGAACACGAGTTATAAGATACTCGCCATCCGCGTAACCGGCCTCGCGAAGAAGCGGCTCGATAACTTCAGGCTTGCTCTGCGTCAATATCATCGCATACGCATTCGGGTACTTTTCGCGGAAGGCTCCAAAGATATCGGCCGTCTCTTTCGTAAGATACCACCCTCCGAACGAGCCAACATAGACCATTACCTTCTTGTCGGCTATACCAAGCTCTTTTCTCTTTCTTTCCCGGGTCGCGGGAGTCGCGGAGGCAAATCTTTCCAGATCAACACAACACGGTATCACCTCGACCGGGCGGCCGAGCTTATCAAACCCCGACCCCTTCGACTCGGGGAAAAGGATCTCTCTCGCCTTTTCGGTTAGAACGACAAAGGCATCGGCCTCTTTCATCAGCCAACGCTCCATACGTTTCGCACCGCGGTAAAGCAGCCCGCCCTCGGGCCAGATGCCCGCATCGGTATATTCCTCAGGGAAAAATCCCCGGATATCAAAGAGCAATTTAGGCTTCTTGCGTGAGAACTTCCGGGCCAAAGCTCCCATCAGGGTCGGGACATGCACGCGCCCATGCAGAACATCGAACCGCCCGATCCTTCGCCAAATATAAAAAGCCCCGCGAAAGATATCCCAGGCCGTCGCCGCCGCCGAAGGCCGCTTATGATACGGCAGCCAGTCCCACTCAATTCCCTCCGCCGCCAGCTCCGCCCGAACCTTTTCAAACTCCTCAAGATCTTTCCCTTCCCGCTGCGGCTCAAACGTAAGCAGCGAAACGCTCAAGGGGAAAATAGACTCGGCATCCAACTCATTTTCACTTTTCAACCTTTTCCCTTTTACACCTTCTAGCTTTTCCCCTTTTTTACCTTTAAACTCTTTCCCTTTTTCACCTTTGAGAAGCTCCCGCAAATACGGCAAAACCTGCGTCTGAACCAAAGGCTCCCGCACCCCGAAATAACAAATGTATAAAGTTCTAGGCACTAGCAATTCGCGCTTCCGCGTTAATCCGTGTTCATCCGATTTTTAGAAAATCTCCTCAACGGAAACGCCGCAAAATATCCGATCCCCGCCGGACGATACCAAACACTCTTCACCGCCGTCCGCAAAAAATCCCTATACTTCCCCGCCCGAAAATAAGACCCCGCAAGAACCCGAAACAAGCTCCCGTAAGCTTTGCCTTTGTCGAATTTTCCATCCCGCCCGTTTTCAGTAAACACCTTCTGATATGTGGAGAGCATTTCGCTCTCCATTCGCGGAATATTTGAATGCATGTTCGAGCCGTGTAACCGATACTTCAATAGCGGTTCGCCTATGAAGCCCACGGAAAAAGAGGAGCTGATGCGAAAATAAAGGTCCCAGTCCGCCGAAGTCGAAAGCGATTCATCAAAACCTCCGACTTTGTCGAAAGCCTCTCGCGGGATCATCACCCCGCTCCCGCCTCCCAAAATGACTGCACTTTCAAACATCATTAGTTCGGCGGCAACATCACCTTCCATTCCGTTCAAATGAGTCGCCAGTTCTTCTCCTGAAGCGTCAATATCGATCACACCGACATGAACAAGACCCACATCGCCGCGAGACTCGAACTTGTCAACCTGCTTTTCGATCTTCTCAGGCAACCAGACATCATCGGCATCCAGGAATGCAATGTATTCGCCGGTTGATTCCGCCACGCCGCGGTTCCGGGCTACACACACCCCCGAGTTCTCTTGCTCAATTATCTTTATCCGATCGCGGTATTTCTCAAGAACCTCGAGCGAGTTATCCTTTGACCCGTCATCAACAACTATTACCTCGATGTTTGGATAGGTTTGCCCGAGAGCGCTCTCGACCGCCTCGCCAACATACCGGGCGTAGTTATAGTTGGGAATGATCGCGCTAACCAATGGCTTCATTTCTTTCGGCATACGGCAAGCTGCACCGGTGCCTTGGCAAGTTTTTCTTCCGAAAATAAGTAATTTGCCTCGGTCGGGTAAAATGGCCGCTTCCAGATCGCCTCGCTTAGCCTTTCCCGGAGGCCGAGCGGAAACTTATTCATCACTCGCCAGCCAAACAGCTTGGCCTGCACAATGGGCTTTCGCGGCAATCTCTGTTGATCGAGATAGAACGGTGAGATACTTTTCCCGATCTCAAGCGACTGCCCGAGATGCTCCTCAACTATAAAAACCTTCCGCAATTCTTCGCCGAGCTCTTCGGGCGTATATTCATAGACGTGGAAAGGATTCGAGGGCTTTCCGTTCACCGGTCTCGTGTAATGGGCATTCGGAGTCGAAAGCAGAAGAAAGCCTCCGGGACTTAGAACTCGCTCCAACTCCCTTAAGAAACCCGGGCGGTCATGAATATGTTCTACCGTTTCAAATGAAGTGACGACATCGAAGCTCGCATCCGTAAAAGGAAGACGAAGACCATCCCCCAGGATCACCGCGGAACTTTCCCCGCATTCTAGTCGGGCCTGAGCCGCCGCTTCGGCATCCACATCAACGCCGCAAACCGATCTTGCAGTTTGCTGAAGCAACCCGATCCCGTAGCCGGTCCCGCAGGCAATATCAAGAACTCTCTTACCCGCGACCATTTCAAGCGCAAATCGATATCGGGCCGCATGCTCTCCCCAATAGGGAGAAAGCCGCCCGGCATCGATCACATTAGCTCCTTGAAATCTTTCAGAAACTCCCATCACGTCTTCGTTCCCAACCACTGACAGTAAAGTTCGTATTGCCTATCTATCATCCGTTCGAGCGTGAATGTGTTTCGCACGAATGACTGGCCGGCGTTTGCCATTGCTTCCGCCCGAGCACGGTCTGATAAAACCTCTTCAATCGCCGTTTCGAGCGATGCCGCGTCCGCCGCGGGCACAAGAGTTCCGGTAACGCCATTCTCAATGACCTCTTTTGCTCCGCCTACATCGGTTGAGATCAGCGGAGTGCCGACCGACATTGTTTCGATCAAAACCTGGCAAAATGCCTCCGAAAGCGAGGGATGAACGACAAGGTCACAGGCTTTCATACAGGCGGCAACATCCTTCCTGAAGCCGGCAAATATAACTTTGCTATCGAGCCCGGTCTTGCTGACGTGATCAACGACGCCGCTTTCTTCGCCACCGCCCCCTACAAAGAATAATCGAATGTTCGCGTATTTTTCTATCAGAACGGATACGGCGTCCAAGAGAAATCGATGGCCCTTTGTAGGAAAAAAGTTCCCGAAAGTGCCGATCAGAAATTCTCCCTCGCCGACCCCAAACTCTTTTCGAACTTCTAAACGCTCGAACTCGGTTGCTGAAAAGCGGTTGAAATCAAATCCCTGATAAACAACTGTGATCTTCTCGTCAGCAACGCTTTCACGGTTAACCAAATGCTCCTTGACTGCTCCGCCCAAAGTTACGATATGGTCGGCAGTTCTTGCCTCCCATTTATCGATATAAATAGGGAGGCTCTTCCCGATCAGAAGCGCTTGATCAAGATGATGGCGTGTCAGGACCTTTACATGCGTCCCGGCCAATTTTCCTGCAAGTAATCCGACGAGGCTTGCTTCGTAAAGATGTGTTTGAACTATATTGAACTTCCCTTGACGGAGTTTCGTTGCCAACCGTAGAGCGGCAAATGGGAAGCCATATCGGCTCCTCGCGCCGAGGCAAAGATATTCCACGTTCTTTGCCTCATTGATCCAAGCAGGCTGCTCTTTTCCGGAATCGAAAAGCGTTACCCAAAGCTGCGAGACACCCTTTCCCGCAAGGCCAAGGCCAAGATTCCGCAGATACTCTGAGTCTGCCGAATATGAGACAACTTGGCAGACCATGATTTCCTTGTCCGAAGGCATTTATTGAATCGGGAAAAGGTTTACGTCGAAAAGAGTTGGCTGCGAACAGAATTCCTGTTTCGTGATCGCTGAGCCATTGTAGTCGGGCCGGTATCTGTAATGTTTAACTAGGTCCCAGATCATCTCAAGCGTGTGCCCATTTGCGGCCATGAACTCCGGATGCAAACCTAGTCTCGCGACAGGCCGTTGCTCGGTCAAGACTTTCCGTGCTCCTTTCAAAAGATCTAGCTCCGCTCCTTCGACGTCGATCTTCAAGCAATTGACGGTGAGGCCTCTTTCCGAAACGAACTGATCGACCGAGATCATCGGGACCTCGATCTTCTCTTTGCTGCGACCGGTTTCAACGAGTGAATTGGCATTCGAAACCTCCGTACCAGTATCGAAAAAGTAGGCAGTTCCTTTCTTATCCGAAACCGCCTCGGGACGGATCTCAACGTTTTGGTCGCAGCCATTCAACTTTACAACTTCACCGAGGACGCCTCGCGTAAACGGAGTCGGTTCAAATGCATAGACCTTACCCGTCTCGCCAACCAGTCTCGACGTAACGACCGAAAACAAACCAATATGGGCGCCGATATCGAGAACAGTATCGCCCGGCTTTAGATTCGCCCTAAAAAATCGAAACGTCTCCGGCTCATAATCAGATTCATAATACCTGCTCCACTTTGCAGGAAACAGCACGCGTTCGCTGCCGATCGTTCGGGGAACGCCGCGATAAAGCGTTACCGCGTCGAGCGCTCCATAGAAAACGTTTTTAATTGGCGTCGCCATTTTTATCCGCTAGGTATTGAATCGAAACGAAGTAAGCCCGGAGATCCGAAGCCTAAGCCAGTCTATCTCGGATCGTGTTAGAACAAATTGCCACAGAAGAAATCCGTAAAGCACGGCAAATACGAGATATACGAACCCGACGACCGAGATCGGCAGTGAAGTAAGAAACATTAGGAAGCCGGGAACTGCAAAAACTGTACCGGTCAAGAGAATCCGCGCCACGGGCAGATATTCTAACTTGATTCCCGTCAACCTACTTGTCGCAAACAACAATATAAGGCAATCGGCGATGATTCTCATACTCCATGCCGCTGCCGCACCTACGGCCCCAAATCGAGAGACCAGCATCCAAACCAAGAGAAGATAAGGAAAAAGCTCCGCCCAATATATCTTTGCGATCAGGTCGGACCGTCCGCCTGCCATTAGAAGAGTAAACGGAATATAGGTGACAACGTGAAAGGCCAGACCGATCAGAAGCACGTAAAACGGTGCCGTACTTCCCTGTCCGAACTCGGGGCCCGCCCAAATCGTGAAAAAGGATTCTGCTACGAGTATCAAGAACACCGAAGCAGGAAGGAGCCAGATGATGTTAAGTCTTACGACCGTAGAAAAAAGAAAACTAACCGACCCGTCACTTTGCCCTCCTCGGTTCAGTTGAGAAAACGCGGGCATCAGCGATTAGCTCATCGCGCTCGAGAACATTGTTATCGAACTTGCGACAATGAACGCAACCGAGTAAAACGCGAGTTCCTTAACCGACGCAAGACTCGAAAGAACACCCTTTTCTATATTCGCCAATAAAAGTCCCGCGACACCCGCCGCGATCACGCCAAACCCAAACTTTGCCATTGCCGGAAGCAAACTTGGTTCGATCCGGAACCCGAAAAGCATTGTCAGGTGCTTTCTCGAAGCGATAAGATGCCCGGCGAGGTTCAGGAGGCTGGCGGCGAGGAGGACGGTTACGGCGCCGATTATTCCGTAGCCGAGGTAAAGGACGATAGGTGTTGCGATCAGGCCGAGGATGCGGGAGCCGGCGTTGATGAACGTATTTAGATCCATGCGGAGCCGGGCGAGCTGCGGCGTGTTAAATATTCCGCAGAGAAAGTTCATGACGAAAGTTATGGCAGCGATCCTGAGCGCCGTTGCCGCCTCGGCCTGTAAAGCTTCCGGGACGTTGAAAAGCCCGATGATCTTTGAGGAAAATATCATCAATGCCGCCGCGACCGGCACCGAGGTCATAAGGGCAATGAGCGCCGCGGTTCTTACAATGCGGGCCTCTTTTTCCTCGTCGCCTTCGGCATAAGCCTCGCTACCGAACTTGGTCGATGCCATCGACATCCCAAAATCTGCAAAACCAAGATAGGTCGGTATCAGCCCGATCAGGATCAAAACGCCGTAACTTTCCGCCCCGAGCATCCGGATAACGAACGGAGTCGCCACCAGCGAGACCGCAAGCGGTGCGACCTGGCCGGCGAGCGTCCAGAGCGAGCCCTTGACGACCTTGGTCGTCATTCCGGCTGTTGATGGCGGAGTTTTGGGCGGTTTGGCGGGTTCGCTCGCGTCTTTGGACGTCACGTTGAGAAGTGTAAGTGGTTCGGGGCGGGTGGGCAAGTTGGATTTGTTGTGAGTCGGTCAAAATGAGAGAAAATGGGGAAATTTGGGACTTTGGAACGAAATATTAACGGCTGGGAATGAGTTATTGAGAACTTTGGACGAGTTCTGAAGATGTAGGATTCATTTATAGAAAGCTAGGAATCATTTCTACAAGGCTATATTTCATTTTTAGAAAGCTAGGATTCATTTCTACAAAGCTAGGATTCATTTCTGAGCTTGTAGGAATGAATTATTGAGACCAATAATTCATTTGCGCAATTGCAGAATTTCATTTTGCTGCAATTGCAGAATTTATTTGCAAGCTCAGAAATGATTTGCTCAAGCTAATAATTCATTTGCGCAAGCTAATAATTCATTCCTGCGGCGAGAAAATCATTTGCGCAACCTCAGAAATCATTTGCGCAATTGCAGGATTCATTTGCGCAACCTCAGAATTCATTTGCGCAAGGTGATATTTCATTCCGGCGGGCGGATTTTTTCGATCTGGAACACAGAAAACACAGATCAGGACACAGAAAGCACAGAATTGTTGCCACGGAGGGCACTGAGGGTGTTGAGGTGGGATTCTTCGGCGAATCAGCGGTTCTGGGAAGCCGTAGTTCCTATTTATACAACATCTCCGTGGTCTCTGTGGGCTCTGTGTTAAAAATTGCTTGAAGGCGGAGGGTTATGTGGCGCGGCGGGTCAGGCGGGAGATGCGGGCGGTGAGCCAGGTACGCTCTTCGGCGGTCAGGAGCGTCCGGAGCGTCATTGCGGCGTAGATCGCTAAGCCTAAAAGGACGGCAAGAAGCGGAAAGAGCGTGTAGGCGTTGTAATAGAGCAGAAAAACCGCGGGCAGGGCGGCGGCGGCGACGCCGAGCAGCCATCCGATCGGAAATCGCGGGCGAAATGTGATTCCACCAAAGCGGATAGCGAGATAAAACTGCAGAAAGGTGTCAATGATAACGCGAAGGCTCCAGGCGGCGGCCGCACCGGCGGCTCCGTATCGCGAGGCAAGCAGCCAGACGGCGGCGGCATAAGGCACAAGCTCCAGCCAGTAAAGCTTGGCGAGAGCATCGCTCCTTCCGGAGGCGAGAATTGCGGCGTGCGGCAGATAGGCGATGATATTGAATAGCAATCCGCCCAAAAGCAGATAAAGCGGCAAGGTGCTCTCGCGGCCAAATTCTTCCCCGGCCCAGATGGTGAAAAATGGCTTTGCCGTAATGGCCAGAAAGATCATCGCCGGAATTGCCCAGATCATTGAAAGCCGCACTCCCCGCTCAAAAAGCCCGTTGAGCCGCTCGCGGGCCTCCTCACCCTGCAACTGCGAAAATGCCGGGATCAGCGATTGGATCATCGCCCCGGCGAAAAGGGTCATCATCGAGGCGGCCGTAAATGCGACCGTGTAATGGGCAAGTGCGGAGGCTGAAACTACGGCGGCGAGTATGCCTTTCTCGGCATTTACGAGCCCGACCGCCGCAATGGAGCTTATGACCAGCCCTGCTCCAAATTTAAGAAGCGGACGGAGCTTCTCGCGGCTGATCCCGAGCCCGAAAAGCTCGGGCAAGAGCCTACCGGAAAAGAAAATATGGCCGGCAAGATTGAGCAGCATCGCCGCGAGCAGAACCGTGGCCGCACCGACGATCCCATAGCCGAGATAAATGGCCAAGGGCGTTGCGATAAGTCCGGCGATCCGCGTCCCGGCATTTATCAGCGTGTTTAGGTCCATCCGGAGCCGGGCGAGCTGCGGCGTGTTGAGAATGCTGCAAAGAATGTTGACGACGAATGTCACCGCGGTGATGCGAAGTGCGGCCGCGGCCTCGGCGAAAAAGCTCTCGGGAACGGCAAAAAGCGAAATGACCTGCGGGGCAAAGATGATCAGGCCAAGAGCTACGGGAACGCTGCCGGCAAGTGCGACCGCGACGGCCGTGCGGATGACCGCGGCCTCTTCTTTCCGGTCGCCGCGGCCGAAAGCTTCGCTCGCGAACCGCGTAGAGGCGAGCGACATCCCGAAATCTGCAAATGCGAGATAAGCGGGAATCAGCCCGACGAGGATAAATACGCCGTAGCCTTCGGCACCGAGCAGGCGGATGGTGAAAGGAGTTGCCGCAAGCGAAACGGCAAGCGGAGCGACCTGGCCGAGAAGGGTCCAGAGCGAACCCTTCACGACGCGGGTCGTCATACCTGCGGCCGAGTGCTGCGGATCGCCCGCCCCGGCCGCTATCTGTTTTTCATCCGCTTCCACGTTGGGAGTTTAAGCCGAAGCCAAATCCCCGGGCAAACGGCTGGGCCTTCTTAAGGCTCCGGGAGGAAGTCCACGTTCTCGACCGGGGCATTGACGATGACGATAAAAACCCCGTAACCCGTGAATACTTTTTTAGGGGTTATATTTCACTTTGGCGGTGAGTCAATGCTTTTTGGTCGTTTATCGTGGGGTTTTCGGTGGAACTCGGCCGTTTCGCTCTGGTCCGGGCAGCGGTAATTGGAGCTCATCCATGCTGCGAACTCTCTCGGCCTTTTGGCGGCGGCCTGCGTCTTAATGTATTCCTGCTTCCTTTGCTAAAGTGACTTTAAGAATGAGAATCAAACCACGCATTTTGCTAGCTGCACTTATCGGCGTCCTGCTGTTCAGCATGTCGCATAGCGCGCAAGAGGTGCGGAGAATTACCTACAACAACATAAGCGTTGATGTTGTAATTGATAAGCCTACTAACACATTCGTGGATGTCTTGGTCGCCTTCCACGGAACTGTTGCGAGCGACGAACAGATCATTCCCGCCGCAAAAAACACTTTGGCAAGAGTAAAGGAGATCACCGCTCGAACAGATATGATGATCGTCAGCGTGGCTTATCCTCAAGAAGGCCGATTGCTGGGTGACGGCATTCTGGAAGCAGAAGCGGCATTGCTTTGGGTTAAGCATTACTCCAGAAAAGCATTAAAGAGAAAGGTGAATAAGATCTTCTTGATCGGACATTCGCAGGGCGGATATATTGTCACCAGATTGAACACGATGCATGCGACCGACGGTGTGATCGCAAATGCTCCGGGGCCGCTAAATCTTGTCTACAGATGCGGACTCGAAGAAAACGGCCAGGTCCCGCAAAGCGCCGTCTGCAATCTGCTCCGGCAAACCTACGGAACAACGACAGCAAACCCCTCGGCATATATGGACCGCTCGCTCTTAAATTTCACGAGCGGCCATCTATCCGACATCCTCGTCGTTCAAGGAATGCAAGATTCGCCGATCCAGTTGTTCTCATGGCCCACATTCAAACAGCAAATGACCGATTGCAACACGTGTCAAACCCGCCAGTTCGTTGAAATTGCCGGCGGAGGCCACACGTCTCTATTCGAAAGCCCCGAAGCGATCGCCGCTTACAACCTGTTCATAAACCGCTGATGCGGGCTATTTCGTTTTTGCTGCGAAATGATCCCAAGCCGCTTTGGCGATGTCGGCTATGGTCCTTTCGTTGGTGTCGAAATCTTCTTTCGAATCGGTAACGAAAACACTGATATAGAGGTATTTGCCGTTCGGCAGGTAGACAATGCCGATGTCGTGGACGGCGGCGTAGATTCCGGGGGGTGGCGTTTGTTGCCGGAATAGCCGCTCATTACAGAGCGAATGACAGAAAGACGCTACGATCTGCGCTGCGAATAATTTGAGATGATATGAAACCCCCGACGATCTTTCGTATTAAGGAAAGCCGTCGGAGATTGTCGTTCACTTACGTTTGTTTCCTGCGGCTAAGGACACCAGTTGATTCCAGGGTTGTCCAAACCGTTACAATACTCTACGAACAGGACGTAACAGGGCTGCCGCAGACGTTTGAAGCCTTGATCCAGCCGATCTTCCGTTTGTATTTGACCTTTACCCAGTTGCAGGTAAAACCGGCAATTGACACTTCGGATTCACTCGGGATCGTCCCGATCTTTCTATTTGTGTTGGACGCCGCGTAAAGATCAGCGGGCTTGTTGTATTGTCCGATCGGTCCCATGGTTCCGGTCGCCACCATTTTAGCCGAGACCCAACCGGTGCCCTCAAACAAAGAGCCGCTATCTCCGTAGGCTCTGACAATTTTCACCCAGCCGTTCGAATACCCCGTTACACGAACCAAAATAGATCCCGGGCCGTCACCTGAATTCGGGTCTGTCTTTAACGTCGCTAAGACTTTGCCTTTAACACTTGGCTGGTCTCGGACGTTCAGACCTTTTGGGTCTTTATCAATCACATACGCATCAACGCCGCAATCATCTTGACCGAACAAATTGAGCGTTCCGCAAAAAGCTATCAACAAACCGCAGATCAAAACTTTTACAATCATTTTTTCTCCTATCTATTTCACTTGATCGAGATCTCCAACTAAAGAAATCCCAACGGATCAGGGTTCGCAATCCAGATATTGGTAAAAGACCCAACCGAGCGAAATGAGCCTGCCGCTTCGGCTCTCACCGACCCTTATCGAACTTGCCTGTTCTTCAATGAAAATAACGGTTCTGCCCTTGGCAAGTGTGCCGAGTATCTTTCCTTTGTTGTAATCATCCCGCAAGTTGACGAGGCGGTTCACGACACACTCCCTCTCTTTCGCTGCAGGTGGATCTTTCTTTGCAGGTTTCAGCCGAGCTATTTTTACGTTGGCCTCCCCTTTGAATTTTCCATTCGGAAACGCATTCAAATAAGCTTCGTAGTCCCCGACGTCCAGACTGCCAGCGATCAAATTCCAGGTCCTTTCATCATCCGAAATCGTCGGAGTCGCCGCCGGCGTCGGAGTTGCTGCCGGTGCGGCAGACGTGGCTGACTTCATCAAGATCCGCGCGCTTTCTGCATATACACCCTCCGGATATCTCTTTAAGAAATCCACATACCCATCCAAGGTATTTATTCCCTTGACGGTCTCCCATAATGCCTGCTCCTTTGCCCTATCAGTTGAATCGTTGCCCTGAGGCGGGGTGGGTGATCCTGAAGCGCCAGATTTAAGGTTCAACATTAGAGTTGCTTCATCCCTGTGCTTTCCAAATGTGAACCTATTGAGGTATTCCTGATATCCCTTTGCTACACCAGCTTCCTTGACCAGGGCCCAGAATCTCTCATCTTCCGAATCACCGCCCTGTTGCGGCGTAGGGGTGGCGGATTGGCCCGTAATTGCAGCTATCGAGATACGAGCGCTTTCCACATATGTCCCTTGCGGGTATTTGATCAAATACTGTTCATAACCCGCCTTGGAATTGATTTGTTTGACCGTATCCCAGAGCGCTTGCTCAGCCGAAGTTATACCAACATTGGATCCACCGCCCGAACTCACAGGTGACCCGTAAACGGCGACCTCCGCGAGCATTAAAACCGCATTGGGGCCATCTATCTGCACGCGAACAAGCCTAGCTTGTTTGCTGCCCGTAAACGTACGCGGATATGTTTCACCCGGCACATAAGTTTTCAGTCCCGGAGAGAATTCTTCCCACCCACCTGCCGCTGATTTTGTCCAGACCCTGTAATTCGAAAGCTCTTTGCTGCAGCAATCAGTTCGATTCCAGATCTCGATCTTGTTGACATTGAAGTCCGCTCCGAGGTCCACCTGCCACCACGGATCCGTGGTTTTCCCATTCGCCGTGTGCGTAACTGATTTACCAAACCACTTCCCATTCGTGTTCCCGTCCACCGCGAGGGAAGCCACTCCCTCCGTAGCAGCCCAGGGTGACCCAATGTTGCTTGATTGGGTGGCTAATTTTCCAAGGGCAACGTTGCCTCCCGGAGTAGGCGCGAACGAATTCGGATTCGGTGTTGGAGATGCGGGCGGAAAGCGCTTTGAATATCCACCATCGCTCAAATATGCGATTTGATAAAGGAGTCCGTCACCATTTATTACCCACAATTGCGGACCAACAAAAAATAGAAACTTCGCAGAAGCCCACGCCGCCACTACTCGGGTTTTCGTAAAAGCCGAAGAAGTGCGGTAGAGCCCGGACGATTCGATAGATACAAGATCAGCGCCGGGAAAATTAGCGCCCAAACGGGTACTGCTCAAAAGAGCAGGCGAACCATAGGTGGCTGCTACGCCGTTTGTCGAATTGATCCCATAAACTTGGGGATACCCAATTATCGCGATCATTCCGCTTTCGGCAAAAATGAGCTTGGCCCCGGGCCAGGTTCTAGCTCCTATTCTCGTTTTAACACCGGTCGTGAAACTTGTTTGGTAAAGGTACCCGGACGTCTCGATCGTGTAAAAGTTACTACCATCGGTCGTCAACAAACGTGTATCCCTCCAATTGCCCGTGGCGACGGTCGTCGAGGGGAAATGCTTCCTAAGATCACCACTCGGGCCAATGCTGTAAAGATGTGTGCCATTGGAAAACAAAAACTTGTCGTTCTGAAAGCCGGTACCTACTGAGGTTTTTACCCCCGTCGTCAAATTTGTGTTGAACAAGACCCCACTCGGCTCAGTAGTGTAGAGAACACTGCCGACGGTCGTCATCAAGCGTGTATCGCTCCATGACTGGGAATATATTGTTGGGGTAAAAATGATCCCCACCGCAATTAACAGGATGAAGCCCGCTCGAAAATGACCAAGCGCGTTCCGCAGATTATTTATCATTTTATTGATCGCCTCACTTTAACAGTTACAAGGTCTGGATGAGTTTCGCCGTTTTCGAATGTTCTGCGAGAACCGAGGTTCAGTCTTTCGATTTTCGATTCTTATGCACTTCATCGGTGTTTGTTGGTGGTCCACGACACTGCTCGTTCGACCGGCAAAACCAACTTAACAGACGACTAACACTTTAGGAATGCGGTTCTCGTTGAGAAACGAGAGTGTAAACGCCAAAACGGAGAGACTGGTTAGTCCCTTATTCACAGCGATTGACATATGGCTGGGAAAATGAAAAAGGCTTGAATGCCCGTAAGCTTACACCAAGTACTATACGGTTCCTAGTTCTTAATGTGTTTTATCCAACATGAGCCAACAAACTGAAAGTTAAGGCTAAAAACCCACCGCATTGTCGTCGGACACGGGTCATCGTCACAGCAAAGAACAACAAGAGGAATGCGGGAGACCGAAATTGCGACGAGCCAATTAGAACAGCCACAAGCCAGGCCAGATTCTCGGCACTGGCCAAAATGACGCAATGGATATTGCGGCTAAACTCTGCACCAACACCCGCAGATCAGTGGTCCGCTACCGATCCGCCCGGTAGATTTCCATGATAGATCTCTGATCCGGTGGCTTTGAATTCCGCGGCCTTTTCGCTCATGCCGACGGCTAAGGCTTTTTCGGCTTCGATGTTTTGTTCGGCGGCGTATTCTCGGACATCTTGGGTGATCTTCATCGAGCAGAAATGAGGGCCACACATTGAGCAGAAATGGGCAAGCTTTGCGCCTTCTGCGGGCAAGGTTTCATCGTGAAACTCTTTTGCCTTTTCAGGGTCTAGTCCGAGGTTAAATTGATCTTCCCAGCGAAATTCGAAACGCGCCTTCGATAGCGCGTTGTCACGATACTGCGCTCCCGGATGGCCCTTTGCAAGGTCGGCGGCGTGAGCTGCAAGCTTGTAAGTGATAACTCCTTCTTTAACGTCCTGTTTATTCGGCAGGCCGAGGTGTTCTTTGGGCGTAACATAGCAAAGCATCGCCGTGCCAAACCATCCGATCATCGCGGCACCAATTCCGCTGGTGATGTGGTCGTATCCGGGAGCGATATCTGTCGTCAGTGGGCCAAGAGTGTAGAACGGAGCCTCACCGCAGACCTCGAGCTGCTTGTCCATGTTCTCTTTGATCAAATGCATCGGCACATGGCCCGGGCCTTCGATCATTGTCTGGCAATCCATTTCCCAGGCGATCTTTGTAAGCTCACCGAGCGTTTCGAGCTCGGCAAATTGAGCTTCGTCGTTCGCGTCCGCAATACTTCCAGGCCGTAGACCGTCGCCCAAACTAAACGCCGCGTCATACGTCCGCATGATCTCGCAGATCTCGCGGAAACGGGTGTAAAGAAAACTCTCTTCGTGATGTGCGAGGCACCATTTGGCCATTATCGAACCGCCGCGGCTGACTATTCCTGTGGTTCGCTTCGCCGTCATCGGAATATAAGGCAAGCGAACTCCGGCGTGGATGGTGAAATAATCAACGCCCTGCTCGGCCTGTTCGATCAACGTGTCGCGGTAGATCTCCCAGGTCAGGTCTTCGGCCTTGCCGTTCACTTTTTCCAGCGCTTGATAGATCGGCACCGTTCCGATCGGCACCGGCGAATTGCGAAGTATCCATTCGCGGGTTGCGTGGATGTTCTTGCCGGTTGAGAGGTCCATTACCGTGTCCGCTCCCCACAGAGTCGACCAACGCATCTTCTCGACCTCTTCCTCAATAGATGAGGCAACGGCGGAGTTGCCGATATTTGCGTTTATCTTGACAAGGAAATTGCGTCCGATGATCATCGGTTCGCTTTCGGGATGATTAATGTTCGCCGGGATGATCGCACGCCCGCGGGCGACCTCATCGCGGACAAATTCGGGCGTTACGAATTCCGGAATGGCGGCTCCGAAAGATTCGCCTTTGTGCTGATGGTAAAGCGAGGAGCGATCATCGCTTTGAGTACCGCCTTTAGGCGGCCCGCCGTTCTCGCCGAGAATGCCGGCTAAAGCCGGGACTCCAAACTTGCGGCCGAGGTTTTCGCGGATCGCCACATATTCCATCTCAGGCGTGATGATTCCCTTGCGTGCGTAGTGCATTTGCGTGACGCAGGCTCCATTCTTCGCTCTTAGCGGAGCTCTTCTGAGTCCGGGAAATTCGTCAAGCGCCATTATCTTTAACGCGGGCAATCTCCTCCGCACCTTTCGTTAAGTAGCCATTGTCTTGCGGCAATATCTCGCGGCCTTCGTATTCTTCTACGTCTCCGCGAGCGACGATCCAATCGCGACGCAGTGCCGGCAACCCGTCGCGGACGTTCTGCCGCTCGGCCGGATCAGTCCACGGCCCGCTGGTGTCATAAACACGCACGGGGGCATTCTCAACCATCGTCCCGTCCATCTCACGCGACGGCGACAGCGATATTTCGCGAAACGGCACCCGCAAACCATCCGCCTCAACATAAACCTTCTGCGAAGCCGGCAACTTAACCTGATCGCTGCTCTGCTGCCCCCCTTCGAATTCTCTACTTCTGACTTCTGATTTCTGACTTCTTTATTCTCTCTCATCGTTTTTCTCCCTTCGTCGGTATTATCCGCATCAGGTTTTTAGGGTAATGCCCGGCGCATGCCCGGCAACTCTCAGCAGAATGCTCCCCTGAAAACTTGTATTGCTTAGGTAACCATTGTAGAACGCCGGGGCATTCCCGAACAATCCCGGCGGCCGTATCGCCGCCGATCAGCGTTCGGCTTCGAGCGTCGATTTTGCTCCTCCGAGTGCTGCAAGTTGTTCCTCGCTGACCTTAGGATAATGAAGGTTCATTGACTCGAGCTTTTTGACAATTATCTCTGAGACGGCGAGGCGGGTGAACCATTTTTTATCCGCGGGGACTACGTACCACGGAGCGTGGTCGGTGGACGTATTTTCCATCGCGTCGTCGTAGGCATTCATATAGTCGTCCCAGAGTCCGCGTTCCCTGACATCGGCGGCGGAGAATTTCCAGTTCTTCTCCGGCTCCTCGATGCGGGTCCGGCAACTCCTTTCTGCTCCTCGCGTGACACGTTCAGGAAGAACTTCAGGACGTGCGTCCCGTTCTCGTAGAGGTGCTGCTCCCAGTCGCGGATGTGGTCGAATCTTTTTTTCCAGATGTTCTTGTCATGCTTTATCTCGGGCGGGAGCTGCAGCCGCAAGATCGCCGGGTGAACGCGGACGACGAGCACTTCCTCGTAATGCGAGCGGTTAAAGATGCCGATCTTCCCGCGCTCGGGCAGGGCCTTCTGATGCCGCCAAAGGAAGTCATGGTCTCGCTCCTCGGCCGAAGGAGCCTTGAACGAAGCGACCGAAACGCCCTGCGGATTCACACCGCTCATAACGTGCTTGATCGCTCCGTCCTTGCCGGCGCGTCCATCGCCTGAAAGACGACGAGCAGCGAATGAACGTCCTGGGCATAAAGCATATCCTGCAGCTCCGTCATCCGTTCGATGTTCTTCGCAAGATCTCGCGGGCCTGATCTTGTCCTTGTAGCCGTCCGTGTCGTCGGTCTTGAACTTTGAAAGATCGACCTTCTTGCCGGCCAGGATCCTGGAATGATCTATGTTCATTTGGTTTGTTAACTGCGGCTAAAGTTTCGCCATTACGGTCTCAAGCTCGGCGATGGGCTTAACATCAACTTCGGGGAGCGACCTCGCTCTTCAGTCCGTTGGCATCATCAACGGCTGTCGGAAAGTGCTCGCGGGCTTTCGCTTTTTCGCCGAGTTTCGAAAAGGTTCTCGGCAAGGTACCGGTGCGAAGAGCGATGTCGCGGCGAGCATTCTTGTTTCCGGGATCGCTTTCGGCCACTTGCTGCCAGAGCTCTAGCGAGCGGACGAAATCAGCGTTTGAACCAGCCAGGTCGTTGCGACAGGCGGCGTGCAAGTCCAGCCCGCGTGTAAAATACGGCCAGGGTCCGGCGGTAGAACCGGTTTCGCGGCGCGCTCGATCAGAGCAAGGAACTGCGTCTCCGGCGATCTTGAGCGTGTCCAATGCTTCGTCGCTTCGCTTGAGGTTTGCGGCGGCAACCGCGACCCGATAATTCGACCGGGCGAGGTTATGACGGAACTGGATATCGGCCGGGTCGATCTCTACGCCCTTTTGAGCCGTCGCTCGGGCCTTTTCCGGCAAACTCCAGCGAACGCTCGTTGACGATGTCCTCGAAGATCCCGCTGGCGAGCATATAAACAACATCAAATGCGCGTCCGGGCGTCGTTCGGCTTTTCGGCTAGGAGTTTCTCCATTCCGCCAACCGCGATGGCAATCATCGCTTCGGCCCAATTCCTGTTCGCCATTCCACGATAGCGAATTGCCGAGGTCGGCGTGCGTAACGAAGAACTCCTCGCGGGTTTCACGGGCATCGGCAGGAAGTTCCGCAGTTCCGACGATCGCTTTCTCAGCGAACGCTATCGCCTCCGGATACTGATTATTCGCCTGATGATACTGCGAAAGCTCGGTCGAATCCCCGCAAATACGCCAGCCCTACACCGAAACATCGCCACCGGATTGAGCACTCACAAGCCCCTCATAGATCTCCCGCGACCGTTCAGCGCAAACAGCGTCCCTGAGTATCTCCTGCCCGTAACGGGCATCGGATAAATGACGAAAGTTCTCAGCAAGAAGCCGTAGGTTTTCCGGCGCCTTTTTTTTTCTTCGGGTTGGCGCGAGCCCTAATGGCGTTGCCTTCTCTTAACTCAAAGTGCACCGGCAAGGTCGCCCCAAATTTGGCTTGCTCGGATGGCCCTGCCAATTCACCGATCTTCTCGTAAGCGGCCGCGAGCTCTGCTGAAGTTCGCTATCGCCGGCAGCTTCCTCGCAAGGCTGTCGAGGATACTCAAGAACGCTTGACCAAGATCTCTCGGGCGTCAGTCGAGCCCTCAAGGGTCTCGATCTTTGGTGTGATCTCGAAGAAGCGGGTTCGAAGGCTTTCTTACGTCCTGCAAAACGCTCCGCGACGGTCGCGTTCGGCCGAGCGACTTCCGCCGCAGATGGATACCCCAAGCCCGAAAGCAAGCTGGCCACCCAAGCCTTCCAAACGCGAGCGATTTCCGTTTCGCCGGACGAACCCCAGCTCGAAGCTCTGTACGAAAGTGCTCCGGACGGGCGAGGATCGGCATTCCGTCGAGAAACGCCAAGCACATCAGCGGCGGATCTCCCGCGGTCACCACTGCCGCTCAGGCTCCCTCTCGGGCGCTTCCTGCGATCGTATCAAGATCGGACGCGATGCCGACCACCCTAGACACGAGAATGCTTCCCTTTGCCTACGGAACTCGGACGCATGGGATCGGAACCGGTTATCGTTTCGGACGATCTCCCCTCAGGCTGTACGTCCGTCAAAAACAGAACGGCTTCGAATCGGTGGGTGAGCTCGTAAAGATCACACCGAGGGCTATAAATGTCGAGCTATCGTCACCCGCTTGCCGGGATCCTGCTCCGGCGAGGCGCCATGCCGGCGTGAATGCCCGGAACACCGTCGCGGTCTGATCTTTTCGCCGCCAACTCATCGAGCGGCTTTGCCAAGCCAAAATCGAGCAGCTTTGGCTCCCCCTCAGATGTTATGAGAACATTACGCGGCTTAAGGTCGCGATGAACTGTGAGTTTGCGGTGAGCATAATCCACGGCGGAACAGAGATCTTGAGGAAGAGATCAAGCGCGGACATTCAACGGACTGTTGGCTCTACGAACATACTCGTTAAGCGGAAGGCCGTCAGTGTATTCCATCACAAGAAAGGCTCACCGTTTTCAGAAACGCCTCCGTCGTAAAGTTGGGCAATGTTCGGATGATGAAGACCCGCAAGGATCTCGCGTTCCGTGCGAAAACGTCGTTCAGTTTCTGCGTCCGCAGCGGTATTTCGAACTAACTTCAAAACCGCGGTGTTTGCTTGAATTCGCCATCGCTACGTTCGACCAGGAACACGGCACCCATGCCGCCCGCTGCCTAGTTCGCGAACGATCCGATAACTTCCAAGGTCAGCCGGCCTTGGGTGTTTTGGTCCGCAAACACGCGTTTCGACAGGTCGAAAGCATTTGCTTCGAGTATGTTCGCCGTCTCGTCACGTGAGCTAAGCGACATTACCTCCCCTGCAGGCTCAGCATCACCTTCGGCAGCTTCGCTGACCAGGGCTTCGCGCTCACCGGGCTCCAGAGCCCTCGGCCTGTGCAAAGATCTCTCTGAGTTTGACCATTTCTCCGGTCCATCTCGGCCTCCAATTCTGGTCAGTTCACGTGCGGCCAACCTTCGCAAAGCTCCATTCTCTCCCATGACGGTAGTCGCCAGTACATCGAGCAGATACGCCGTTTTCTTCGATAGATGAACCGCCGAACCAGCGCAAACTCGACAACCTTAGCCTGCCGCGGATCGCGGTTTCAAGCTCTGCCAGGCGTCCTCAGATTCAAAGAGATCGATCGGCTTGTTTGCCTGGCGGCGAGGCTGACCGTCTCTTCGGTAGAACGCGATCTCCCGCCATCTCGTTTGCGGCCTTTCGGGCACGCGTGGTCAATAAGTACTTTTCGCATCACTTCGGCGGCGACTGCAAAAATGAGCCCGGTTCTGCCCAGCTAACCTGCTCCCAGTTGACTAAACGTATGTAGGCCTCATGGACCGGCGGTCGCCTGACGTGTGCTCCGGCCGTTCATTGTAGCGAAATAGGCCCGAGCAAGCGCGGGTCATCATAAACGACCGCAAAGAGCTCATCGGGGCATGCTTATCGCCGCTCCCGATCCGGCTCAGAAGTTCGGTCACTTCGTTCAGCTCAGGCATAAGTTGAGAAGTTTTCAGATTATACAGCCAATCTCGGGCAAATCGGAAACTTTTTCGGTTGGTCCAAAGCTCGATTCATTCACGCCTTATTGCCCAGAGACACAAATATCTAGGAGAAAGCCAAATGGGATCCCCAGGAATCGTCGTTTTCGTCCCGCTTCGCCGCTTCGTTTTGTCAATACTCGCAGCCGCATCGCTTTCGCTTGTCGTTTGGGCATCATCCACTTCGGCGTCAGTGCGGGGTGTTGCCACCGTGGTCGGAAGAACAGTGCGTCGGTTGCGGACCCTCATCACCTGCAAGTGCAAGAAAGGCGAGCGAGCAAGACAAGCTGCAGAACGTTTCCGGGCTTTTTCCTGGTCGAGCTGGACAATACTCTCAGAAGCTTGAAAACATTGGCCCATCGAACGATGTTTCTTACTTCACCTTTCTCGCCGATTCCGAACCGCGTATTCTCACTGATGGTTCAAAGATCCTATTCGAACGCAGCGGATGCGTGACTTCCATCACGCCGATCCCGGGCGAGCTTTTTACGGATAATGGACCCGACCGGGTTCAATCAACGACGTCGACCTTCATTCATCGACAGGCAGAAATTTCTCTTTTCGCGGGATGGTCGAAGATCACATTTGAACACGTGTTCGAGGATCGGATCTGGGTTATCAACTCCGACGGGACTGGCTTGACCGAGATCCCAAATCTCCTCAGATGATTCCACCTCCGTCCGGCTCTTTCGCCTGATGGCTCGAAGGTTGTCTTCGAACGGAACTTTCCCATTTGGATCGCAATTCACCCGGCACCGGCCTTCAGAGTGTTGACGCAAGGCGGCGGCAGTATCATGTTCTTTTCTCACAACGGTCAAAGGTCTATTGGATAGCGACCGCGATATACCGCAAATCCGGATGGCACCCGGCGAAGAAACGGTGGTCGACGGAAACGACCAGTCCTACGACGTCTTCCCGACGGCCTGCTTCGCCTGACGGGCAAAACTCCTTTTCGAGTGCGACCGCTTCCGGTCAGGCATTTGCGTTCCCCTTCCGAACGGACTCAAACACGATCGACCGGATCGAGGAACCCCACGAGACTCTTGAAAGCCGGTTTGGTCGCCGAACGGCTCGCAGATCGCTGATGTTCGAACCGGTCAAGACGGGCACCAACGGATCGCCATTGCGAGGTTCGAACGGCACCGATCGCTTCGAGACGTTTAACGCAGAAGCCCTTCGCGTTTTATCAGGGAGGCTTGCTGGCGGCAGCTCGAATGCGACGGAACCGGAGGTCCAGGGCGGCCCACAGATCGACGCCAACGCTTACGGTCTCTGGTGGCGGAAGATGTTTACCGCTGAAGATTGGTTTGGAAACAATGACGGAGGTTTGCGGGCGGCTTACTTTACCGGCGGACAGTTGGGATTCAGCACGCCTTCTACTTTAACGGTAATGCGGAACCTTCTCGTTGGGATCCCGGATAATGGTTCCCTGGAATTCACAAACGCTTCCTACACATTGGCGGGTTGGGTGAACATTCAGGCTGATCAACGCGAGCATTATTTCTTTGGGAAAGGCTTGCTGCACCGGCTCCCTAACTTCCTGTGTTGGCGTCGACTTGGACCCAACCTACCGTTCATTGACGTCATCCACGAATCCGGAGGGTCTCGGGTTGCGGCCTTTGGCCACGAACTGATCTCTACATGGACGCATCTCGCTCTTCGGAGAGGACAACGAGTTCCGCCTCTACAAGAACGGCCAGCTTGTTGTAGCGCATACGGAAAACCGGACCATCGGCACCAATGACGCGCCTTTCACGATAGGAAGGGCGATGGCGTTACGGCTCTCAGGCTGACTGCCTTCAGGTGGCGGACGAGGTTGTGCTCTACAACCGGAGCTCTTTCGGAGAATTCAGGCACTCGTCAACATGACCGGGGCGATGCTCAGCTCGGCGCGGTGTCCGCCGGTTCCGAAATCCCGCATATCGCTTGGCGGCCCGTTCCTCTTTCCGTTTGCTCGAGGCCGTTCAGGTTCCAAGTCAGATCTCGCTGTCCGATCCCGCACCGGCCGGCGATTTGCGACCATTTCGCTGGCTTCCACCGATCCTTCGGCGATGACCGTTCCACCAGCGTGTTTATCCCTGAGGGTTCGGTAAACACTTTTTCGATGCAACGACCATCCTTTCCGGTCCCGCCATCACCATATGTTTCAGCTCCGACATCATCGCTACAGAAGGCTCGACACGGCGAGAACGACGGTCGATCATCGCACCGGCATCTGCCAATCTAACGCTGCGTCGAACCTGGTAGCACCGCCGACAGTCAATGTACTTCAGAACTTCAGTGCGGAAATCACGATGTTACAAATAACGGCAAAAGGTTGCGACCGGCAGTTACCGCGAACGGATCTGGTTATCGCGGGACCCGATACTTTCAATGACCCGGGTGACGCTTCGTTGGGATGAAATTCGACAACGCGGGCGTTCTCGCTCCGGGCCAGTCGAAGGTATTCGCGGCAACGGATATCAACATTCCATCGAGTCGCGATCCCGACCGACGGAACCTACTATCTTTCTACCGGGTTGGGCGAAATGTTCCGGAGCGGAACGGCAACTTTCAGGACAACTACGCGTTCGTTCCGATCAGGTAGACGTAACCTCCCAGACCTGATCGCGGAGGATGTTCAGGATTCCAGCGGAGATCGAACCCGGAGTTCAGTTCACTATCAACTGGGATGTTAGAACGCAAGGCTCGGCAACACAGAGTGGCTTCGGTCATGACGTTTACTTCTCCATTCGATCAAACGATCGGAAATGCCGATGACATCCTGATCACTCAGCGGGTCAGTCCCGCCTTCGCAGTTGTCCAATCGCAATCGTTTTCTCCGACCGATACCGTGCCGACACTTCCGGTGCTTAACGATTCGAGCGATGCGTTGATCTGTTGTCGTCGATCCTGCCAATCGGGTTTTTCGAGGATAATCGGCAGACCGGCAGAAACCATCAACACCACGAGCGTCTCGACTCGGTTCGAATACCAAGTCCCCGACCTTCGGGTACAGAGTGGGCTCCTCAGACGGGGTCGATTCGACACCCAGTTCGCCTCAATGGACGACCATCAATACCGGACTCCGCCTCAACCCGATGTTGGGAACGTGTCTTTTTCTCGACCAATAACCGGGTTGGCGGCGATGTCCTGCTCGAGTGAGTTTCTTGCTCAACCAGCCCGTTGCGCCTGGCGATCATCCGTCAACCGCGTCCAGAACGTGACGATCCCGACCAGACTCGATCTCCGCGACCGGAAATTACCTCATCTACGTCCGCACCGACGCTTTCGGCAATGTAAACGAGGGTTGCCAATGAAAACTAACAACGTCACATTCTCGCCGTTCGGTTCAGGACATTCTGCTTCTGACCCGATTTAGCGGTCACGAACATTGCCACTCCTAACCGCCGGCAATCTACGATCAGAGAGATACAGGTCCAGTGGACGTTTCCAACATGGGCACCGGCCCGACCGACGCTCGAACTGGACCGACCGGCTTTACATCGGCCCCGACCGTCGCTCAACTTCGCAACGTCGCTGCGACAACCTCTAACGACAGCTTTCTCGATACAGGCGAAGACTATTTCGCATCGGCGACAGTGCGCATCCCTCGGGCATCTCCGGAAACTATCGTTTGATCGTCATACCACAGCATCCAACAATTCGGTCAACGAAGAGAACGAAACAAACCGCCTGAACACGCGTTCGATCACGATCAACGTTACACTCCTTTGATCTGCGGTTCTCGAATGTGCAGGCCCCCGACGAAGGATTTGGCGGAGCTCGGTCAACTGTTTCGTGGACGGTGACGAACAACGGCGACGGCCGGTGCCGGCGACAGATCGAGAACTGGACCGATACGATCATTCTTTCTCGCGATGCCGTCCTCGACGGCGTTGATCCAGTCATCGGCGCGTGGCGCAGAAATGGCTCCGCTCTTACATCAAGGCGGAAACTGCAGTGTCTCAAACTTCGGCGTCACGCTTCCGCAGAATACCTTTGGCAAATATTACGTCTTCGTTGTCACGGGCGCGTTCAAAGCCAGGTTTACGAATTCAACGACGAAAACAACAATAGGGGATATGATAGCCGGGTCAGGCTGGCGGCTGCGATTGAATGTGCTCGGCACGCCGCCGGATCTTACCATTCCGGCACCGATAAATGCTCCGAGCTCGCAGATTTGCCGGCCAAGGGCTCCTGGCTTCCCAAACCGTGCTCAACCAAGGTGCGTTCGATGCGGGTGGGGCCCGGCGCGAGGCTCTATCTCTCGGCAGATCAGGACATATGATCCAATGAACGACAAACTGCTCAGGGCAACGGCGGGAACAAAGAAGCCTCGAACGGGGGCAGAGTTGACCCCTCGTTTATCCTAGATTCCGACTGCCTCAATGGGACATCCCTATTTGATCGCCGCGACCGATGCCTACAATTCGCTCTTTGAGTTCGACCTAAAGGCAATGGCGAAACGAACAACCTGAGCCAAGCCGAAAGCGATCGATATCAGCAGCTTTGCGCCGGACCTGCGGGTTACGGATAAGCAGTTGCCGCCGGTGGTCATCAACGGTGCGATGCCGATCTCTTGGACGGTCAAGAAATTTCGGCACGGGAGCAACCGTCCAAACCCCAACTGGGCAGACCGCGTTTACCTTCTGATCAACAATAATCAGCTCTTTAACCTCGGCACCTTCCCGCGGCCGGGCGGCCTTGCTATCGACGGCGAATACCCGCAGAACCAGGTCGTGAATATTCCGCTGTTTTTGCAGGGTGACGTGATCATTTTCGTAGAAACCGATTTCTACAACGCTGGTTCAAAATTAATTTCCGCCAGAGAACAATCAGGACTCTGCACAAACTCAAGCTTCTAAATGACCTGCCGGATCTTCGCGTCAATACGATCCAGGCCTAATCCGCCTCGCTTGGCTCGCAGATCACGGTCGATTGGGCCGCTCAAGAACTTCCGGTTCTCCGATCAATTCATAGAGCTGGGTCGATCGCGTCTATCTTTCTTCGGACGCAACGCGTTCAGCTTTGGCGACGTCGAGATCGGTGGATCGCTGGTAACCAATCGCTCGGAACCAACGGCACATATT